>JAQGOU010000294.1 GCA_028293445.1 Verrucomicrobiales bacterium | reverse complement strand
TCATTCAACGTCACCAGCGAATTACGTTGGGAAAAGCGCCTCATTCCTCTTTCAAATATTCCGTTTCCAGCTTCGACATCAGGTCCTGCGCAAAATTATCGAGCTCAACCGTTCGCACGCGCAGCGTATGCACGAGCCAATTGTAAGCGAACATCGAGGGAATCGCCACGAGCAACCCGGCGACGGTCGTCACGAGCGCCGCGGAAACACCGGGCGCCATCGTGGTCAGATCTGCTTTCCCGCTCTGGGCAATCGCCGCAAACGTATCCATGACGCCCCAAACGGTTCCGAGCAAACCGAGAAATGGCGCGCCGCTCACCGCGATGGCGAGGAGAATCAAACCCGATTCCAGCTTCAACGATTCACGCGCCACGGAACCTTCCAGCGTGCGCTTGATGTGCTCGACGGATTTGAGCGAAAGCCATTGTTTGCGTGGTTGACCCTCCGAAGTTTTCAACCGGGTATCCAGTTCGATACTGCCTTCGTTGTAGATGGTGAAGAGCGGACAGCCATCGACCTGAATACGACGATCAAAAATGCCGAGCACATTTTTTTGCGCGCGAAATTCGGTGTCAAAATAGAGGTTAAGTTTTTTCGCCTTCCGCATCTGGAGCCCCTTGGCGAACATCGTCGTCCAGGCGACGATGGAAAAGACCGCCAGGCAGATGATAATGACCTTGGCTTCCGGCGTGGCTTGATGCCAGATATAGACCAATTGCGACTGTGCTAACAGCATGGAAAAAAGTAAAAAGGTTTACTGCAGCGACAACACTTCTTGCGCTGCTCGGTGCGACGTGGAGGAAACGAGATGGTCAAATATTTCAACGTCCGCACCGGATTCTTGACCATCGGCGGTCTCTTTTTTAGCAAAACTGCGTTCAACTGCAAGAGTATTTGTAACAAATCCGAATTTTTTCTGGTTCTCGTCCAAACGCAGGCAATTGAAGCCCACACTTTCCCGGACGCTTTGGGAATCTCTGGAATCCAGAGAGCGGGTTATACGATGCCTCACTGGAGTATTTTTCAAAAGACGAAAAATAGGGTCTTTTACGTTAACGGGATCGATTTACATTCCATTTTCCGTAAAACAACCTTCATTCCTGTCGTGAAATGAACTTTGTTTGAACTCTAAAAAAAGTTTTTTTCTTCCGTAGAAACTTTTTTAGAGTCTAAAAAAAATTATAATCTTCCGAAATGATTTTTTTAGAGTCTAAAAAAACTTATTTTCTTCCGTAGCGACTTTTTTTGAGTCTAAAAAAACTTATTTTCTTCCCTAGCAACTTTTTTGGAGTCTAAAAAAGATTATTTTCTTCCGAAATGAAATTTTTTGAGTCTAAAAAAGTTTCTAATCTTCCGAAAAAGTTTTTTTAGAGTCCAAAAAAATTGTTTTGGCAGTGCGAGAGCCTGGTGGATCCCAAAGTCACCACCCCGTATCCATGATTCCCTGAGGAAGAAATAGCATTGCTATTGGCTTCGCGGCTCCTATAGTTTTCGGGTCGTGAAGAAAGTTTTTCTATTGCTCGCGGTGCTGCCGATTGTACTGATTGGTGTCGGCTGCAGCGGCTTCAATGGGACAGGCAGTGTGTCACCTTTGATGTTCCTCCTGCCGGGATTTGGGCAAACCAAGCCCCAGCAACCGGATCAAAAAACGAACACGACAGCTTCTGTGCCTCAGATGGAACACGGGGACTCGGTTAAAACTCTGTAATACATATGCGATTTCCTTTGGCGCTGACGGCGAAAATCGCCAGCCATATCATTAAACACAAAGCCCGCCGAACCTCAAAGTTCGCGATGGTCTTGCAGTTGGAACCACTCCACACCTGCAACCTGACCTGCACCGGCTGCGGTCGTATTCGGGAATACTCCACGTCGCTCAAAGACATGGTGCCCCTGGAAAAATGCCTCGACGTCGCCGTCGAATGCAACGCGCCGATGGTGTCGATCTGCGGTGGCGAACCCCTGATTTATCCGAAGATCGAAGAGCTGATCAAAGGCATTCTCGAACAAGGCCGCGTGGTTTACGTCTGCACGAACGGCATGTTCATGCGGAAAAAAATGCGCGATTACATGGCCGCGATTTATACGCCTGCCGTTGAGCCGAAGATTGAAAAGCTGCTCAAGGAAAAACTAATCACCGAGAAAGAAGTCGAAGCGATCCGGAAACCAAAAGACGCCGAAGCCGCGAAGAACAAGATCGTGATTCGCCCTTCGAAGTGGATGTATTGGAACGTTCATATCGACGGTCTCGAATACACGCATGATTTGATCGTGGAACGCGAAGGCGTTTTCAAAGAATGCGTCGATGCCATCAAGATGGCGAAAATTTTGGGTTACCAGGTTGCGACGAACACGACGGTTTATAAAGAAACCGAGATCCAGGAAATCGAGGAGATGTTCAAGTTCTTCTCGTGGCTGGAAGTCGATGGTCACACGATTTCGCCCGGATACGATTACGATGCCGCCAAGAAGGACATGGCCAAGCGGCTCAACAAAGATCCGAAGGAATTTTTCCTCACGCGCGACATGACGCGCAAAAAATTCGCGAAGATCCAGGAGTGGGGCAAACACTTCACCATTTTCGGAACGCCCGTTTACCAGGAATTTCTTTCCGGCAAACGCGAGCTGACCTGCACGGCGTGGGCGATCCCGACGTATAACATTCGCGGCTGGAAAGGCCCGTGTTACCTGATGACCGATGGTCATTATCCGACGTTCAATGACATGTTGGAAAAAGTGCAGTGGGATAAGTATGGCGTCGTCGACGGTGTGGCGCGCGATCCCCGTTGCGAAAACTGCATGGTCCATTGCGGTTACGACCCGAGCGGTGCGCTGGGCACCAATTACAAAGCGGGCGATAACTGGAAGAACTTTGCGTATAACTTCGGCACCAAACCGAAACCATATCTTGACGGTTATAAAGTAAACGCGTTCAACGGCACGTCGATTGGCAAAGGGCATTTAGCCGAAGCCAAAGCGGCGATCAATTCTCCGCGAGCCGCGATGAACGGCGCGCAGTCGGTGTTCTTCCGTAAAGAAGAGCCGCATACGCACGATCACGAACATGGCGAAGCCGGTGGTGGTTGCAGCACGGGCGCCGATACGACCCAACGTGATGATTTATTGAAGAAGATTGCGGAAGCGAAGAAGGATTAGTCGGTTAAGTTGCCCTTTGCCGCGATCAGCAGGCATGGTTAACTTTTCATATGAGAATCATCTTTGATCCAGAAGATTTGAAAGACCTTCCGGTGACGTCGGATCCAGAGATTCTTGGCGGGCGACTGGTGTTTGCTGGAACACGTGTTCCGGTGGACGCACTTTGGTCGAACCTCGCATCGGGGGCGACATTGAATGATTTCATTGATTGGTTTCCGACGGTGAAGCGGGACCAAGCCGAGGCGGTATTGCGTTTTGGTTGTCGAGTCCTGGAGAAAGCGGCGTGAGAGTTTTGCTGGACGAATGCGTTCCGCGTCCTCTCGCCAAGCTGTTGGTTGGGCATGAAGTCGCAACCGTGCAAGAAGCAGGATGGGCCGGAATCAAAAACGGCGACCTTCTTCGGCGCGCTGAAGATCGATTCGATGCGTTTATCACGTCCGACAAGAACCTTCGTTACCAACAGAAGTTGGGAGAGCGAAAAATCGGAATCATTGAGTTACCAACGCCCAACTGGGCTGTTTTGAAAAATTTAGGTCGAGAAGTTAATGAAGCGTTAAAATCGTTGAAGCCAGACCATAGTTATATTGAGATTCAATCCAGAGAATAATTCATGAGCAAAACCTTATTCCTTTCCCCTCCGTCCTTTGACGGTTTTGATGGTGGCGCCGGTTCACGCTATCAGGCGCGACGCGAAGTCACGTCGTTCTGGTATCCGACCTGGTTGGCGCAGCCCGCTGCGTTGACGCCCAATTCCAAATTGCTCGATTGTCCTCCGCACAATATCGACATCAAACAATGTCTGGAAATTGCGAAGGGCTACGATCACGTCATCATTCACACCTCCACGCCATCGTTGAAGAACGACAGCAAGGTGGCCGAAGCGATTAAGAAGAATCGTCCGGAAACGAAGATTGGTTTCATCGGCGCGCACGCCGCCGTGTTGCCGTCGGAAACCTTGAAGGCCTCTCCCGCGATTGACTGGGTTGGTCGCCGCGAATTTGATTTCACCTGCAAAGAAGTCGCCGAAGATCGTGAATTGTCGACCATTCATGGACTTTCCTACCGCGATACCGCCGGCAAAATCGTCCATAATCCGGAACGCGAATTGATCCATAACATGGATGCGCTTCCCTGGGTGGCCGACGTTTACAAACGCGATCTCGAGATCGAAAAATATTTCATCGGTTACCTGCAACATCCGTACGTGTCGATGTACACCGGACGCGGTTGCCCGGCGCAATGTACCTTCTGCCTCTGGCCGCAGACGATCGGTGGACATAAATATCGCGTTCGCTCCGCGCAAAATGTGGCCGACGAAATGGCCTACATGAAGAAGCTCTTTCCGCAGGTGAAAGAATTCTTTTTCGATGACGATACCTTTACGGCCAATCTCCCGCGCGCTCGCGAAATCGCGAAGAAACTGGCACCGCTCGGTTTGACCTGGAGCTGCAACAGTCGCGCGAATCTGGATTACGACACGATTGCTTTCTTCAAGGATTGCGGACTCCGCTTGTTCCTCGTTGGTTATGAATCGGGCAACGACGAAACGTTGAAGCGCATCAAAAAAGGTGTCACCACCGATGAGATGCGGAAGTTCACGAAGTCGGCCCATAAAGCCGGGGTGGTCATTCACGGCACGTTTATTCTCGGTCTTCCCGTGGAAACGCGTGAGACGATTGAGCAGACGATTAATTTTGCGAAGGAACTGGACGTGTTCAGTCTCCAGGTATCACTCGCCGCGCCGTATCCTGGCACGGAATTGTTTGATGAGGCCAAAAAGAATGGCTGGTTCACGAAGAAAGATAAAACTGATCTCGTGGAAGACGACGGTTTTCAACAGAGCACGCTCGAGTATCCCGGCCTGAACAAGGACCAGATTTACGAGTCACTCGAAGAATTCTATCACCGCTACTATTTCAATAAATTCGGCAAGTTGCTGATTCCGCGCAAGCCGTCGTGGCGCATCTTCGGTTCTATGCTGAAGGACAAGGACGTGTTCAAACGTCGTGCCCGCGAAGGCGCAGAGTTCTTTAAGAGCCTGTCGCAGCGCCGCACCGATCTCGCTTCTCAGAAGAGCAAGCGCATCGCAGTGCCGACCGCGTAGTTTAGTTTCACATTTCGATTCGAACCGGCGTTCGCAAGTTACTTGCGCAAACGCCGGTTCGCATTTTTACTTCAGATGATGAACATGGAAGACATGCGGGTGGATTATACGCGGGCAGGTCTGGATCTTGACGACCTCCAGAACGACCCGTTCGATCAATTCGCCTTGTGGTTCGAACAGGCGTGTCAGGCCAAAATCCACGAACCGAACGCGATGAGTCTCTCGACCGTGTCGCCCGAGGGACGTCCTTCGCTCCGCACGGTCCTTTTAAAGAACTACGATGCCAACGGGTTTGTCTTCTTCACGAATTACGAGAGTAAAAAGGCGCAGCAGATTGCGCAAAATCCGAATGTCGCGTTGCTCTTCCCGTGGCTTGGGTTGGAGCGCCAGGTGATCGTCAGCGGTGTCGCGGAAAAAATTCCTGCAAGTGAATCGCTAAAATATTTTTGGAAGCGGCCGATCGAAAGTCAGATCGGCGCATGGGCCTCGCCGCAGAGTCGTGCGATTGAATCGCGCAAGTTTCTCGAAATGAAATTCGACGAGATGAAGCGCAAATTTGCCGATGGTCAGATTCCGTTGCCGTCGTTCTGGGGCGGATTTCGTGTGGTGCCGGCGCAGTTTGAATTTTGGCAGGGGAGGACGAGTCGGCTGCACGATCGTCTTCTTTACAGCCGCGCTACGGACGGGGCGTGGAAGATTGAACGGTTGGCGCCGTAACGCAGAAAAAACCTCACCCCGGCCCTCTCCTTCCCAGGAGAGGGGGAATCGTATTCAGTCTTCCGACAAAACTTACACGCTTGGTTTGCCAAAGCTTCGAAAAATCCAGCGCTGGATTAGCCAAGGGTTATTGACCAATCAGAAAACGTGCGACCCGCTGTCCCCTCTCCTGGGAAGGAGAGGGTTAGGGTGAGGTCTCTTCTTTTAAGATTCGCTCTAACCCTGCTTCTCGCCATCCGTCTTCGGCTTCTCACCTTCGGGAGCGACCGGCGGCTTTTTCTTCCACGGCATGTCTGGAAATTTATCCGGGATCTTCATCGCGGGCGCTTTCGGCTGCGACATTTGCAATTCGTCCTCGCCCTTCGGCTTGCCACTCGGCGCGGACATATCACTCTTCCATGACGCGATGCGCGCCTGAAGTCCGTGATGCTCAGCTGTCTTCTTGTCCCCTGATTTCATGTAGAAGAGGGAAAGATTCGTGTGCACCAGTTGTTCAGCCGGTTTGAGTTTCTCAGCCTTATGGCCCTCAGCGATGGCGGAAGCGAAGTCGCCTTTGCGGTAATAACACATCGCGATCGAGAGCTGCGCGTCAAAATGATCCGGTTCGAGCGCGTGTATGCCCTGGAACTTCGCCAATGCGGAATCGAAATCACCCGTACTGTAATCGAACATGGCGTCGTCGTATTGATCCTGATGCGTCATAAAGTTTTGACAAAGCACGGTATCGCACGAATGTTTTCGCGCAACCGAATGAGTCCAAAGTCTAAAGCCGCTCCAGCAAAGTCAACAGCCCCGATTCAACTTATCTCCACCGACTTCGATGGGACGTTGTTTGCGGAATTTGAAAATCCTCCCGTGCCCCATCGGTTGCAAGAGCTGATCGCCGAGTGCCAGGGAGCCGGCGCAAAATGGGTCATCAATACCGGACGCGATCTATCTGGCCTCATGGAAGCGATGGGCCGCTCGCATCTGACGGTGAAGCCAGACTTTCTCGTGCTCGTGGAGCGGGAGATTTATATCCATGAAGATTCGCGCTATGTGGCCCTTGCAGAGTGGAACGATCTTTGCAACCGAACGCACGCGGAGTTGTTCGCGAAAGTGCGCCTCGATGTTCCGGAGTTGATCGCATGGGTCAACGGGCGTTTTGCCGCGACCATCTACGAAGATATTTATTCGCCGTTTTGTTTCATCGCGGAAAAGACCGCCGATGCCGAAGCGATCCACGAATACTTGAACGGCTATTGCAAACGGGTGCCAGAACTCGTGGTGGTGCGGAATGATGTCTACGCCCGGTTCAGTCACGTGGCGTTCAATAAAGGAACGGCGCTGACCGAACTGGCGCGTCGACTTAATGTGAAGCCCAAAAACATTTTTGCCGCGGGCGATCACTTGAACGATCTACCAATGCTATCCACGAAAATCGCGCATCATCTCGCGACGAATTCAAATGCCATCGACCTCGTGAAAAAGACCGTGCGCGAACAGAACGGTTTCATCAGCACGAAACACTGCGGACACGGAATCGCGGAAGGGTTGGAATTCTTTTTGAAGAATGGGAATGGCTAAGCCTGCTAATGTCTCAAGATGTGCGCTCCATTTGTTGCATTTTGAAGGCTGCAGGTTGGGGCTTCGTTCACAGCATTTATTGAATAGGTGCCGCCAGCGGGACACGTGGGCGTATCTCTGAAGTACTGTTTCATGTCCTCCCAGGTTGGGATGTCGTTCGTGCTCTTGTTATGCTCTACCGCCCATTGATCTTTTGCTCCGGCGATTTGGTCCAGCCATTGAAAACACGCAGTCATCGGCTTAATACGCCGAACCGGCATAATTTGTGGGATAGCAACAGCCGCCATCACCGCAACGATGAAGATTCTTCTAATCCAGCTAGACCGTGACATTTGGTTTTTGTGATGGTGAACCAGTCGCAACCGGCTTTTTCCCCAAGTAAAAATAAATCGGTAACCCGGCGAGAATCAGCAGCAGCGCTGCCACGGAGAACACGGTGTTGTTAATGACGCTGTCCACCAGCAACCAACCCGCCACCAGCACGAACATGATTGGCACGATTGGGTAACCCAAGGTGCGATAGGGACGCGGCGCGTTCGGCATCTTCTTACGGAGGACAATCACCGCGAGACAACAGGAGGCATAAAAAATCATCGAGGCGAACACGACGCCATCGGTCAATTGATCGAACGTGGCCGACAGCGCCAAAATACTTGCCCAAATTCCTTGCATGATGATGGCGGCCACCGGCACTGCTTGTTTCTCGTTCAGTCGCGCGAATATCGGGAAGAACAGACCTTGCTTCGCCATGGCGTAAGGGACGCGGGCGCTGGTCAGGATGGATCCATTGATCACACCGATCACCGACAACAGGACGGCGACCGAAACCAGTTTCGCTCCGTGCGCCGGCCAGAAGGCCATGGCTGCTTTCGTCACCACCGGTGTTCCTTTGAAACTTGTCGTCGCGGATTTAACCTCTTCGAACGGTAACGCGTAGAAGTAAGCCACGTTGGTCAGCCCATAAATCACCAGCACAATCGCCATCCCGAACATCAACGCCAGCGGCACATTCTTTCCAGGATTCTTCACTTCGCCTGCGACCATCGGCATGTTGTTCCAGCCGTCGTAAGCCCAGAGCGCCCCGATCATCGCGACGCCAAATGCCGAAGCGAGCGCGCCGAACGAAGCAAACGTTTTTGCCGGAACCGGCGACTTCAAGTGTTCCCAACTTCCGGCGTCGGCGAAGAAGAAGACACCGACCACGATGGAAATAATGCCGATCACCTTACCGCACGTCAGGACTGATTGAATGCGTCCGCCGAAGACAACCTTCAGACAGTTGAGTGCGGAAAAAGTAAGAATCAATCCAACGGCGAGGAATTGTTGCGGTCCCAATTGCCATTCAATGGTTTCGCTGAAGATGTGAATCTTCTTAACGTCTGTCCACGGCTCCATCCATTCTTTGGGAAGAAAAGCCGAAACGAAAATCGCAAAGGCCACGCCAAAGCTGGCGATCGATCCGGTGGAGCCGATCACGATTCGCATCCACCCAAAAAGAAACGCGGGCAAACGACCATAAGCGGTCTTGAGATAGACGAATTCCCCACCAGCTTCTGGCATCATGGCTCCTAATTCCGCGTAGGCCAAGGCACCGGCCAGGGAAAGCAAACCGGCTGCAACCCAGACGAGGAGGACGAGCGTCGGCGATCCGACGGCATTTGCCATCTTCGCCGTTTTAAGGAAAACACCCGTTCCAATGATCGTTCCGACGACTAGAGCAGTGGTATCGCGCAAATTGAGGCCACGAACGAGCTCGGCGCGGGAAGTTGACATGCTGCGCAAGGTAGAAAGACCGCAGCGTTTAGGCAAGATTTGTGTCAGGGCGGGATGGTCTAATCAGCGAACGCCTGATTGAAAAATGGGCGCGACCGCCTAAATTTGTTAGGGAAGCGGAACAAGTCAGTTTACAATGTTCCGTTAACGCCGCCGCATGAAAATTGATCTGCCAAAAACGTCCATTCGCGTCTTGCTCGTTGATGACGACGAAAACGTTCACCTCCTCATCCAACATCTCCTACGGAAAGTTCCGAATAAAAAATTCGAAGTCGACTGGGTCGCGACTTACGAAGCGGGCATGAAGGCGATTCAGCCGCAGACGCACGATGTTTATCTCGTCGACTATCGGCTCGGTGCGGAGAACGGTCTCGAACTGTTGCGCAAAGCCAACTCGATGGGGGTGCAGGCACCGATTATTATTCTCACGGGCGCGGACGATCCAATCATCGATTTGGAAGCAACGAAGGGCGGCGCGTCCGACTTCTTGCTCAAGGATCGTCTGGATGCGATCACACTCGAGCGTTCCATTCGTTATTCCATTCAGCATTTCGAAACCCTTCGGGCGCTGCAAAAGAGTAATGAGCGCTTCCGTCTGCTCTTTGAACGGAGTCTCGATGCGATCATGATTTCCGAGGATGACGGTCGGTTCATCGAAGTGAATCCGGCGGCTTGCGCATTGTTGCGCCGTTCCCGGGATGAGCTCTTGCAGAAATGTCTCTCCGACTTGCTTTCGACCGATGTCGCCGAGAACAGTTTTGTGCAGTTGGAAAATAATTCATTTGGCGAACTAACCTTCACACTGCCCGAAGGCGAACATCGCTTTGCGGAATTTTCCGCCTGCCGCTTTGCACATAACCTGAACCTTTGCATTCTGCGCGACATCACGGACCGTCGCAAACTTGAGCAGGAAATTCAGGAGATCAGCGAACGCGAACAGCGTCGTCTCGGCCAGGATCTGCACGACGGTCTCGGCCAAATGCTTACGGGCATCAATTTCCTCACGAAAGTTTTACAGCAGAAGCTCACCACCAAAGCGGTCGAGCCTGAAGCCAAAGAAGCGGGCAACGTCGTTTCGCTCTTGAACCAGGCGCTCTCGCAATGCCGGGAAATCGCGCGCGGCTTGTGTCCCGTGGTTTTGGAGAACAACGACATCCATGCGGCATTGCAGCAGTTGGCGGAAACGTTGGAAAAGTTCTTCGGCGTCACGGTAACACTTGTTTGCGATCCTCAAGTTTCCATCGGCGACAACGCCGTAGCCGTTCATCTTTATCGCATCGCACAAGAAGCGACAACCAACGCCATCAAACATGGCAAGGCCAAGAAAGTTTCCCTGAGCCTGCTCCATTCGAAAACATTCCTGACGTTGCGGATCAAAGACGATGGTGTCGGGATCCCTCTCGACGCTCTGAAGAAAAAAGGAATGGGACTTCGAGTCATGCAACATCGTGCTCGTATGATGGGCGCGATTCTGGAAGTGGAACGATTAAAAGAAGCTGGCACCATGATTACGTGCAAGGTGGAGCATAGCCGGACCGGAAAGCCGCCGGCGCCGATGCTACTCGTGGCGGAAACTCCGCTCGCGAAAAGCCGTCTGAAGAAAAAAAAATTGGCTGGAGTGTAAAGGCCGGTAAGCCGCGATCAGCTTTTTTAAGAGGTGCTGAATTCCTTCTTCCTTCGGGGGGAGGAGAAATGCGGTCCATCGGGAAAATAGACGCCGTAAAATGGCGGGCTTTCCCCTCACCTTAATCCTCTCCCCAAAGGGGCGAGGAAAGGGAGGCTTCAACTCTTCCTTCAAATCACATTCCCATGATCTGGTAGCCACAATCGACGTAAATGACTTGTCCAGTGATGGCGGCTGCGCCGTCGCTGGCGAGGAACGTTCCCGTCGCACCGAGCTCTTCCGGCAACACATTCCGCTTCAGCGGGGCGTGCGCTTCATAATGTTTCAGCATTTCGCCGAATCCTGAGATCCCGCGGGCAGCGAGGGTGTTTACTGGACCGGCGCTGATGCAGTTTACGCGAATTTTTTTCGGACCCAAATCATACGCGAGATAACGCGTGCTCGCTTCGAGCGCTGCTTTGGCAACGCCCATGACGTTATAATGCGGCACGACTTTTTCCGCGCCGTAGTAAGACATCGCCACCATACTGCCGCCTTCGGTCATGAGCGGAGCAGCACCGCGCGCTAATGCAACGAGCGAATAGGCGCTGACATCGTGGGCCACGCGAAACGCTTCGCGGCTCGTGTTCACAAATTCCCCTTCGAGCGCGTCTTTCGGGGCGTAAGCGACCGAGTGCAACAGCAAATGCAACTTGCCAAACTTCTGTCCCACTTCGGCAAACACGCGGGCGATATCTTCGTCTTTCGTGACATCGCATGGCATCAACAGAGTGTCTGCACCGAAAGTGCCCGCGAGTTCCTCGACGTTTTCTTTGAGGCGTTCGCCCTGGTAGGTGAACGCCAACGTTGCACCGGCTTTAGCCCAGGCTTGAGCAATGGCCCACGCGATCGAGCGTTTGTTAGCGACACCGAAGACGATTCCGAACTTTCCAGCGAGTGATGACATAGATTTTGGTTTGGACACGCGGTTCGCGCATCGAAAGTGCGCACTACATGAAATGATTTTCGAGTGGGTGGCAAGGAAGAGTTTTCACCTTCAGCCGACAAAGCGCGGCACAAACGACGGCGCACAGAGGATTGCGCTCCCTACCATGGAATGCTCCGCCGATGGCTCAGTCTTCGACCGGAACCACGAGATTGCCCATGATGTAATCTTTGCGCTCGGGCGTATTTTTGCCCATGTAAAAGCTGAGAATGCCAGCCGCGTCTACTTTGCTGGCGTATTCGACCTTGTTCACCCGCATGTCTTTTCCAATGAACTGCTTCATTTCACTGGGGCTGATTTCTCCGAGACCTTTGAACCGGGTGATTTCCGGTTTGCCACCAAGCGTCTTGATCGCGCCATCGCGTTCGGCTTCGCTGTAGCAATAAATCGTCTTTTCCTTGTTGCGCACGCGGAACAGCGGCGTTTCCAACACGTAAAGGTGTTCTTCGTGCACGAGCTGTTCGAAAAACTTGTAAAAGTAAGTGATCAGGAGGTTACGAATGTGCAGGCCGTCGACGTCAGCGTCGGTGGCGAGAATGACTTTGTCATAACGCAAACCGTCGATGTTGTCCTCGACATCGAGGGCGCGCATGAGGTTGTACATTTCGTCGTTCTTATAAACGATATCGCGCTTCAGATCCCAAACGTTCAGCGGCTTGCCCTTCAGCGTGAACACGGCCTGCGTATTAACGTCGCGGCAACTCGTGATGGAACCACTCGCCGATTGACCTTCGCAGATGAAAACCATCGAGCCCTTCCCCTTCTCCTTTTCCTTGTTGAAATGAACCTTGCAATCCTTGAGTTGCGGAATGCGGATCGTGATCGCCTTCGCACGTTCGCGGGCGAGCTTCTTAACATCCTGCAGTTCTTTGCGCAGTTGTTTGGTGTCTTCGACCTTCGAAAGAATCTTCTCCGCGATGTCTTTATTGCGATTGAAGAAGTGAAGCAACTCCTCGCGCACTTTGTTCACGAGCTCGGAACGGATTTCCGTGTTGCCGAGTTTGTTCTTCGTTTGTGATTCGAAGATCGGATCTTTCAAACGAATCGCGACTGCACCGATCATGGATTCGCGAACATCGTCACCTTCGTAACCGCCCTTGGAATATTCGTTCACCGCTTTGAGCAGCCCTTCACGGAAGGCGCTCAAATGCGTGCCACCGTCACCAGTGAATTGTCCGTTGACGAACGAAAAGAACGTCTCGCCGTAACGGCTGTTCGTATGGGTGAAACAGAATTCGAGCGTCTTGCTGGTGTAATGGAGCGGCGGATAAATCGGTTCGGCACCGTCCACTTTCAAATCTTCCATCACGAGATCAAGCAGACCGTGACGGGATTGGATCGTCTGGCCATTGTAGAGAAGCTTCAGGCCCGTATTCAGATAGGAGTAATGGCGGAGGCGCTTCTCAATATATTCCTGGTTGAACTCGAACTTCTTAAAAATTTCGGGATCGGGTTCAAAGCGGACGTAGGTGCCGTTTGGTTCGTTGGCCGCTTTGCCTTTCTTTTCACCTTTTAGTTTGCCCCGGCTGAAAGTGGCTTCGGCGAATTCACCATCACGATGACTGCGCACGAGAAAATCCTTGGAGAGCGCGTTGACGGCTTTCGTTCCAACACCATTCAAGCCGACGGAAAATTGAAACACTTCGTCATTATATTTCGCGCCGGTGTTGATGGTGGAAACGCAATCGACGATCTTGCCGAGCGGAATGCCGCGACCATAGTCGCGCACCTGGATAACGTTGCCTTCGAGGGAAATCTGCACTTCTTTCCCGTGGCCCATGATGAATTCGTCGATCGTATTATCGAGAACCTCTTTCATCAAAACGTAAATACCGTCGTCGAAATGGGTGCCGTCGCCGAGCCGTCCGATGTACATCCCCGTGCGGAGGCGAATGTGTTCGAGGGAGGAAAGGGTCTTGATCTTACTCTCGTCGTACGTGTGCTTCTTTTCTTCGGCCATATTTGAGCCGCTGAATATCGGAGAAAACGGTGAAAATGCAAATCCGTTCGCAAGTTTTGCTAAAATTGTCCCGCAACTGCACCAGCGTTACGGCAGCTGAACGCGATAAAACTTCTCGGTGCTACCTAGCGGGTCAATTGCGGACGCCGAAGCGCTACCAGCGGTAATGTTCGTCAGGTTCGCCCAGAGGACGTCGTTCAGATTCGTTTTCGTCTGCAGCACATATTTCACACCGATGATTGCGCTCCACGACAATGTAACGTTTGTTGCGGTCACCGAACTGATCGAAAGCAGTGGGGTCGGCATAACGGAAACGGTGAACGCCTTTTGATTGCTCAGATTGGGTGAGCCGTTATCAGTGACATTGATGGCAAAACCATTCGTTCCAATTTGTGAATCCGAGGGCGTCCAAACCAGGACACCATTTGTTGCACCAATCGTTGCGCCCAGCGGCGGTGTGCTGGCGAAACTGAAGGTGAGTGCATTGGCCGGAAGATCGCTGTCGGTGGCAGCGTTTGTGAGAACGAGAGTCGTGCCGGAATGAATGACTCGATTCGTGATGGCACTCAGTACTGGAGCGGCATTCGTTTCCACCACAAAGACCGAGAAGGTTTTCGTATTGGTCAGGTTAGGTGATCCGTTGTCCGCGAGAATTACCGTGATTACGTTGGTGCTCGGGCCTTGCGCTTCAGTGGGTGTCCAGGTGAACACACCGGTCGCAGGATTGATCGACGCGCCAACCGGCGCATTTGTGGCTAGACTGTAGGTAAGCGGGTTCGCCGGGATATCGGCGTCGGTTCCAGTGTTTGTGACGACAAGGGTTGCTCCTTCGACAATGTTCTGGTTTGAAATGACCGCAAGCACGGGAGCTGAATTCGATTCCGTGACCACTACCGAAAATGTTTTGATATCCGAAAGACTCGGCGCGCCATTGTCGGAGACAATTATGCTGATGGAATTGGTGCTCGGGCCTTGAGCCTCGGTCGGTGTCCAACTGAACACGCCCGTATTCGAGTTAATCGTTGCTCCTCCCGGGGCATTCGTGGCGAGAGCAAAGGTCAATTGATTCAGGACCGTATCCACATCGGTTGCAGAGTTCGTGATCAGCACCGTTGTTCCCTCCACGATAGTTCGATTGGAAACAGCTGCGAGCACCGGAGCGTCATTGAGAGAATTGACGGTCAGTAAGAAGGCGGTGCTATTGGCCAGAACGCCGTCTGAAACGGAGACCGTGATTGTGCTCGTTCCAAATTGATTTGTGTTGGGCGTGATAGAAAGCGTGCGGTTGGCGCCAGTTCCGCCGAGAACAAGACGACTGTTCGTGACCACATTCGTATTCGAAGAACTTGCCGTCAAATTCAGGGACCCCGGCGCGGTTTCAGCGTCGTTTACCGTGATACCAATTGACCCGGTTGAAACATCCTCATTGATGGTCTGATCATTGATGGTGGAAAGCGTCGGCGCGGAGTTGAACGTGCAGCAGGTGGATTCGGTGCTCGTGATGATAATGCTCCAACCACTGGCGATACTCCCTTTAGTGTTACCTCCGCCGTCATCAGTAATATAAAGAGACCATGTGCCATTCGGAGTTGCGCCGGTCAGCGCGGATAAACTCGATCCATACGCACCGCCTGGAGCAGGAGAAGAGAACGTATCGCCCGCCCCATAATTGCTCGGGAGGTAAGTGCCGGAAACAATTTGCGTCGCGTCAGCTAATGAGGCGGCCGCGGTGTCATCAAAGGTTAGATTTACTGCACTGATCGCGCTTGAACCGCCCGCGTCGGACATCAGCAAAACAGTCTGTCCGCCGGGTGCCACGAGCAAGGCATCGATGTCATCTGGATTGGAGTGAGCAAGACCGGAAAGTTTCACCACGACTTTGCTGATGGTCCCGCTGAGACCTGAAACCGAAATTGCCGAAGGAAACGGCGAAGCTATGCCCGAGTTGCCGCTTGCGGGAATCAAGATCTGCGCTGTGTTGCTGTTCGTGACAGTCATGATCGTCACAGCACCAAGATGAACAAAATTGGTGGTCGTGCCGAGAAGCGTGGCGCCATCAAAGATTTGAAATACTGCCGCAACGTTTCCACCACAAGTGCCGGAGGCGAGAAACGAAAATGATTTTGCGACCGGTGAACCGTTGGCCACGACAGCACCGTAGGTTTGTGCACCACTCGGTGAATTAACACCGCCGCCCGAAAGCAGCGTTGCCGAGATGTTTGTCCCATTTGCCGTTCCAACATTTTTCAGGGCGAAGTTCACCGTCACCGTTTCACCTGGGTCAACAGCGTTGTTTGTGGGCGTGCACCCTTCAGAGACAACGGTCGCCGTGTCCGCCACGATTAGCGGTGTCGGGGTAAATGTCGTAATGGAAAAATTTACGTCGGAGACGTCGAAGAAAATATTCCCGGCTGCCTCAACTTTGATGCGTGCACTGGAATTGGCAATGTTCGGTAGCGTCACTGTGCGTGAACCGTTGTTGGGCACATTCGTTGCCAGCACGATCGGAAAAGTCAAACCACCGTCGGTCGAGAGACGGATGTTCACATTGGCCGCATTCACGGGTGAAGAAGCCGTGCCCGCAACGCTCCAGGTCACAGTGCGCATTCCCGACCACGTGACGCCTGTGTTCGGAGCGGTCACCACAAAAGGTCCAGCCACACTCGAGACACTCACCTGCATGTCGCTCGTGTTGATGCCGCCACCGCCGCTCCGATTATCTCGCCCTGTGACACGGAAAGTCATGGTGCGCGTGGTCGTCGGCAGTTTTTCCCCGAGGACAGACGTGTTGTTAAGAATATTGGAAAGCTGCGGAAACGTGCGCGACGGACTTGTCGTTGGATTGAACGAACGAAACAACGGACTCGCCGCATTGTCTGCATCGGTCAGTAACTGTGATGCCCCAAGATCGCGTTCCTCCCAGCAATACGTCAGCGGGTCCCCATTCGGGTCGCTACCGGTCGCCGTCAATGTAAACGGCGTGCGGGCCGGAATCGTATAATTAGATCCTGCACTTACGGTCGGCGCATTGTTCGTTGTGGCGGTTACCACAGCGCAACCGTTTCCGCCGGCAGCCGTCGTGTAGTTCAAGATTTCGTCAAAGCTGATGGAATGAAAGTAAGGGTCGCTATGAAGTTGCACGTCGTCCGCACCGCAGATGCCGGCATAAGCCATGATGGTCGTGCCGCTGCCGACTTCGTACGCGGTGGAGGCATTTCGATTTCCGCCGCCACAGTTTGATTGGATGCTGTTGAAGGTGTGATTACCGCCGAATTGGTGGCCCATCTCATGGGCCACGTAATCGATATAGAACGCGTCACCGGTCGGAGCGGTCAGACCTGTTACTCCTCCTGCTTTGCTGTTTCCACAGACAGATCCAAGATAGGCGACTCCTCCACCGCCCGTGCTAAAGACATGGCCAATATCGTAATTCGCGCTGCCAATACGTGAATCAACGGTCGTTTGATTTTGCCCCAGCATCGTTGAGCCGTTGTCGTTGGAATAGGGATCCGTGCTCGCATTCGTATAAACGATCAGGTTGTTGTTCGCGACGAGCACCATACGAACTGCCACCTCCGATTCGTAAACACCATCGACCCGATTGACCGCTGTGACGATCGCAGCCATCCCGGCCGCAACCGTTCCACCGTGGAACTGCACATATTCACCGGTGGCTGCACACGCCAGGCGATACGTGCGAAGTTGACTGCCTGAACGAAGCAGTTCTGTGCGGGCGAGGTTTGCAGGCGCGGGTTGATCTGGTCCAGCGACCAGACATTGAAAACCATCCGCCCCTTTGCGATAATCGCGTTTATAATAGGAGAGATGCGTTTTGACGTCATGGCGAAACGCGGGATCGATGTAGACAGCTCCGTTGGGTGATAATATCTGCGCGTGAAAACCAGCGGGAGTGACATCAAGCCGCACGGAAGCACTTGGATCATCGATGCCTTCACCGCGATACGTCTTGATCTCCGGAAACTTGGCAGCCAACGTTGGTTCCATTACGGGCGATTCAACAATGCGGAACTTTGCCAGCGAACCATCTGGCATTGGCAGCGAGACTTCAGTCGGATTCTGCTCGCGCGCTCCCAGGACTTCCATCGGCGCTCGGGCTAGAATGGCTTTGAAAGCCACGTCATCCAAATGCACGGCATGAGACTTCTGCGGGCGCACCCAGACGTCCGCCGCTGCGCGATCCGGTAGTTGCTTCAGGCTCGTCCACGGATTCCCAGTTTGCGCGGTAATCGATGTAATCGCGGTAAACCAAAGAACCAGCCCAAAAGAATAGAATCGCTTGTTCATCGCAAAGGTCGATCAGCGTATCAGGAGACACCGTCCGGCACAACTCCAGGATACCCCGATGTTGGATTCACTCACCCAACAAGGGCTGGCAAAGGAAATTTGCCAAGCCCCCAAAACATTCTGGATGCGGGTGGTCGCGAAGAATCTTGCGCGCTGTTCCGCTTACGGATATTTCACGCGATAAAACCGGTTCGTCAGCAAACTCGGTGACGTCGGATCCACAAATGAGCCTAATCCGGCCCCGCTGGTGGTGACACTCATGAGGAACTGCCAACCGGTGGGGTTATCGAGAGCGTCAGCATATTGCACGGTATAAGTCGTATTCGGTGTTCCATTAAAGCTTCCTTGTCCGGCTCCACTAGTCGTAAAGGACGTAGGTTGCGCCGCTCCCTGGCTTGCGGTGAAGACCAGAAGAACATCGGTCGCGTTGGTGGTGACCGTAAATGTTCCGCCCCCAGTGGTGTTTGTGAATCCAGCCGTGTTCACCGTGAACGCACCGGCGTCGAAGCCAGAGATGCCGGTTGTCGTTCGCGCAATGCTCCAGCTGTAATTGGTGGTCGAAACAAAATCAGTCAGCGACACCGAGCTAAGATCGATCACGAACTTGCTTCCCGTCGTCGCGCTGATGGTCAAGCCGCCCGTGATATTGGCGAGATCCCAACCATTGATTGCTCCGGCTGTTCCGGCAGCCTGATTGATTTCAAACGCATAATGTCCGCTGCCAGCCCATGTTTGGGGACCGGTGGCAAGAGTGCCGACGCCATCGCCAGGAGCGACAGTGCCATTGACGAGGACGGTGCCGGAAACCGCTCCGTTGCCCGAGAGCGTTCCTGCCGAGCCGACGGTCACAGTTCCAGAACTCGTTGCACTGCCCGTGATATTCGTGACTCTCAACGTTCCGGCGGAGACCAGAGTCACCCCTGAATAGGTGCTGCTCCCGCCAAGGGTCCATGTCCCGGCCCCGGATTTAGTTACGTTAAAGCTATTGCCCGTGCCACCCAGGACGCCCCAATAAATACCCGCGCTCGCGTTGTTGACTGTCAGAGTCGGAGTTCCTGCCCCGCTATTAATCACATTGGCCGTGTTCACTGCGTTCGTCGCTGAAGCCTTCGTGAGCGCTGCCACGGTTTGATCCAACCCATTCAGGTCGAGCGTCGCCACACCATTGGCAGCCATGTCGACCGTCGCCGTGCCGGGCATCGCGCCAGCCACCCCAATTTTGCAGGTTCCTCCTTGAATGGACATGGAAGGAAAACTGTTGCCTGGATTCGAATAGGTGACGCTTCCATTCCGCATCGTGACCAGTACGGAGGAAGTCAGGGGACCCGCCAGAACCAGTTCTCCGGTGCCACCTGAGGCACTGGCCAAATGACCGCCCGTAGAGGCCGAAGCTGTGATATTAATTGGACCGCTATAGGTCGCTGAGCCGCTGGTTTGATTATAGTAAAGGATGCCTTGAGCCGAAACCCCGCCGCCGTTGATCGTCAGCGCGTTGGTGATATTCAGGCCGCTGGTATTAAGAATGAGTTGCTGGCCGTTGCCCCCTGATTGCGTCGTAATCGGGCCACTGCTCAGAGCAGAATTATCGCCGATCGATACTCTTCCAGCGCTGATCGTGGTGCCGCTAAAAGAATTGGGAATGTTGAGCGTCAACGTACCACTGCCGTCTTTGGTCAATGTACCGCTCCCAATCGAAATCCCAGTGTTTGTGACCGCCGACCCGCCCGACCCGCCAATGATCAAGTTTTTACCCGCCCCAGTGATGCCTCCGGAAAGCGTGAAGGTCGAATTATCAGAATTGATGCGCACGCCGCTGGATGCGAGCGTCACAGGGCCAGCGAAGGTCATGTTTGCTGCCACGCTGCGCAACGCCCCGTCATTGTTTGCACCGGTTCCATCCAAACTGACTGGCTCAGCGGACCCGCTGCCGCTGACCTGCAGAGCGCCGCCCGCATTAACAGTTGTGCCCGTGCTCGCGGAGCCAAGTCCGTTGGCATTGGCGACTTTGAGCGGACCGGATTGCACAATGATGGCCCCCGTGAAGACATTACTGACACTGCTCACCGTGAGAAGTCCTGCGCCGGCTTTGGTTAAAGTGCGAGGCGTGCCGTCGTCCTGAATCTTGTTGCCGATGGTTAGAGAGGCAGCTCCGTTCACCGTAATCTTACGGTCGGCGCCTTTGATCGTCCATGGGCCCAGAACACCGCTGAAATTAATTACAGCCGGATTTGTAATCAGAGAATCGTCGCAAATCAAATCGCCCAGTTGGTCGACCGCTTGCTGAGGCGTTTTGCTGGCAGTGCCGCTATTGGCAAAAACCACGTTGTCCGCGTTGATGTAGACCTTAACTCCTGGGGAGTTGTTGCCGATTGTGGTCGTGTTAGGACTCCACCCCAGAGTGCCCGCGTTCAGAAACGTGCCTCCCGTGTAGGTGTTCGCTGCGGCGAGAATCATTACCCCGCTGCCATTTTTGGTTAAGGAACCAGAGCCACTGATGATTCCGCTCATGGTGTTCGTCACCCCGCTGGCAGTATCGTTTGTGGCACCGACCGTGCCGACGTTAACTGTTGCGCTGAAGGTATAGCCCGAAGATTTAACAAACATTATTCCTTTGAGCGGCACCGCAGCACCTGTCACGGCACCACCGGTTCCTTCAAAGATCGCGTTGTCGCCCGCGGCTCCTGTCCACGCGGT
>JAQGOU010000269.1 GCA_028293445.1 Verrucomicrobiales bacterium | reverse complement strand
TATCGCCGCGAGATTGTTACTCAGCCAACAGATGCGCTTTTGATAAGCGAACGAATTCTGCAACCGTGGGCGATGTGTCCTCTTTCCGCCAGACCATCAGCGTTTCAATCGTCGGCACTGGTTTCTTAAACGACCGAATGACGAGGTCACGGCGCAACAGATCTTTCATTCCGGAAACCATCACGGCGATGCCCAGGCCGACTTCCACATGCCAAAGAATGGAATGCATTTCGTGTCCGTAGTGAGCGATGCGCGGAACGAACCCGGCTTTTAATGCATATTCGCGGAAGCGCCCATTGAAGCCGGGCGACTCCTGATCGGATAATTGAATGAAGGTTTCGTCTTTCAACTGTTCCCAGGAAAGACTTTTTGCCGCGGCCAGCGCATGCGTTTTGGGCATCACAATAACCATCTCCGCATGCTCCACCACACGAAGGTTCAAACTGCTGTCACGCACTGGAGGTCGTAAAAACGCGACATCGACATCCTTATTCACAACCGCTTCTTCCAAGCCCGCCGGAGTCTTATCCAAAAAGCGTAAATCAACTTTTGGAAACTGTGTGCGATACGCGCGCACGAGTTGCAGCAGATGTTCATTCGTGAAACTGGTGATACAACCGATGCGCAATTCACCGAGCAAACCCTGCGCGGCTTCCTTGGCTGATGTTGCCGCTCGCTCCGCCTGTTGGATGGTAAGACGCGCCTCTCGCAGAAAAACTTTACCCACTTGTGTCAACGCAACTCCCCGACTGTGTCGTTCCAACAACTGAACTCCGAGTTCATTCTCGAGACTTCGAATTTGCGCACTCAAAGCTGGTTGAGCCACGCGAACGCGTTCTGCTGCGCCGCTGAAGCTCAATTCTTCTGCGACAGCGACAAAGTATTTTAGATGACGAAGCTCCATTGAAGTGACGAAGCTAGCAAACAGCAGAACACAAAACACGCCGTAATTTTTTCTGGACCCGGCTTCGGGACGCAAATGATCCACGACCTTCAGCGGCTTCGCAATTGGCACTTGCGCATTCCCCTTGACCCTCTAGGGGTGAATGATTATGGTTCCCCTAGAACATCTAGGAAAGACTCTATGCCGACAACAAAAGCTGAATTGCTCCAGGGCACACTCGACTTACTTATTCTAACAACACTCCAGGCGGATCCGCTGCATGGCTATGGAATCGCCCAGAAACTCCAACAACGTTCCGATGATGTTTTGGTGGTCGAAGAAGGCTCGCTCTATCCCGCTTTATATCGAATGGAGGAGAAAGGATGGATCGACGCGGAATGGGGCAAGTCTGAAAACAATCGACGCGCAAAATTCTATTCATTGACTCGGTCTGGTCGCAAGCAACTCAAGGAAGAAACCGCCATTTGGGAACGGGTCTGCCGCGCCATCACGCTTGTGCTACAGACGGCATAAATACAAAACGCCAAGCATCGTGAAACTCTGGCTCCATTTGCGCCGCTGGTGGCGATCTTTCGGACAACATCGAGTTGTGAAGGATGATATCGATGACGAATTGCATTTTCACATGGAAATGCGCACTGCAGAGAACGTCGCGTCTGGCATGTCCCCAGACCAAGCCGCCCGTGAGGCGCGCAAACGTTTTGGCAATTTCCAGAGTGTCCGCGAGGAATGTCGTGATACGCGGGGCGCGAGTTTTGGCGAAACCATCATTCAGGACGTTCGTTTCGGAGCACGGATGTTGCGCAAAAAGCCCGGGTTCACTGCGATTGCCATTTTAACGCTGACTCTGGGCATTGGTGCAAACACCGCGATTTTCAGCTTCATCAACGCAATCCTGCTCCGGTCGCTGCCGTATGATGAACCCGATCGGATTGTGCAGATCTGGGAACGGGATATGAGGGGAACAAGCATTAATACGTCTCCTCGTAACTTCGTTGACTTCAGAACCGAAGCGCGCTCGTTTCAGGGTTTGGCAGTGTACCGCCCGGTTTTCTGGGTTTTCCCCGGAATACAGGAACCGGAGCGGGTGCAGGGTTTGAGAGCTTCCCCTGCCCTGTTTTCGGTTCTCAGAGCTAATCCAATTCTAGGCCGCATCCCAACAGCGGAGGAAGACGCACTCGACCATGATACTGTGATGGTGTTGAGCCATCGCCTCTGGCAAAGACATTTTGGCGGCCGGACCAATATCATTGGTTCCACACTGACATTGGAAGGCTCAACCACTTTCACAGTGATCGGAGTTATGCCTCCCGGGTTTAACTTTCCGAATCCACAGACAGAATTCTGGATGCCGACTGCCTTCCGCTCGCGTCACCTCAAAGACAGCGCACGCGCTGTTCGGGGACACGAAATGATTGGACGTCTCGCCACGGGCGTTCCGATTGAACAGGCACGAGCCGAGATGGACTCCATCGTGCAACGGATCGTCAAACAATTTCCAAACACTGACCAGATCGCGGGAGCGAAGGTGATTCCGTTGCACGAAGAAATCACCGGCAATTTCCAGCCCACATTACTCATTCTATTTGGTGCGGTTGGGCTCGTACTCCTGATCGCGTGCGCCAATGTTGCGAACCTTTTATTGGTGCGGTCCGTCACGCGCCAAAAAGAAATGGCGATTCGTTCGGCACTCGGCGCAAGCCGGATTCGTATCATCCGGCAACTGCTCGCGGAAAGCGTTTTGCTTTCACTCGCCGGCGGAATCGCCGGAGTGCTCCTGGCATTTTGGCTTACGCATTTGCTTGTGACATTGGCCCCTTCGAACGTCCCCAGGCTGGCTGAAATTCGCGTTGATCGCGTCGCGTTGGTTTTCACCTTTGCGGTCTCTTTGTTGACCGGGATTTTCTCCGGTCTCTTTCCGGCCATCCACGCGTCGAAAGTTGACCTGTTAGGAACGTTGAACGATGGCGGCAAGGGTTCCAGCGGCGGTCTCAGGAGCCAGCGCGCACGCAGCATTCTCGTTATTGCTCAAATCGCGGTTGCCCTCGTGCTCCTTGTCGGTGCGGGATTGCTGGTCAAAAGCCTAGTCCGGCTACAGTCAGTCGACCTCGGCTTCGATCCCAAGGGACTTTACTTCGCAGACGTTGATACGAAATGTGACTTTCCCGTGCAACTGAAGCAGCGCATCGAAGCGCTGTCCGGGGACTATTCTGCCGGACTGGTGATACTGCCTCCCTGCCCTGCCCGAAAATTCTTCTCCTCCATTTCCTTTGCAGTTGAGCGTCCACCGGTTCCAGGAGACTCGCTGTATGCGATGCGCAACGATGTCAGCACATCTTATTTCAAAACCATGGGCATTCCCCTTCTAAAGGGGCGCATTTTCACTGAAGAAGATCCACAACGGGAAATGGTCATCAACGATACTTTAGCGCGTCGATATTTTCCAAATGAAGACCCAATTGGCAAACGCATCGTGTTCGAAGGAGGCACCATCTCAAATCTATGTACCATCGTTGGAATCGTGCGCAGCGTCCGCCAGACATCGCCAGCGAAGCCCGCCGCGCCAGAATTTTTCCGGAGGATAGGATGCCCACTTTCGATGACGCTCGTTGTCCGCTCGCACTCTGATTTAAAAACAGTTTCTACCGCTATTCGACGCGAAGCTCGCCTGGTGGATAGCACCCTCGCCGTGGGCGAAATCAAATCCGCGGAAATGAACCTCGCCCGGACTCTCGCCGAGCAGAAATTCCGAATGACGCTTTTGAGCGGACTTGCCTTGACGGCACTACTCCTCGCTGCGATCGGCATTTATGGAATTCTGGCTTACGCGGTAACGCAGCGCACCCATGAAATTGGTATCCGCATGGCGCTCGGGGCACCGCGTTCGAACGTGCTTTGGCTGGTGTTTCGCCAGGGAATGAAACTCGCAATTATTGGGGTTGGCCTTGGAGTAATTGCCGCGCTTGGCCTGAGTCGCTTCATGACCAGCTTCCTTTTCGAGGTGACGCCAACGGATCCTCTTACATTTTTCGGCATTGCGCTGCTCCTCTTCACCATTGCATCCATCGCCTGCTGGTTGCCCGCGCGCCGCGCCACCAAAGTTGATCCAATGGTGGCGTTACGTTGCGAATAATTTTTCAAATTATGCAAACCACCATCCCATTGATTCAATTGAACAACATCGAAAAGGTGTTTCTCACCGATGAAGTCGAGACACATGCATTGTCCGGCATTGAACTGGAAATCCGGCATGGCGATTACGTCTCGATCTCCGGGCCCTCGGGTTGCGGCAAATCGACGCTGCTCTCCATCCTCGGACTGCTCGATTCGCCGACGCGCGGTAGTTATGAACTCCGCGGCGAACCCATTGAGCATCTCGACTACGCACAACGCGCCCGCGTGCGTAATCGCGAGATCGGATTCATCTTTCAAAGTTTCAATCTCATTGGTGATTTGACCGTGCAGGAAAACATCGAACTTCCACTCACCTACCGTGGACTCACCGCTGCAGAACGAAAAGAACGGGTCGATGAAACGTTGACGAAAGTCGGCATGACCGCGCGCGCGAAACATTATCCCGCGCAACTATCGGGCGGACAACAGCAGCGTGTTGCTGTTGCGCGCGCACTGGGCGGTCGCCCCTCGATCCTTCTTGCGGACGAACCGACCGGAAGTCTCGATTCGAAAAACGGTGAAGCCGTCATGGCATTGCTGCGCGAACTTCATGCTGAAGGCGCAACGATCTGCCTCGTTACGCACGATGAACGTTATGCCCGCGATGCGCAGCGCACTGTCCATTTGTTTGATGGACGGATTGTGACAAATAAACCGGCACTCCAACCGGGTGCTGAATAACACAGAGAGCCTGAGTCAATGGATCGCCCTGTTTCTCCAACCATTCGCCGTGCCCGCCAAAAGCATCGCTGGCTCATTGCCTCGGCGGCTGCTGTGGTTTTGGTATTGGCCACGCTGGGCCTCGGTCGGTTGCAACCGGCGATTCCACGCGTGGACAAAGCGTCGCTCTACCTGGGCACAGTTCAGCGCGGCGAGATGCTCCGGCAGGTGCGCGGAAATGGCTCGTTAATTCCCGAACGGATTCAATTCGTTCAAGCGGAAACAGCCGGCCGCGTAGAACGCATTTTTGTCCAGGCCGGCGAAATGGTGGACACGAATACGGCGTTGATGGATCTCAGCAATCCCGAGTTGGAGCAGGAATCGTTCGATGCTGAATGGCTGTTGAAAGGTGCCGAAGCGCAACTCAAGAATCTCCGCGCCAAGTTGGAAGACAATAGCCTCGCGTTAAAATCCTCCATCGCCGCGCTGGATGCAGATGCCAGCCAGGCCCAGGCCGACTCGCGCATGAACGATGCCCTGGCGAAGGACCGCTTGATCTCTGAAATCGAACGACAACGGTCCCAGACAAAAGCCCAGGGCTTAAACCAGCGTTTGGAAATCGAACGGGATCGCTTGAAAAGTTGCGCCAGTTCGACCGACTCCCAACTAGCCGTGCAGCAAGCCGAAGTGGAGCGCGCTCGTGCCTTGCTAAAGCGAAAGCAACAACAGGTGGCTGCGCTGCACGTCCGCGCCGGAGTGAGCGGCGTGCTGCAACAAATTGGCGACATCGAATTACTTCAGTCCGGACAGCGCGTCATGCCGGGAGTGACCCTCGCGAAAATTGTCGAGCCCGGGCGCTTGAAAGCGATTCTAAAAATTCCAGAGACGCAGGTGCGAGATGTGCAGATCGGACAGAAGGCGGAGATTGATACACGCAACGGCGTTGTCTCCGGAATCGTAACACGTATTGATCCCGCCGCGCAGAATGGGACGGTTACCGTGGATGTGAAGTTGAATGGCGCGCTTCCAAAAGGTGCCCGGCCTGACTTAAGCGTGGATGGTGTGATTGAACTGGAGAGACTGGAATCCGTTCTTTATGTGGGCCTCCCGGTGCAGGGACATGCCGACGCTACGGTGCCTTTATTCAAGCTGGAACCCGATGGGAAGGCGGCCCACCGCGTGCCCGTGAAACTGGGACGCAGTTCAGTGAACACGATTGAAATTCTCCAAGGATTGCAAACCGGCGATCAGGTGATTCTCTCGGACATGTCGCAATGGGACACGCACGAACGTTTGCGCGTGGATTGAGTGGATCTCGGACCTGTGGCACACTGGGCTGACGCTAACGGTTCCCGGAACCCTCTATATTGATTGCCAAAATATTCCGTATGGCGTTGAAACATTTCACGTTGAAGCGGCGTAAACGCCGCGCGCCAGGTGCGCGACATTTATGTCGCTTCAATGTTCGAGCTAGAGCCATTGCCAGAAGAAATTTCCGCTTTAAGGCAGATTGCTGATCTCAGGGCGTGAGGCTTGACTGCCTCGATCGTGTGCTGAAAGTCCATTGGGGGTTCGGAGTCCCGGCTTTAGCCGGCAACGTGTGCGATTTGCCCAAGCATTTACGAATATTTAACTGTGATCGAGGTTCGGGCGCCTTGCCGGCTGAAGCCGGGACTCCAAACCACCGAGCCCCCACAATCTGAGGCCTCGTTTCTGTCCGGAAATCACTTCTGGCAATGGCTCTAATCAACCAGTTCGCGAATCGCTTGCAGCGCAGGTTCGTTGTCGTCGATTGATTCCCAATTGTAAATGCAGACGAAACGACAGCGTCGATCGGCTAAAGTGTTTTCCAACGCTTGTTTCCAGCGTTCCGTCTCGCGTGGACCTTGGAACAACCATTCGGTGGCGGCCCAATACGGAGCGTTGCTCTTCTTCAACGCGTTTTGCACCCCGACGTCTTTCGACGGATCCGCCGCGTGTTTGTAGAAGCTCCAGGCGGGGCAACTGTATTCGTTTACAGCGGCCTGATAATTCAGTTCGTTTTCTTTCCACCCAACACCATGCGTAAACAATTTTTCGCGTGGCACACCGAGCGTTGCCGCGGTGCGGCACAAGTCTTCCAGATGTCGACGCACCACTTCGGCGAGATCGGCTTCCGTAATCTTACCTTTCGTGCGAATGCCAGCGGTCTTCACAGCGGCATAACCAATCTGCGCAGCGCCGCGCGAAGGCGTGTTGCTTCCATCGAGCCCCTTCTTCGGATCCCTTTCGCGCGGCTTATCCAGCAACGCATTGCCTTTGGGGTAATACCAGGAATTGACGCCGATCGATGATTCCCAGCCGACCTTGATGCCGACGAACAAATCTTTCTTCTCCGACGGCAACGCCTTCCACCAATTAAGAATGATCGGGATGAGCAGGTTCATTTTCTCGTGGCACGCTTCGCGATACCGTGGACTCATCAGGTTCGGTGGAGGGCGAACGCGAATTTGCTGCCCCCAGTTGCGCCACGCGATCTTCAATGCGTCCTTCGACGACCAGCCCGACCACTCGACGTTCTCCCGGTTCTTTGGATCAAAGCCTGGGTGCGAAGGATCCCACCAGTTCCATAAATCCGGCCGAGCTTCCCACCATTGTTCGCCGTCGAGTTGCAGGTAAACCGGCGTATCCGTTTCCTGCGCCAGTTTCAGCACATTGCGTAATGCGTCACTAACCATCTCGTCGCTCCCACGGAAGTAGGAGAAAACAAATCCCATCCCGATGCGCACGTTCGAACCGTTCGTTTCCGGCAACGCGCGTCTCACAGCGGTGAATGCTTCGCGCGAAATAACTTCAGGCTCTCCTTTACTCCAACCCCAACCAGGACGCCGGTTGAGAAGGATATATTGTAACGGTCTGTTTTCCTCCTTGGTGGAAGCAGCTTCCAGAATGGATGCCGGGAAAAAGAAAATTGCGAGAAATAGAACCAGACGCTGTAGCAAAGCTTGTTGGGATGGCAAAGACATCTATTCTATCGACGCTACGTAGGACAAAAGGATTCAGAAAGCCTGCAAAGAATCAATCCAACCGATCTCTTCGGAAATCGTGCCGAAGGGCTGGCCAAATTTTCCCTTTAGGGCACCAGCAAGACGCGGTAAAATCCCGGCGATTGCAGCACTATTGGCGTGACTGTAGCCATTGTACCGTTTGTTGCGGTATTGAGATCGCCGACGTTGAGCCAATTTGTTGAAGAGACATCAGGATTGGATTGCAGCTGATATTTTTGTCCAGCTACGGACGTCCACTGCATGGATAATGAACCGTCCAATTTAACTGCCGACTGAAATTTCGGCGCCATGCCAAAGCCAAGCCGGAAAATAGTACCATGGCCGTAAGCTCCACCGCCCGCCGTAGTACCGTAAAGATTTCCGTCCGGCCCTTCGAATAAGTCGCAGTACGGATAAATGCCGTTGCCTCCGTTGAACTTCACAAGGGTCTTTAATGTTCCTGTCGGCGTTACCTGAAAAATGGTACCATACAAATAATTGCCACTACCAGCGGCTGTGCCGTAGAAGTTCCCATCGCGGCCTTCAATCAAAGCCGCTCGAGGACCAGCGGCATTCGTTGGTCCATCGAATGATGCCATTGTCGTAAGCGCTCCATCCGGTGTCATCCTAAAGATCGAGCCACGATTACTTTCACCACCACCTTCGGTCGTGCCGTAAAACTGACCGTCAGAACCCTGGAGCAATCCGCCGTACGGATTCGCGCCGTTCGTGCCTACGAAAGAAGCTAACGTCGTAAGTCCGCCATCGTTTCCAACTCGGAACACAGTCCCCAAGTTGCTTTCACCGCCGGAGGAGGTTGTGCCATAGAAGTTTCCATCTCTACCTTCGATTAAACGCCCCCATGGGTCAGAACCGTTTGGCCCGAAAAAAGAGCCTAATGTCGTGAAGTTACCATCATGCGTGATTCGGAAGACCATGCCATAATTATTTTGTCCTCCGCCTCGTGTGGTTCCATACAGCAACCCATTTGTGCTTATCGTCAAGCCAGCTATGGGAAATGATCCGTTCTTATCTATTCGTGAATCGAAAGAATACAGGTTCGTGAGGACTCCGTTCGTGTTAATTTTGAATATGGTCCCATGAACGTAATCAACTCCGTGGAGTGTCGTTCCGTAAAAGTTGCCTTGTGCGTCCTGCACTAGTGCTCCATATGCACGAAAGCCGTTGGTGCCACCATTAAAATCAGCCTGGACCGTCACTGTGTGGTTGGAATTGAGCTTAAAAACAGTTCCGTTGCCGCTTCCCAGAAATCCATTAAAGTCGCTCCCTCCCGATGTTGTGGTGCCGTAAAATGCTCCGTCTTGCCCCATCAACAATCCTGCCCGGGGTCCTGAACCATTGGTGCCGTTGAATGAGGCTACCGTTTCAAAAATCACGGAAGCTGAGGCCCAATGCAGAATCAGAAACATCGCAGAAACGGTCGCCAGAATGGAGAGATGTCTGGACTGCGCTTTATCGGTTTGCGGTTGATTCACATTGGGACTATGGCGCAGTGGAGCACTTCACTTCAAGGCGTTAACCTGTGAATGCGAGGAATACATCTAAAAGGGGTAAGTCCGCAGTATTTACACAAACGGTTATTGAAACTCGCTGCGCTCGCGCCTGCGGCAGAATGATTGATTTTGGGGAACGTGGAGCCCAGGGATCGCTTCGCTTTACGCGGGGCCATTTTCTCATCGTCCCTTCGGGACTTCGGACGGGCTATGCAATTCCCGGTAAAGGAACAAAAAACTGTCACGGGAAACTCCGACTTTCGCATCGAGTCACAACTTTCCGTCGCGGAAACTCCCAATGAAAGGGTCAGTCTCAAGTCTTTACACTAAACCAAGTTCGTTTTGGTCGTTTGCTTCGTCTTTCTGGTGCGCATGATAAAGCCGATTCAATACATGTGTCCATGTTCCCATTTGCAAGTGTTCGGCAACCACAGTTTGGATCCATTTATCGCTGTAATCATTTTGGCGGGTAAAATATGGTCCATTTTCCGTCTGCCTACGCAGTGGTCAAAGCCGCCTTGATCTCTAAGTGCAATCGGACTGACACTTTTTCCGTTCAGGTCTTCCAATCTGTCCATCACGCCCTTGGACCGGGTGAAAAGAAGCGACAGCAGACAGTTTTGATTCCGGCGTTGGTTGAAGGAAAAAACGGCTGAAATTCATCTCACGGCGACCAAAATCGCGAAGAATTTTCCCGTTTTAGCATTTCGGGGAGCAATTTATCCCCGAAATTCGGCGTCGTAGCGCTACAGCGACCATTTTTGCGGAGAAATTACTCCCCGAAGTGCTACGACGAGCATTTTCGCGACGAATTTCGGCGTTTTAGCGCTACGATGGACATTTTCACCGCAAAATTTCGCATCGTAGCACTACGGCGAGGATTTTCGCGGAGAAATTACTCCCCGAAGTGCTACGGCGACCATTTTCGTGACGAAAATCGGCATCGTAGCGCTACGGTGGACATTTTTACGGCGAAATTCGGCGATTTAGCGCTACGGCGTCGACGTGACGCACTCAGAGAGAAGGAGTTAGACACGAATTACCCAGATTAACACGAATTTTAATGAAGGTGGAATGGAGGGTGACCAGACTCGGATTTATAGACCGTGGTCTACCAGATGAGAGCTTATTTTTGTAGGTTTTAGCCCAAAAACTGATAAAATGCTCCACTGTCGCCCCACAAATGGCTCTGATGGAGTGAAATACACCATCCCTAAGGGGCGGAAGAATAACAAACCACAACAGGTTGTGGTTTTGACTTTACAATCAACCCGAAATTTCGTTTCGTTTCACCCATGTATCTGAAGAACCTCACGATGTTGGGCTTTAAATCCTTCGCGGACAAAACATCGTTGAATTTTCAACCCGGTGTGACGGCGATCGTCGGGCCCAATGGCTGCGGCAAATCCAATGTCTCGGACGCCATTCGCTGGGTTCTTGGCGAACAATCGGCCAAGGCGTTGCGCGGCGGTGAAATGGCCGACGTCATTTTCAACGGCACCGACGGACGCAAAGCGGTCGGGATGGCCGAAGTTTCCCTCACCATCGGCGGGGTCGACGAAGAACAGCTCAAAGCGGCTGGCATTGAGATCAATTATAACGAAGTGACCGTCACGCGCCGGGTTTTCCGCGATGGTGGCAGCGAATATTTCATCAACAAGACCGCGTGCCGTCTCAAAGACATCCAGCAACTCTTCATGGGCACCGGCATGGGCAAGGCGAGTTACTCGATCATGGCGCAGGGTAATATTACCCAGATTCTTTCCAGCAAGCCGGATGATCGTCGCCTGGTGTTTGAAGAAGCGGCCGGGATCACGAAATTTAAGTCCCAGAAAAAAGAAGCGCTCCGAAAACTGGAAGCGACCGACCAGAATCTTCTCCGTGTCGACGATCTGATCAAAGAAGTGAAGCGTCAGATCGGTTCCTTGCAACGTCAGGCCGGCAAGGCGCGTCGCTACAAACAAATTGCGGCGGAGTTGCAACATCTCGACACCCAATTGGCGCGTCATCAATTCGATGTGTTGCAGGGTGAAATTCGCGAACGCGAAACGAACGTCGAGAAGATGCGTTTGGAGATTGAGCTTTGTTCCGAAGGAGTGTTGCGCGGTGAGAATGAAATCGGACAGTTGCGAGAACGCCTCTCCGAACTCGAACAGGAAATCAGCGCCACGCAACAGAAAGGTCTGGAACTCAAAGGACAGATTGATCGTCACGAGAGCCGGATGCATTTTAACGGCGAACGTTTGCAAGAGCTCGAAAATCAAAACGCCAAGGCGACGAGCGATATCACGCAAGCCGAAGAACGGTGCATGATTGCCGAGCAGGAATTGGTCAGCGTGACCGAGAAACTCGCGGCGTCTGAAGCGGCCGTGCAAGAGCAACGCAGGAATCTCGAAGCCAAGCGCACCGCCTTGCAGATGGTTGAAGGCGACTTGATCAGTAAACAGGAACTGATCCGCAAAGCGCAGTCTGATTTATTCGCCGCCGCACAGCAGCTTTCCCGCGTGCGCAATGAAATCAACACGCTCGATTTACAGAAGCAGGGCAACATCGTTCGCCTGGAAAAGCTTTCCGCGGAAAAGATTCAACTCGAAGAAGAACGCACTCGGCTGGAAACGCGTTTGCATGAATTCGCGGCTAACGTTGAAGTGGAAAAACTCAACGTGCAAACGCAACGCGGCACGGTGGAACAGCGCCAGGCAAGGTTGCGCGAGATTCAGCAGGAATTAAATCGCGTCACACAGGAACTCGATGCGCAGTTACGTCAACAGGCGGAGAAACGTTCTCGCCTGAACGTGCTCGAACAGCTGCAGGATTCGCACGAAGGTTTCAGCGCCGGCGCACTCGCTGCATTGAAGACAGCGAAGAACGCCCTCGGTTCGCTCGCCGATAAGATCAAAGTGCCGGATCAATACGTCGTCGCGATTGAAACCGCCCTTGGCCACAATTTACAACTCGTCCTCACGGATCAACCGGACTCTGCGCAACTGATCCTCGACGATCTGCGTAACAACAAGAAGGGCCGCGCCAGTATTGCCGCGCTCGCTTTGCAAAGTTTGGATTTTCGCATTCAGAATCTTGTGGTGCCGAATGCGACCGTCGCCCTCAGCATTGTGGAAGCAGATCCTTCGGTGCAACCGTTGCTCGAACGCTTGCTCGGCCAGACTGTGATTGTGCCCGATCTCGCTGCGGCGACGATCGGTTGGCGCGAGACGAATGGCGCATGTGATTTCGTGACGCAGACCGGTGAGCTTTTAAATCGCAACGGTGTCTTTACCGGTGGTTATCTGAACGGCGCTGCCAACGGCAAAGCCCCCTCCTCCATTCTCGGACGTAAAAACCAGATTGCTGAACTGCAGACGATCATCGCGCAGTTGCAGGAACAGGTGAATGAAATCAGCCGTTGCAAAGGAGCGTTGCTGAGCGAACAGACCGAATTGCAAGCGAGCCTGCAACAGGCGCAGACGGAATTGCGCACACAGGAAGTCGCGATCGCCACGCACCAAGGCGAATTCAATGCGCTGCAGAATTCATTGCGCGTCTTGCATCAGAAGATCGACACCGTCGTTTACGAAATCAAAACTTTGGCCGCGCAAGAGCAGGAAGGCATGCAGAAGCGAGAAGCTCTCGCGACGCAGATCGGTGATTTGGAACAGCGAGAACGCTTCTTGCAGCAACAGGTCAATGAGCTGAACGCCGGCGTGGAAGAATTACGCCAGGCTCGTGACGTCGCCAATGCTGATCTGACGGAAACGAAAGTCGCCCTGGCCACTGAGGAGCAACTCTGCGCTTCCGCACGCACGCAAAAGAATCCGCTCGAACAACGCATTCGCGAATTGAGCCACTTGGCGGAACAACGCCGCAACGAGATCTCCAGTTTCCTCACGCGCAAGGCGCAGGCCGAATTGGAAATTGCCGAATCCCAACAGAAGATTGAGTCGCTCCAGCACGAACGCGAACAGGTGAACGCGATGGCGGCTGACTTACTCACTGACAAAGAAGCGCAGGAAGAAAGTATTGCCGCCCGCGAAGAAGGTTTGCGCGACCATCGCCGTCGTCTGACCGAGACGCAGCAGCAACGCGGCACGCTGGAAATCGAATTGGCTCAGAAGAACATGGCCGTGCAGAACCTGCGCGAGCGTGTCCTGCAAAAATACCAGGTCAATATCGACGACGTTCGCAGTGAGATGTTCACGATTACATACGCTGACGAAGGCGCAGCGAAAATCGAAACCATTACGCCGGAACAAATGGCGCAATCGGGCATCGGCACGGATTGGAATGCGGTCATCGAACAAGTCAGCGTGTTGCAGAAGCGCATCGACGAAATGGGACCGGTGAACCTCGTCGCGATCGAAGAATACGAAGAGACCGAACAGCGCTATCAATTCCTCACGAAGCAAAACGACGATCTCATCCAGGCCAAGACTCAGTTGATGGATGTCATCAATCGCATCAACACACAGACGAAGGAGATGTTCCTTGAGACGTTCAATAAGATTCGCGACAACTTCCGGATCATGTTCGTGGATATCTTCGGCGGTGGTAAAGCGGACCTGATGCTCGTGAACGACGGCGATGTCCTGGAAAGCGGCATTGAAATCATGGCGCGTCCTCCGGGCAAACAATTGCAGAGTATTTCACTCCTGTCTGGTGGTGAGCAAACGATGACCGCTGTCGCCCTGCTCTTCTCGATTTATCAGGTGAAGCCAAGTCCCTTCTGCGTGCTGGACGAATTGGATGCGCCGCTCGACGAATCCAACGTCAATCGTTTCGTGAAGGTGTTGAAGCGCTTTATCGAACAATCTCAATTCGTCATCATCACGCACAACAAACGCACCATCAGCATGGCTGACATTCTTTACGGCGTCACGATGCAGGAACATGGTGTCAGCAAGATCGTCAGCGTTCGCTTCCACAAAGCCGACGAGCAACCGACGGATCGGGCACCGCAACCGTTGGTCGGCACCGCTACTGCCACCGCGCCAGCAACCGAGCCACCTGCCTCAGGCGGCGGAGAGCAACCGGATGTTGTCGTAACGAAGAGTTAAGATGGCTGAAACGGATTGATTCCCAAAAAAATTGGGAGCACCTTTAAACCGTGCCTCACGACAACTGTCCTAATTGCGGTGCGGATCTGCCCCGGAAGGCAAAGGTGTGCCCGGAGTGTGGTTCCGACGAAAAAACCGGGTGGTCGGACGAGGCACACGTCGGCGGACTCAATCTTCCGGACGATAACTTCGATTACGACGAGTTTGTTGAAAACGAATTTGGCGAGAAGACGCGGATCAAACCAAAAAGCATTCATTGGGCGTGGTGGGTTGCTGCCATTGTTGTTCTGGCGGCGTTGATCATTCCGCTCGCCTTCTCTCTTCTTCGCCGCTAGCAGCACGCAAACCGGCACAAGTATTCGGCGTTCCCTTGCTTCGGTTCACAACGGAAATTGTTACCTTTCCGAAGGCGCCTTGGTATGATCCGCCTATCTCACAATGCGGAAGCTAACTCTGTCATTTTCTGCCGCCCTGCTATTTATCCTTTGCGTCAATGCAATCGGCCGTCCGTTGCGGATTGATTTCAATGATCGTAGCAATGATGTACCGGTACATACGCAGGAAGATTTTGATGCCTTTGTTATCGGAGGGAGCGGTTCGCAACAGACTGCAACCAACACGCTTCGTTACGGCACGATCACGCTATCTATCTGGAGCGATCTAGGCATCGGGCTCGATGATCGGCGTCGCACGGTGCTGACCAACAGTGTCAATTTTACGAACACGCAAATCCTGGAGGATTTTGTTTTCAACGAAAACGCAACGTCTACCAACAGCGGTCTGTCGTTAAGAATTCAGGGGCTCGCTTCCAATCAGACTCATCAAATCACGATCTGGTCATTCGATTCCAACAGCACGGGCAATCGCGTTTCCGATTGGTACGCCAACGGCGTCCTCGTGAAAAATAATTACAGCTTCAACGGCAGTGTGCGGCCGACGTCGAACACCGATTGTCATTTTACCTTCAGTGCCACCGCGAACAGCAGCGGAACCATTCTCATCCAGGGACGATGCGACAGCACAAGTGTCGACAACACCAGTGCTCCGGCGACAGGTGTTTTTCTCAATGCGATCGAGATCGATTCAATCCCTGATCAAAGCCCACCGTGCGGCACGCTTGATCATTTTCAGCCCGGCTCGAATTTGTATGGCTGGACAGGTGGTGCGACGTTCGAGGATCAAAATCAGGAGGTAGCAAACCTGAAAGAAGCCGGCGTTAAATGGGTTCGCATGAATGTGGTTTGGTACGCCGTCGAACCGACGCAGAAAGGTTCTTACGACACAGGACTGCTCGCTTTTTATGACAATATCATGGCGCGCTTTGCCGAAGCGGGAATCAAGGTGATCTTCGTAACGGCTGATACTCCATATTGGGCATCAACGGATCCAGCCAAGACTCCCGGCACATGGAACACGCGTTATGCACCGGGCAATTTGAACGATCTCGCTGACTACATGGTGTTCCTTCTGAACCGTTATCGATCGACCGGCCCCCATGCATTTGAAATCTGGAACGAGCAGAACGAAAACTATTATTGGCCACCGACAGCCAACGCGACGAATTACGTGAACATGCTGCGAACCTGTCACGACGCCATCAAAGCGGCCGATCCGCAGGCGATTGTTTTAAATGGTGGACTGACCGACAACAGCAGCATGTCGAACTACATGGCGACGCTGTATGCGGTCGGAGCCAAACCTTACTTCGATGCGTGGTCGCAGCACATTTATCAGCGGACTCCCCAGTATGAAACAGCGATTCAAGTGGTGCGAGATGTGATGGTTGCCAACGGCGATGCGGCTAAAAAAATCTGGGTGACGGAAGCAGGCTGGACGACTTACACCAACATCACGGATCCGACGGCGGTGAGCTACGCGCGGCAGGCGCATTACTTGACGAACTTCTTCACCCGACTGGCGGCGTATCCATTCGTGGCAGTCGGGCTGTGGTATACGAGCAGAAGTTATGACGAGTCTACAAAAGAAGGAAGTTTTGGATTAGTGCTGCCGGATTTCACGAAGAAGCCATCCTTCTATGCCTTCAAAGAATGGGTGGCTGCGGCCGATCTCCATTGCTATCCGCATTTTCTCAGTCTTTCACCCCCAACGTTCCTTCCTGGCGGCACCGCGCGCATTGGAATCAATGCTGATCCTAGGTTTGTTTACACGGTCAAGGTGTCCACGAACCTGCCAAACTGGCAGACGCTTTCCACCAATCTAACAGGAACGAACAGCAACCTGATCTTTGACGACCTTCAGGCTTCGAACTCTTTGAACCGTTTCTATCGCGTGGATTGGCCAAAGTAATCTGGGTCCCCCGCTCCATAAATGGAGCGGAGGAATACAGCCGAAGCAGCGATAAAGAGTTCAGAGTTATTCCCTGGTCAGCAATTTTTATATCAATTGATTCAAGAGGCTTAACA
>JAQGOU010000198.1 GCA_028293445.1 Verrucomicrobiales bacterium | reverse complement strand
AAATCGATCGGTAAGTTGGCGTCACACGCCTCATGAAATGAAACTTCACGTTTTCAATAGCGAAAGATCGTCCCGCCTCCCCGTCCCGGAGGGACGCACGATAATAGCCCACCGTTTCAACGGTGGGTTTGAATCAGAGAGCGATTCAAGTCCCGGAGGGACGGCAGAACCACGCGCCGCGACAATCCATTTCGGTCGTCCCTCCGGGACTAATGTCCATTTAAAAACCTCTTACCCAGCGTTGAAACGCTGGGCTATTATCAGCTGCCCCTCCGGGGCAACGGAGCGCTTACCGTTGAATGTCATCCGAAGGAAACCAGTCACGTTCATTGCATGAACTCATCTACGCCAATTCCAACGACCACTCTTCCCGTGAAAAAGGGTTGGCTGAAAATTTTCCAGGCGGATCCCCCGGCCAAAGTAATGCTGACTGATCCGGGGATGGTCAAAGCGCATTACAGCTATTGGCAGAAGCGCGTCCTCATCTCGACGATCATCGGTTACGCACTATTTTATTTCGTGCGCAAGAATCTCAGTATCGCCATGCCGGCCATGGGGAAAGATCTTGGCATCAGCAAATCCGATCTCGGTTTGTTCCTTACGATGCACGGGCTGCTCTACGGCGTTTCCAAGTTCGTGCACGGCTTTTTTGGCGATCGCGCCAACGCCCGTATTTTCATGGCGACAGGCCTCATCCTCTCCGCCGTGATGAACGTTTTGTTTGGCTTCAGTTCCGCCGTCATCTCGCTCGGGCTTTATTGGATGGTCAATGGTTGGGTGCAAGGGATGGGCTTCCCTCCCTGCGCGCGCCTGATGACGCATTGGTTTTCACCAAAGGAACTGTCGACCAAAATGTCCATCTGGAACACGTCACATTCCATTGGTTCAGGACTTGTCGTCGTCTTGTGCGGCTACCTTGTCGCCTATAATTGGCGGCTCTGCTTTTTTGTTCCAGCTGGACTGGCGATGTTGTGCGCGATCTTCTTGCTCTTCGCTTTGTGCGACACTCCGCCGTCACTCGGATTGCCGGAAGTGGAAGGGACAACCAAAGCGCCGGAAGCCATTGTCGGAACCACGGACAAGGCAAGTGCGAGAAGGCTCGTTTTCACGAACCCTTACATCTGGCTCTTCGCGCTCGCTAACTTCTTTGTCTATGCCATCCGTTACGCCGTGCTCGATTGGGGTCCAACGTTGTTGAGCGAAACTAAAGGGATCAAGCTCAGCCACGCAGGATGGATGGTGTTTGCCTTTGAATTTTCCGGCGTGATTGGAATGATTTTGGCCGGGTGGATTACCGACAAAGTCTTCGGCGGACGCGGTGCCCGAACCTCTCTCTTCTCCATGATGTTCGCTGCCCTCTTTGTGTTCCTCTTTTGGAAACTGCCTGGGCAATCAGCACTTCTCAGCACGGGGCTGCTTTGTGGCGCAGGCTTTTTCATTTACGGCCCTCAATCACTGATCGGGACCGCCACCGCAAACCTCGCGACCAAGCATGCGGCCGCGACCGCCATTGGTCTCACTGGGCTCTTCGGTTATGCCAGCACGATTTTGTCCGGTTGGGGATTGGGAGCGCTGGTGCAAAAGCACGGATGGAACATGGGCTTTGCCGGAATGTTGATTTGCGCTGGGCTCGGCGCGTTGATGTTCCTCCTCGCGTGGCCAGCCAAAGCGCACGGCTACGCCGAGGACCACTCTGTTCCCGAAGGAAAAATAAAACCTTCCGCGGATCTAACGGGCACCACGCCTTGAGAACTGTTAGCGACGAAAGAATAACCACACATGAAAATAGCCATTGATTGTGACGATGCCGGATTGCCGCTGAAGCAGGCGATTATAGATCAACTGCACGCACTCAACGTCGAGGTGACGGATCTAAATCTGAGCGCGCAACGCAAAGTTGATTACCCGGACATTGGCTACAATCTTGCCAAGAAGATCGCCGCCAAAGAATTCGACCGCGGCATTTTGATCTGCGGCACGGGCCTCGGCATGGCGATGGTCGCGAACAAAGTGGAAGGAGTTTTCGCCGGAACGTGCCACGACGTCTTCTCCGCCGAACGCTTATGCAAAAGTAACAATGCCCAGGTACTTACTCTCGGTGCCCGGGTCATCGGACCTGAACTGGCCAAGATGACGGTAGCAGCGTGGGTGAAATCTGAATTCGAAGCGGGTCGCTCGCTGCCGAAGGTGCAACGGATGCGAGAATTGGAACAAGAGGAACTGGCGCAGACCAAAGAGGGTTCTTCCAGCGGATCGAACGCGAAGACGAGCTGTTGCTGAGAGCTCAACCGGGACCGCACCGTGGCAACTTCGAGTCGCAACGCCTGCCCGCCAAAGCGGTTCAGGCGACTGCGGTATTTACCGCGAGGTTACTTAAGCTTTCTTCGAACCCAAGAACGTCCCGCCCGCACCAACGACGAGGGCGACAACGCCACCGATCATTAGCCAGACGGATTTGTCGGTTGGGGATCCGGTGAAGAACCGGGAAACGTCGGAGCCAAAGGAGTTGCTGGCATTGATGCCAATTACGATCAGTGCGATTCCGCCTGCGATGAGTGCTAAAGAGATGATTTTGTTCATAATGTTTTAGTTTGTTGATGGTGAAAATTTGAGCAGTTGTTGATTCCGTGATCCTATCGTCTCTTCCCGCCGGAAATGAGATTCACCAGGATCATGATGATCGCGACCACCAGCAGAATGTGAATGAACCCGCCCATTGCGGTACTTGTGACAAGGCCGAGCAGCCACAGAATGATCAGGACAACGGCGATAGTGTACAACATAAAATTTTGTTTGAGTTTGTTTTGGTCATTGTGGACCGGCGCTTTCGCAACCGGCCCACAACGACCGGTGAATTACTTGGCGGCTACGGGTGTTGCGATGGTCATGTCGTTGACGACGCTGATCACACCATCAATGTCGGAGACGAGCTTGGTGACCAGGCTCTTCTCAGCGGCATTTTTAGCAAGGCCACTGACCGTCACCACGCCATCGGTGGTCTTGACCTTCGTCTTGAGGGCGCTTGTCGAGCGGTGAGCCAACAAGGTGGATTTGACCTGGGCAGTGATGGACGCGTCGTCAATTTTCTCTCCAATGGTTGCGGTCGGAGGAGTTGTAGTTGCGACGACAGTCATTTCGTTTTTCACTTCCTTGACGCCTTCGACGTCACTGACGTATTCGGTGGTCAATTCCTTCTGGGCGAGACTGGATGCTTCACCGGTCAAGGTTACGACGCCGTCCTGCACATTGACGACGGACTTCGTAGCTCTCACATGGCGATGGAACAAGAGCGCAGATTTCACTTTCATGCCGACCCAGGCATCTGAATGTTCGGCCACCGGCTTTTCACCTTTGACGGTGAGCTGGTTGTCGACGCTCTTGACCCCGGGCAAGCTTTCGACGGTGTTTTCCGCGAGCGCCTTGTGATTGGAGTCAGAGACCGTGCCCGTCAAAGTGACGATGCCATCCTTGGACTTTGTCTTAATCGCGTCGTCCTTAAGATAGGTCTTGAACACGTGCGATTTTTTGGCGGCTGATTCGATGCGGTCATCGGTATCGGCGCGGAGTGGTGAGTTGCTGAGGAAAAAAGCGCTGACAGCTGCGATGAGTGCGAGCGAATATGTTGATTTAATTTTCATTACCCAGCCATCGTAGGTTGCAGGCAGGCCCTTCGATATGGGGTCTAATGCTATCGGGGATATCGATGTCAGCCATTACACGATTCCTGCAAAAGTCCAAAGGTGAAGCCGGTGTTCGCGCTCTCAGGTCGTGCCCGTTTCCCATCATTCAAATTCTGTTCTCTAACTGCAAGCGGCAAGATCACCCTGCAAATCCGCATGATTCGACGCTGATGATGAACATTCTGAGGTTCTCCAACGACGTGGGTTAGAAATTATTCCAGTGAATCCGGTGGGAGAATAAGATTGGTAAGACTGACTTGAATCAATCGGAAGAACGAACCGGTTTGCGGCCCTTCAAAAAGTAGGTCGTCAACTCGCCTTTGTCCTTCACATAGAACTCGCCGCGGTTTTCGAACAGATATTTCTCTCGCAGCCTGGCATACGTTGTTTCGTTGACCTGGATATGGCCGGGAGCTCCGTAAGTCTCCATGTGCCAGGCAGTGTTGACCGTCTCGCCCCAGACGTCGTAGGTCAGTTTCGTCTGGCCGATGACGCCCGCGACTACTGGACCGGTGTTGATCCCGATCCGCAGGCTAAAGGTTTCTTCATTGAGTGCATCGTGCTGCACGATTTCCTGTTGCAACGCCAGGGCGACTTCGGCGATCGCTTCGGCATGATCAGCGCGCGGCACAGGAACGCCTGCGGCTATCATGTAAGACTCACCCATAATTTTTATTTTCTCCAAGCCGTGCTTCTGGACGAGCGCGTCAAAGCGGGAATAGATTTTGTTGAGCAGCTTAACCACATCCGT
>JAQGOU010000155.1 GCA_028293445.1 Verrucomicrobiales bacterium | reverse complement strand
AGGCCTCCTTCCAACTCTCCGGAAAGGCTCTGTACGCGTACAGAGCTCTTTTCCGGAAGGAAAAGTTAACGAATAATCTTATTGGGGAGTTTTCAACTCCGGAATTTTGGGGAATATCCGTACAAGGTGCTTTTCCAACTCCCGGAAATCGGCCTTGTACGCGTACAATGCTGTCGGAGGAGTTTGTAAATCAGTCAGTTACGCCAAAAGCGCGAAATTTGGCGCGAAAAGTTGGAAGTGGGCGGGCGAGGAAATTTCAGGTTTCGTGCCAGAATTCAAGCGCGATGGAGATGGCGGAGGATCGAAGTTCAAAACTATCCGCGAATGACTTTTTGCACCCGCTCTAATATCCGGAAAATAGATCATTTTCGTCAGCGCGATGCGCCTCCGGCGCATGGGACTTCCACTCGAACAGCGAAGAACGCTTGGTTTTGTCGGATGTGTCTTAATGCCAACGTACCATTGTTGATGGTGACTTCGGTAAATTTCCTTATCGTTCCATCAGGATTTTGCAACTTGACGCTCCAAATCAAATCGGTATGTTATCGCGACAAGTTGTTGCTGGGTTGCCAGCGCGCCAGTCGGAGAAAAGCCTTTTCTACCGACTTTTTTGTTCCCTTAGTGGGAAAATGGAACGGACGGACCTTATGAATGCAGACTTTTTAGCAGTACTGGAGTATTGGGAACGCGAAAAAGGTATCAGTCGTGATGCCTTGATCGGTGCTGTCCAGGAAGCATTATTAAGTGCCGCCAAGAAAGCCATTGGCCCGGTTCGTTCGCTGCGTGTCGAGATTGATCCAAAGAACGGAGATATTCGCGCGTTTGCTCAATTGACCGTTTCCGAAAAAGTCACCAACAAGCAGGAACAGATATCGATGTTCGATGCCCGCCGGATCAAGCCGGATGCCGTGATTGGACAAGAGGTCGAAGTTGAAGTCACTCCCGCCGGTTTTGGACGCATTGCTTCTCAATATGCCAAGCAATCGCTGATGATGCATATCCGCCGTGCGGAAAAGCAGCTCATCTTCAATGAATTTCGTGACCGCGTCGGCGATATCGTCAGCGGCACCGTCCGTCGCTTCGAGCGTTCGGATGTTATTATCGATTTAGGTCGTTACGAAGCTTTGATGCCGAATCGTGAGCGCGTTCCGACTGAAGAATATCAGATCGGCGAGCGCATCCGCTGTTTCGTTAAAGCGGTTGAAAACGGGGCGCATGGACCTGAAATCATTTTATCCCGGGCCGATCCACAGTTCGTCATCAAGCTGTTCAAGCTGGAAGTGACGGAATTGTCCGATGGCACGATTGAAGTCAAAGGGATTGCGCGGGAACCTGGTTTCCGGACGAAGATTGCGGTTTATACCCGTGATCAGAAAATTGATCCTGTCGGGGCTTGTGTCGGTTTGCGTGGACAGCGGGTGAAAAACATCGTCCGCGAACTGAACAACGAGAAGGTGGACATCATCCCGTGGTCCTCGGATGTAAAACAATTTGTTGGCAACGCGCTATCTCCGGCTAAATTAAAGAGCTTCGACCTGGATGAGGTTAATCATCGGGTAAAGATTTGGGTGGCAGAAGATCAGCTTTCACTGGCGATCGGGAAACGTGGACAAAACGCACGACTCACTTCGAAACTCACCGGTTGGCAGATTGATATCGAGGCGGAGCACATTGTCGCGGTAGGTTTTGACGAGAAGGTGGCACAAGCGGTAGAAGCACTTGCAACGGTCCCCGGGATTACTCAAGAGCAGGCGGATGTTCTCGTTCACAACGGCTTTTTGAGCCTGGACGATTTGCTGCAGGTTGATGTGAGTGATCTTGAGCAGATCGAAGCCATCAAAGAACACGCGGGAACGATTGTGGAAGCCGCGAAAGCGGAAGCGGCCCGGCGCGGTTCAGTTGGACAAACTTCAGTTGCGTAGTTATGCACTGGAAAAACACAACGTCAGCATGTGAGTGACATGAAGACATTGTGGCAGATTTCGAAAAATTATGCCCGTTCGTATTTACGACATTGCAAAGAAGCTAGGGGTCGACAGCAAAAAGGTCCTCGCCAAGGCGAAGGAACTGGGTATTGCTGCGAAGGTACCGTCAAGTTCACTCGATAAAATCACCGCAGAATATCTGGAGCAACAGCTCACCCCGCTCATAGAGCAAACACCGCCGCCCGCTCCGCCCGCTCCGCAAGAGCCACTGAAAGTTGTCACCGAAGCTCCGCCCGCGCCGATCGTGGTCGCGCCTGCGCCGCCCGCCCCAGTCATTGAAATTTCCAAACCGGTCGAAGTCATTGCGCACGTAGAAGCAAAAACAGAAGTTCCTCCGCAAGCCAAGGCTCCGGAACCAAAGGCGCCTGAACCGGTCGCCGAAGTTGCCGCTGCGCCTGCTCCCGAAGTGGTCGCGCCTCCTGCGGAACCGGCAGCTCCTGCTGCTCCTGAAGTACCGGTAGTGCCCGCTGGACCGAAGCTGGGCGATAAAGTTGGATTTATTCAGCTGCCGCAGAAGCCGCAGCCGAAAGTGGTTGAGAAACCGGGTGCAATGAAGTTCCCGCCTCGTGCCACGCAGCCCGGACGGCCGGATTTTCAACGTCGCGGCGACAGCCGTTATCCCCAACGACCAGGGCAGGGGCAGTCGCAGGGAGGCTTTGGCACCAACAGATTTCAAAAGCCAGCGGAACCGGCGAAACCTGCCGTGCAAAAGATCGTTCTGCCGGATTCGGCCGAGATGATTATCATCAAGCCGCCGATCATTGTCCGCGACCTGGCGGACAAGCTGAAGATCAAGCCTTTCAAGTTGATTGCTGACCTGATGGAAGCTGGCGTTTTCGCCAACGTCAATCAGTCGATCGACGAACTCGTGGCCCAGAAGGTCTGCGCCAAGTACGGGAAGAAGTTCGAAGTTGAAAAACGCGAACGCGGTGGCGGTGTGGTTCACGCGCCGATCAAGAAGGTCGAAGTCGACATCGAAGATAAACCTGAAACCCTGAAGCCACGTCCGCCGGTTGTCACCATCATGGGTCACGTTGACCATGGCAAAACGACGTTGCTCGACGGCATTCGTAAAGCCAATGTGGCCGCTGGAGAAGCGGGTGGGATTACGCAACACATCGGCGCTTATACGATTTCGTTCCCGCATCCGGAACGCAAAGGCGAAATTCAGCAGATTACCTTTCTCGATACCCCCGGTCATGCGGCGTTCAGTGCCATGCGCGCTCGCGGTGCGAATGTAACGGATCTCGTCGTCCTGGTGGTTGCCGCCAACGACGGTGTGATGCCGCAAACGTTGGAAGCCTTGGCGCATGCACAGGCCGCGAAGGTTCCAATTCTTGTCGCGGTCAACAAGATCGATCATCCGAACGCGAACCCCTTGAAAGTTCGTCAACAGCTTCAAGACAAAGGTCTGGTGCCTGACGATTGGGGTGGTGACACCATTTTCGTCGATGTCTCAGCGCTCACAAAAGTAGGCGTGGATAAATTGCTCGAGATGATTTTGCTGCAGGCAGATTTGCTGGAGTTGAAAGCGAATTTCGAACGTCGCGCCAAGGGTAACGTCATTGAATCCGGTCTGGAACCTGGTGGTCCGGTTGCGACTGTGCTGGTGCGCAAAGGAACTTTACGCGTTGGTGAGTCCATTATTTGTGGACAGTACTGGGGTAAGGCTCGCGCATTGATCAACGAAGAAGGTCAACGTTTGAAAGAAGCCGGCCCCTCGGTGGCCGTGCGTGTGCTCGGGCTGAACGGTGTGCCTGAAGCTGGTATTGAATTTAGCGTCGTCGAAGACGAGAAGACTGGCCGTGCGATTGGTGAAGAACGCGCCCAGGAGGCAAGAAAAGTTGCCGGCGAAGCCCGCGTGACAAAGGTAACCCTGGAAAACTTGTTCGCTACGCTCGATGCGTCTCTGGCGAAAGTTTTGAAGGTAGTTGTCAAAGCTGACACGCAAGGTTCCGTGGAAGCGATCGTTGATGCTCTAAAGAAGCAGCCGTCGGAAAAAGTTTCTCTGGAAATCATCCACAGTGCCGTCGGTACCATTACCGAATCAGACGTCATGCTTTCATCGGCGTCGGACGCGATCATCCTCGGTTTTCACACCCGCGTCGACAATACCGCGGCTGAACTCGCCAAGCGCGAAGGCATTCAGATCAAGCTTTACTCGATCATCTATGAATTGATTGATCACGTTAAAGAAGCGATGCAAGGCTTGCTCGACCCGATCTCCAAAGAAGTGGTCACCGGTTCCGCTGAAGTTCGGAAAGTTTTTGAACTCTCCAAGGGCGGGAATGTTGCCGGTTGCATGGTTGTCAGTGGACGTATCAATCGTGGCAAGGTTCGGGTCGTCCGGCGCAAGAGCGTGATCTATGAAGGTGGGACGCAGTCTCTCCGTCGCTTTCAGGATGAGGTCAACGAAGTGCGTGCCGGCATGGAATGCGGTATCCGCATCGATGGCTTCAATGAATTCGTCATTGGCGACAGCATCGAGTGCTACGCCATCGAAAAAGTCGCCTCAACTTTATAATCCTTAACGGAGGTTGTTTATGTCACTTAGACTTGAACGCGTCCGCGAGCTTCTCAAGCGGGAACTCGGCGAAATTATCCGACGTGAATTGCCGGTTAACGAGGCTGGATTAATCAGCGTCAACGATGTCGCCGTCTCGAAAGATTTGCAATCCGCCACGGTTTTCGTGGGACTCTTCGGTAAGGACGACCAGAAGAAACGCGCGTTGACGCTCTTGGACAACAACCGCAAGCGCATTCAGGGACTCGTCGGAAAATCCGTGGTTTTAAAATACACACCGCAGTTGAGATTCGTCGTCGATGAATCCATTGAGCGTGGGAATCGGGTGCTCAAGATCCTCGATGAAATTGAGAAGCCCACCAACGAAGAATGAAATCCTCCCCTCAAGTTGTTAAACGGATTATAGAAGAAATTCGTTCACACCAGACCTTTTGCATCGTCGGGCATGTGCGTCCTGACGGGGACTGTGTCGGTTCCGAGTTGGGCCTGGCAATCGCCTTGAAGAATGCAGGCAAAGAAGTCACCTGCTGGAACGAGGATCCGATGCCCGATAAACTGAAATTTCTGGATAAGGATAAAACGTTTCAGAGGCCAAAGCGCGGAGAAAAGTTTGACTGCGTCATCGCGACGGATTGTGCGAGTTTCGAACGCCTCGGTAAAGCCGGCGAGTATGCCAGCGAACGAAAACTTTTGATCAACATTGATCATCACTTGAGCAACACCCGTTATGGTGACATCAACTGGATCTCTGCTCGCGAAGCTTCGACCGGTGAACTGATTTTTAAATTATTGAAAGAGGGGAGTTGGCCGATCACGCCCGAGATCGCGGATTGTCTTTTCACCGCTGTCTCCACGGATACTGGTTCGTTTCAATATCCGACCACGAAGCCGATAACTTATCACACGGCTGCGGAGTTGGTGAAACGCGGCGCTAACCTTGCGAAAATCTGTGATGAGGTTTACCAATCGCATCCGCTTTCGCGCGTTCGCCTGCTGAAGCATCTTTATAATAAGTTTCGTCTGACGCACAACGACAAGATCGCCTACGTCTGGTTGAAGAAAAAAGATTTTGCACGTGCCGGCGCGGAGACAGAAGAATCCGAAGGTTTGATCGATCATATTCGAGACATCCAACCGGTTGAAGTCGCCTGCCTCTTTGAAGAACTTGAGCCTGAGCTGACGCGCATTAGTTTACGGTCGAAGAGTGACCACGTCAGCGTGAATGAAATCGCCGCGCAATTCGGCGGCGGAGGTCACAAAGCCGCCGCAGGTGCCCGCATCCCTGGTAGACCGCTTTCCGTTCAGCGTCGCGTTGTTGCTGCCATTAAAAAAGCCCTTTCCGCTCCGAAAAAATAATGCAGACGTTCGATAATCTCGATGGAGCATTGCTCATCGATAAACCTGCCGGTCCTACTTCGCACGACGTTGTTGATGCTATTCGCCGACACTTCCGCCTGCAAAAGGTCGGACATTGCGGAACGTTGGATCCCGCCGCAACCGGGTTGCTCATCATCGTGCTCGGCAAAGCGACCAAGCTTTCCGAGAAACTGATGAGCGACGATAAGGTTTACGAAGGAGCCATGAAGTTCGGTGAAACGACCGACAGCTATGATGCGGACGGTGAACTGGTCACGTCACTTCCTGTCCCGCTGCTCACCGTGGAAGAATTAAACACCATGGCGGAAACCTTCATCGGCGATCAGATGCAGATGCCGCCCATGGTCTCTGCGGTCAAAGTGAATGGAGTTCCCCTTTATAAGATGGCCCGAAAGGGGATCGAGGTGGAACGGAAGCCGCGGCTCATTCACATCTACCGTTTCCATTTCAGCAGCTACCAAGAGCCCTTCGCGGAGTTTCGTATTGCCTGCACCAAGGGTACCTACATTCGAACGATCGCGCACGAACTCGGACAGAAAATCGGATGCGGAGCGCATTTGCAGAATTTGCATCGGAGCGTCTCGGGTAAGTTCGATTGTAAAGATGCGACGCCGTACGAGGATGTATTCAAGTTGACGACGGCTGAGTTGGAACAGCGAGTCATCCCATATTTGAAACTTGCCAGTCCGGTTCAATGAGACGTGCCGTCATTGGAATTCTATACACGGGCGTCATTGCCCTGATTGTTTTTCTTGCGGATCGCGGTGACTCGCCGTTCATTTTTTCCTGGATCCGCGCCATTCCCGGTGGCGACAAGATTGGACACTTTATTCTAATGGGTGGCTTCGCGTTTGTTGCAAATTACAGCCTCTCCTGCCGTCGCATTAAGATCGGACAAAGGCATTTCTTCCTGGGAAGTCTCATCGTCGCGGTGCTGGTAACTCTTGAAGAATTTTCGCAATTGTTTATTCGTTATCGAACCTTTGACCTGCTGGACTTGACCTTTGATTTCCTTGGGATCTGGATTTTAGGAAGGCTCGCCGAGCGGTTAAATCACAAGGCTACTCCGATTAGAAAATGAACGTCATCTCGAATGCAGGTGAGCTTGGAGGGCAGACGCGCAAAGTCTGTCTCGCGATTGGCGTTTTCGATGGTGTTCATCTCGGGCATCAACAAGTCATTCGCCAAACAATTTCAGACGCTCAGCAGCACGAGGCGACACCTGTGATTGTAACCTTCGATTGTCATCCTAACAGCGTGGTTTTCCCCGAACGCACGCCACCGATGATTTATCCGATGTGGAAAAAATTGCATGTGCTGGAATCGTTGGGCGTGGACACAACGTTCCTGATTCATTTCGATAGAGCTTTCAGTGAGATTTCCGCGGAAACCTTTGTCCGCAAACTCGTCGCCGACTGCGGCCGCGTTTTTAGTATTTCCGTCGGCAGCACATTTACCTTTGGCCATAAGCGCGGGGGCGACGTGGCGTTGTTGAAGAAGCTCGGCCAGGAACTTCAATTCTCCGTGCACGGTTTGGCCGCGGTAGCGCTTGACGGTGAACGAGTCAGCAGCACGCGGATTCGCGACGCGATTCTCAAGGGCGAACTTGATGCAGCAACTCAGATGCTCGGTCGCAGTTATTCGTTGTGCGGAAAAATCATCGAAGGGGACAAGCTCGGACGGACACTCGGTTTTCCTACCGCCAATCTTGAAGTAGCGGGTTTGGCGTTGCCGCCGCGCGGTGTTTACGCGGTCCATGCGAAAATCGATGGGAAGATCCATCGCGCGGTTTTGAACATTGGCTTTCGTCCCACGGTTAAAAGTGCGACACCCCAGGTTCGGGCGGAAGCGCATCTGCTTGATTTTCATGGCGACCTTTATGGGCAGGAAATGCAGATCACCTTTGTAAATAAGCTCCGGGAGGAACAAAAGTTTGCCTCAATCGAAGTGCTCAAAACGCAAATCGAAAGTGATATTGCGAAAGCCCGCGAGCTGTTTTGAACCATCGGTTAGCTGCTGCAGGAAGGAACCGGCCGGCTAATGTCGAGAATCTTCCTTCTTTGCTTTTTGAATTTCGAACAATTTTCCGCTTTGGCTTGTCCATTCTGCGCGATTATTGTTTCGCACTCTTATGAGCAACGGAATTACAGCCATTAACGAAGAAGTCCAGCGGGCCAGCGCGTTTGTGCGGCCGCTGATGAGTGAGATGAGCAAAGTCGTTGTTGGACAAACCTACCTTGTCGAACGACTCATCATCGGCCTCCTGGCCAACGGTCACGTTTTGTTGGAAGGTGTTCCCGGCCTGGCCA
>JAQGOU010000143.1 GCA_028293445.1 Verrucomicrobiales bacterium | reverse complement strand
GCTCAATGTGCAAAGGTTCAGGTTTTACGTTCAAAGTTGATGCTTCGCCACTGTCCTGACCTTGAACTTTAGACCATGCACCTGGGACCGCTGCTTTATCAGCCATCACGTTTTCGATAAAGACCGGGGGCGGGGTTTCGTTGATTTTGATATTTGAATTCGGATCAACCACCACGATGCCCTTAGTGGTCGAAAACCAGAGCCGTCCGTCGCGAGTCTTCCATCCCGCCGGTTTGGCGACGCCATTGCAAATCGTGCTCACCAGTCCGTCCGCTTTGCCATACGAAATACTCGTAAGCGCTTTTACCTTTCCCGCATCAAAGGCCGCAAAGTCCTTTTTGGCGCAACGAAAAACTCCCTTTTGGCAGCTCATCCAAAAGTAACCGTGTTCATCTTCGAGAATTTCAAACACCTCATCGCTGAATAATCCCTGCTTCTTCGTGTAAGAACGAAATTTACCATCGCGAAAACAATTCAAGCCGCCGCCCTCAGTCCCAATCCAGAGGACGTGATCGGCGTCTTCGTAGAGGGCAGATATCTGATTTGCCGAGAGCCCGTGCTCAGTCGTGAAGTTGAGAAACTTCCCGTCCTTCCAGCTGCTCAGCCCTCCATCGGTCCCAAACCAAACTCCGCCCGCGTGATCTTCACAAATAGCTTTAACCACGTTTCCACTTAGTCCCTCTTTGGTCGTGTAGCGGGTAAATTTTCCGTCTTTAAAGCAATTCAAGGCGCTCCGGGTTCCAAGCCAAAGATTTTTTTGCCGATCCTCGTGAATAACTTTGATGGCAACATCCGTCAGGCCTTCCTCTCGCCAATATCGCGTGAACACGCCCTTGTTGTAGCGGAACAGACCCCCGTCGAAATCCGTGCCAATCCACAAACTGCCTTCGTGATCCTGGTGGATTGCGAGAATTAATGGGCTTTCCTTGTTGTCTCGGACGATGTGCCGTAAGAATTTACCCTCCTTGAATTCGTTCAAGCCGCCCCCCCAGGTTCCGATCCAAAGACTGCCGGAAAGATCTTCGAAGATGGACATCACGTTGTTGTGCGTCAGCCCATGCTGTTCGGTGAAGGTGGTGAACGGTTTCATTCTCAACCGGCTCAACCCCTCTTTGCTCCCGATCCAAATATTTCCTTCTTTATCTTCCAGGATGGAATTGACGTTCTCGTAAGACATCCCTTCGCTGTTCAACTCGGGGATCAACTTGCCGTCTGAAAACCGGCTCAAGCCGGTATAAGAGCCGACCCAAAGATTTCCCAGGCTGTCCTCGAAAAGCGTGTTAACCCATTTGTCCTTTTTGCCGAAGTTGCTGAACACGCCATCTTTGACCTTGGTTAATCCATCGTTGCTGCCGATCCAAAGAGTTCCCGCGCGATCCCGGCAAAGCCCGCGAACGCTGTCATTCAGCATTCCATCCTTAGTGCTCAAGGCGGTAAAAAATTCCCCTTTGCCATCTTTCAAACGAACCAGGCCGCGATCCGTTCCCACCCAGAGATTGCCCGCCGGATCTTCGGTGAGTGCACGAATGGTGGTGCCAGGCGCAAGGATATTGGTTGGGGAGTCGGAGAAAACGCCGTGGTTTAATTGGAGTAGACCGTCCCGGGTGCCGATCCAGAGCACGCCGTCTTTCGTTTCAAAAAGGATTTTTACGTATTCGCTGCCGAGCCCCTCCTTCTTGCCGAAGTGAGAAAACGTTCCCGCGTTCAAACACGTCAACCCGCCGTCGCTCGTGCCAATCCAAAGCGATCCGTCCCGACTTTCGCACAACGCAGTGACCGCGTAGCCACGGAGGCCTGGTGTATTTTCAGGATTAAAAACCGTGAAGCGCACACCATCGAAACGTGCCAATCCTTTTTGCGTTCCGACCCACAGATAATGGTCTCGTGTTTGTAAAACGCTTTGCACATGCGTTTGTGGAAGTCCGTCGTCTGTCTGCCAAACCCGTGCGCCGTAGCTCGACCGGTCGGCAATCCCTGCGGTGGCGGAAAATGAAAAAATAAGAAGCCAGATGAGGCTCAGCCACGATGAAGGCGCCGCATTGCGCAAATGTAATTGGCAACGGCGGTGGGGATTAAGCCTGCGCTTCACTCCGTAGTTATATCGAAGTGGAGAAGGTCTTCCAAGCCGCGCGATTGAGAAAACAATCCGTTTGCTTACGCGAGGGAACGTTCGATCGCTTCCTGCGGCACTTGTTGACCCCATTTGACGGAACCAATTCTCTCCGCGAGCACAAATTTGATTTCGCCCTGGCTTACTTTTTTGTCGAGGCGCATGGCCGCGAACAGCTTCTGCCTCTGCGTAGAATTCAAATTAATCTTCGTCGGCAAACCGGCACGTTGGAAAAGGACGTCGATGCGCTGAACTTCCTTTGGCGAGAGGCCGGTCAACTCAGCCGAAATCTTTGCGGCAGCGATTTGCCCAATGGAAATCGCTTCGCCGTGCAGATATTTTCCATAGCCAGAAATGTTTTCAATGGCGTGGCCAATCGTGTGGCCGAAATTCAAAATCGCGCGCAGGCCGCTTTCGGTTTCATCCTGACCAACAACGTCTGCTTTGATTTCGCAACAGCGGGCGACGACATCGGTGAGGATCTTTGCGTCTCGCTTAAGAATTTTGTCGAAGTTCCGCTCCAGCTTCGCGAACAGCGGCGCATCATAAATGATGCCGTACTTGATCACCTCGGCGAGACCTGCGCGAAATTCCCGTTCCGGCAGCGTGCGGAGTGAATCCAAATCGCAGAGAACGAGTTTCGGCTGATAAAATGCGCCCACGAGATTCTTGCCGGCGCGCAGATTGACGCCCGTCTTGCCGCCGACCGAGCTGTCCACTTGGGCGAGCAACGATGTCGGTACCTGCACAAAAGCAATTCCACGCAAGTAAGTGGCGGCAACAAAACCAGCCAGATCACCCATCACGCCACCGCCGAGAGCGACGATAAACGATTTCCGTTCGAGCCGATGGGCCGCGAGCGCATCATGACATTTCTCGACGAACTTCATGCTCTTGGATTTCTCGCCAGCAGGAAGAACGACGGAGACCACCTGAAACCCGGCGGCTTCGAGGGAGGCGGTTGCCGGTTTCAGAAAATGCCGCGCAACGTTCTCGTCGGAGATGATGGCGCAACGATTGCCGAGTTTGAGGGCGGCGCATTTGCGGCCGAGTTGCGAAAGTAAATTATTGCCGATCAGGATCGGATAAGTTCGGTCACCCAGTGGCACATTAACGGCGCGCATGATGTAAAGATTAGGTTCGAGGACTGAAGTTTAAAGCGCAAAGTGCGGCGGAGCAGGGGAAGGGCGTTTTCAAAACAAACCCGGAAAAGGACTTGCTAAAGCGTTTACCAGTTCTATATTGCGTCTCCTTGATCGCGGGGTGGAGCAGCCTGGTAGCTCGTCAGGCTCATAACCTGAAGGCCGTGGGTTCAAATCCCACCCCCGCAACCACTTAAATGCAGAAGACCCCTGAGAAATCAGGGGTTTTTTGCTTTTTGGATTTCTCACGGTTTTTCTTTGGAACGGTATCGAACGGATGTGAATCGGGTAAAACTGGACACCAATTGGACACCAATTTTTCTTCACGAGTTCAAGAGAACTGCCGATCTTCTCTACATGATGTTGTTGTCATCCCTCCAGTCGACATAATTGGCAGTCTCCACATCGAATGACTTGGAAGAAAAACCGGAGCGCAAAGAGATCGGGAAACTTTTCCAGCGGTGGCTGAGAGCATATTGTCGGCAGTTAGGATCTCTCGCCTTGACGGGTGTCGAATCAGATTTCGAGTGCGTTCTGCGAAGCTGCATATTTGACAAGGATTTACCAACGGCATATAAAGAAGATGTCTTACGAAGTTTGAGGTGGTCCCGCAGTCCCTTCAAATAACATTTTCACTGCGACGAAGATCAAGCTTCGGCTTGACTCAAAACTAGGCCTCTTGGCTAGCCATCTGGAATCCCTTAACAGGGTTGTGTTTTAACTTTCAGATTCTGACGCAATTCAGAATCTGACTAAAGCGTTACTAGATGGAGCCGTTTCAGATAACACGTAAAGAATTGGTGCGCCTGTTTGCGTCACCGAGACTTGTGCAACGGATGGTGAAGGCACAATGGATCACCGCCGTGCAAAAAGGACGACCGGGAACCCCGGCGCTGTTCGACATGGATTCTGCTAAAAATGCATATGCGCGTTTGTTAGCGGGAGAGACACCCCCCCTTCTCGATTGCGAAAAGCTCCGTTCCAAACAGTGAACAGACCATAATGAAAGCGAAACCTCAGAAATTATCACCAGATGCTGTCACAGTTTCCAAAGACTGTGAAACACTGGAAAGAGAACTGATTTTTGGATTGTCAAAATCTTATCGGTTTTATCGCGAGATCCGAGACATTGTTTGTCCGTTTGATTCGCAAAAACGAATCCATCGCTATGACTTCAAGATCAAGCGTTACAACACGCTATATCAGGCGATTGATTCATTCTGGCGTCGTTTCGATCGAAATCCTCCGGGGAAAGACATGTTCATTCCTCCGCACCACCTTTCGGCCTACATCATCGATTGGGTAAACAAAAGGCAGATTCCCGATGATGCAGCGGACAAACTGGTAAAGGAGATCCAGGACGAGATTCCGCTCATGGACGAGATCACTCTGGAAAGTTCGCGTGCTCTTGCCCAAAGCGACGGGTTTCGTCAGTGGTTATCCTCCAGAGAACTTGATCATATGGTGGGCAAGATCCAAGCCCTGCAGTCGTTAGGGAAGTTAACTCCCGCCTCTATACCGGAGTTATTCAACCAAGTGTCAGCACCGCTCAGGGATGGCTTTGCTGCACGCTCGCTCGGTGCTCTCCAAAAACAGCTAACTGACGAAGATGAACTCATTGGACCGGGGCGAGCGTTGTGCATTGGCAAAGTTGCGCTGGTGGTTGGGGCAACTGGTACGGGCAAGAGTGGTTTGCTCATGCAAATGTCTGTGGCGTGGGCGATTGGCAGGCCAGCGTTCGGGTTCGTGCCGAAGCGGTCGCTAAAAATATTGATTGTTCAGGCCGAGAACGATGACGGCGATGTGGTTGAGGCACGAGACGGAGTCTTTAAGGGATTCGAACTGACACCGGAAGAGAGAACTCAATGTGAGCAAAATATTCATGTGATTTCTACCGCAATAGCAGGTGAGCAGTTCATTCGCGGACTGGAAAAGGCGGTTGTATTACAAAGACCCGATCTGGTGATAATAGACCCAGCCTTGGCCTACATCGCTGGAGATTCTCGTGATCAGAGCGATGTTAAGGAGTTTTTGCGACTGCAACTTATTCCCATCTTGGAAAGGCACCGGTGCGGGTGCGTGCTGGTCCATCACACCAACAAGCCTTCAAATATGCCAGAACGGCGAGTTGCCGAACAGGACGCCTACGCGGGTTCCGGGTCGAATGAATGGGCGAATTGCCCGCGAATAGTAATCACGCTACGGCGTTTGCCGGGTAGCAACGTTTTCGAGCTAAGGGTGACTAAACGCGGAGAGCGACTGAAATGGACCGATTCTGAGGGGCAACCTACGATTGTTAGATTCTTAAGGCAATCCGGGGATCCAGAGCAAATCTTCTGGAGTGAGATCGATTCAAAAGATGTCCCAGCAACAGCGCGAAAACGATCAGACAAAGAAGTCTTGAACACAGTTCTTGCGTTGATTCCGGGAGAAGGGAAAATCGCTAAAAACGAAATCATTGAGCTGGGAAGGGAACACGGAGTCAGTAAAAACCAAATGTACTCACTGATCAAAGAACTCGTTATTAGAGGTCTGGTCTTAGTCAGCAACGTGAAACAGCCAAAGGGACCCGCAAAGGTCCTCCTTGCACTCGCACCAACCTCGCTCGAGATCCAATGATCCGTTCATTCATTCCTCCAGTCCCTTTAAGGGGACTGGAGTGAATGAATGAGATTTCGGATTGGATTGGTTGCGTCAAAAGCCTGGCTCAAAACTCCGAAATGTGATTACACGGGACGGTAAAGACACGGTAAACCGTGTGTAAATACGACGAAATCGGCCGGTAAACTACGGTAAAAAAAAGCCCATCTTTACCGTACCTACCCGGTCCGTCCCTAAAAAGTATCGGATATGCAAGGAAACCTGCAAGTGGTCCACGTGGAACAGTGGGCTAACACCCGGAAGTCACTGAGTTTTTGCACGTTTTGTTGCACGTTCGTGGTAAAAACAGCGGAAACTTGCACGTTTTCTTGCACAGAAATGCGAAATTCGAGAAACGTGCAAGTCTTTTTTTATACGCACCACGTTGTTGGTCAACAGGTTATAAACAACGAAACGCGATTTTTGGCCGTTTTCCTCGCAAACATGCAAGTGAAATACTGCTCCCGATGAAAGTTTATAAACTCGTACACTACCTAGCCGCCCGGGCGTAAACTTTACATTACCGTGGAGCGATACTCATAGAACAACGAGGCAGGTTCAGGTCTCCGAGAAAGTATTGGCCATTTGTATCGTTCATTCATTCATTCCTGTCGGGATTATCGTAATTGTCGCCCGAAGCAATCGGACGATTTGAAAGTGCCTAACTGTGTTCCCATGGCAATTTGATTACCCGGGGACCCGCTGCAAAGACTTTGCGCTGTTTGCGAAATGGCGATGAAGGCAAAAATGCCGGTCAACTTCGTGGATACGGGCTCAGGATATATTACCCGGTCGGAATCTTGCGGCGAGGACGGAAATGATTACTGGGCGGAGAGAATGTCCCCTTCAATCCATCAACCTGTCCCATGGGCACTTCAATGCATTCTGAATACGCTTTACCGTTGTGAACAGAATATTTACGTGCCCAGCTTCGATCTTCTGAACGGTTCGAACATTTAGGTCTACCAACTCGGCGAGTCTTTCTTGAGTCAGGTCCTTCGCATCGCGCTCACGTCGCACATTTGAGCCGAAGCGCTTTATTTGAGTAGACTGGGTGCTGTCGAGTGGCACGCCGCAATAAGGCGTGTTTTTCGACTTGCCAACCACGGCACAATGGGGCGGGATGTGTTGAAGACACCGTTATGGCAACAAATAACCAGAGGGCGCGCGAAACTTTTCCCGATTATTACTGCATTCTCGGCGTTGCTCCTTCCGCAAATTTTGAAACCATCAAGAAGGCCTATAAACAGTGTGCGTTTCGTAGTCACCCGGATCGTGGAGGGAGTCACGAGGCAATGTTACTTATTAATGAGGCCTTTTCGATCCTTGGCAATGCGGAGACCCGGCAGCGCTACGACGAGGCGAGACAGCAATTCTCATCCGAGCAAGCGAGAAGGACCGCCTCTGATCAGGGAGAACGAGCCAGACAAAAAGCATCCGACTACCCGAGAGAATGGAACCAATTTGAATCCTGGTTTGATGCATTTGCGAACGACGTGGCAAACGCGCGCTATGGATCCACGAAATGGGGAGGCGTCAACGTGCCGACTGTTCAAAACAGCACATCTGGAATGACGTTTTTGGTGGTGGGCGGTCTTGGAGGGCTTATTGCGGCAGTTGCTTGGGGAAGTGCCAATAACATGCACGGACTTGTCTGGAAGTTTCTTGTGATCGGGGGGATTGCAGGCGGAGCTTGGGCTGGACAGTTTATACATCAGGTAATCGGAGGAGGTTCTAGTTCACAGCAGAGGACAAACGTTGGGACAGGACAGAGTCAATCGATAGAGATTGAGCCAATCGTTACCACATGCCCAAAATGCAGTCAAAAGTTGCGTGTCCGTCCTTTTACGGATTGGCCTTCATTGAAATGCAACAATTGCCAACAGCAGTTCCAATTTTTGCCAAGTTCAGCATACAGTGCCGGTATTGAATTGTGGAAATCACAGCCGACTCGCAGCCAGGCAAAACACTGGATTAGAATAGCCGCGCAAGCCGGCCACGATGAAGCGAAAAAAATGGCCAGGCTCCAAGGGATCGAATTCTGAATTCGGAGCGGGCAGGTGCCAGTCACCGAGAAACGGCCGGAGACGCTGATCAAACCGGCTCTCAAACCGGTAGCAATCGGGTCCATTTTCCCAGCCAACTCCCGACCCGGGAAATGGTCTCTTTCAATCCTTCAGCGCGATCCGGAAAAGGCTGACGAGATTGGCGTTCGAAATGACCTGTTGAGGACAACAGGGACCTGACAGCTAAAGAAAAGGAATTCATACGCGAATTCCTTTTCCCCCGCATTACGCGGCTATTTTTCTGACCTTTCTTTCACTTTCCTCTGGCGACGTTGCGACCCGAGCTCTCCCCCGCGTCCAGTTCCTAATGCCACTAATCTGTTCGGCCATCAGCTTCGACAACGGAATGCATTCTGTAATCGCCTGGGCGATCGTTAAGTCAGTGGGTTCGTTTCCGCCCGCAAAGGCGAGATACATTGCGTCTACGAACGCGTTTTCGATTTCGCTACCAGTGAAACCTTCGGTGGCTCTGGCGAGTTGAACGCAATCGAAGTCTTTTGGATTCCGTCGATACTTAGCAATCTGGATAGTCCAGATCTTCTCGCGCTCCGATTGTGATGGCAGATCGACGAACCATAGATCATCGAACCGACCTTTGCGAAGCATTTCCGGAGGAAGCTGCGAAACGTCATTGGCTGTCGCCACGACAAATACCGCAGATTTCTTCTCCTGCATCCAATTCAGAAATGAACCCAACACCCGGGCTGAAGTGCCTCCGTCCGTCGAACCAGAACTCTTGGCGCCCGAGAACCCTTTTTCGATCTCGTCGAGCCACAGGACACAGGGCGCGATCGCCTCTGCTGTTTGCATGACCGAGCGGAAGTTGCTTTCCGACTGTCCCACCAGGCCACCGAAGATCCGGCCGACGTCCAGTTTCAGCAACGGGATGCCGAACACGGCAGCAGTGGCTTTAGCAGTGAGTGACTTTCCGGTGCCAGGGATGCCCAGGATCAGCACCCCTTTTGGTGATGGCAAACCGAACTCAGCCGCTCTTTTGCTGAATGCTCCTTTACGTTGAAGCAACCAGTCCTTCAAACAGTCGAGCCCGCCAATTGAATCCAGCGATTCGGATGTCTCAACGATTTCGAGCAGACCATTCTTTTTGACTGCTTGAGCTTTCTCCCGCGAAACAACTGATGGCTCAATCGCGCGGGCCTGAACGAATGACAACGCGAAGGCATTCTCCGCTTCCATGGTCGTCAACCCACTGGCTGCATCGACCACTTTATCCTCCTGCTCAGCCTCCATACTCTTCAGCCCGGCTGACTCCATTACTCCATGGAGCACGCGTCTGAGCACTTCCTTACCGGGCAGCGAGAACTCGATGACAGTAAGTTCCCGTTCCAGCTCAGGTGGAAGGACCAGCCGACAGCCGGCCAGGATCACTGGCTTCTGTTTCGTCTTTGCTTCGAACAGAACATCTTTGAGTTTCCTGAGCGCTATCGGATTCGGCTCCTCAAGAAACAGGTGATAATCCTTCAATAGGAATACCGTCCGCTCCTTCTCTTCGCTGATCGCCTGCAACAGTTCCAAAGGATCATTGGCTTCCCGGACCTGTTTTGTGTGGGTGTTAACAATCCCATCGACAACCGACCAGTAGCAGAGCTGAAACTTTTCCGACTCCTTTTGGGTGCTGTTGATGTGATCAATAACTGATTTCATCTCTGCCTCCACCCGTTGTTCTTCCGGAGAGACGAGATATAAGCCGGCATAGCCGGCCCTGATGTAACGAACGATCTTTAATCCCAACTCAGACAGCGAACTTGCGACGCCCGAGTCGGTTTGTTGATTTGATTTCTTTGGCATGATTCTCCTTTGGTTTTTGTTTTCCGTATTCGTGCTTTCCGGAGCAGTGATAGTCAGCCGCGCCCATATCCACCCAACGGGTGTGTTTACAGGAGCGACTGCCGTCACTGGCCACACGACGAGTCCAACCCGCACAGTTGCACGAGGTGGATCCATCGGCATAAAGCAGCGTCTGGTATTCCACTTCGGCATTGGAATCTGAACGGAACGCCCAGACCCGTTGAATGGGCTTGTTCATAGTGTTAGCGGTTAAACTCTTGATGTTCCCAGGTGAGGCAAATCGCACGGGAATGGTTTTGAAACATTACTGCGCCGTTTTGCCTGACTTCCCATAACTGAGTCGTGTTGTTGAACTCAATGGTGGTGGCGCGAGTGATTTCAAGTGAACCGATCGAATGGAGATCAATCAATTCGGTGAAGAGACACGAACCCTTGCCAGAGGAATCGAACGTGACCACGGCAGTGTTCATAATCCGACCTTCTGTTGAGCTTTCGTGCGGTTTCGTTGCTGGTGTTCTGGTTTCTTGACCCGGTTACCGACAACTCCAAGCGCTTCCTCCAGATAGCGTGTTGCCCGTTCGCAATCAGGTCCGTTGAACCCGACCGCATCGATTTGAATCTCTCCACCAGGGGAGATGATGATTTCGACAGTTTTCATGACACCCCCGCAATCACGAGTTTGATGGCCCCGTTCTTTTGCAGCGAACGTTTGACCAAGTGTCCCTTTCTCCGGGCTTCACGCGTTGCTTTATGAACCGCGTAAAGCTGGAGGAGTTTGCCGTAACCGGTTCCCACCTCCTTTTCGACATGACCCTCCCATAAGTCGGAAGTCAGCCCGAACGAACCATCCGGTTGTTTATTCAAGGCGATGTCGTACGGGCCTTTCAGCCGGACAACGTAATCGCCTGATTGTTTATTGTTGATGAAGCCACGGGCTTCCGCTTTCTGCAGAACGGTTAATCCCAATTCTACGCAAGCCGCCCGGAGAGCTTCGATGTCTTTGATT
>JAQGOU010000099.1 GCA_028293445.1 Verrucomicrobiales bacterium | reverse complement strand
AGTCTAAAAAACATTATTTTGTTCCGTAGCAACTTTTTTAGAGTCTAAAAAACATTATTTTGTTCCGTAGCAACTTTTTTAGAGTCTAAAAAACATTATTTTGTTCCGTAGCAACTTTTTTAGAGTTCAAAAAAATATTTCGGAAGGCAAAAAGTTTTTTTGAACTCTAAAAAAGTCTCGCGCGGGCGCATCGCTGTCTCAACCGGAATGGGGCCGGACGGTCTGGAGCCAGAATAGTTGCGGTCCGCAGGCGAAAACGATTGAACTCAGGCCAAAAATCGATTGTCCTTCAGTATGAACCTTCGCGTCGTTCTCGCCCTTTCTGCCGCAGTGAATGTGGTGTTGATCGGCGGCTACTTTCTTAAGAAATCCTCTCCCGGTTTGCTCCAGAATGTTCCGTCGGCGGGCCAGGGGACTAATTCTGTAAACGCGGCTGCGGCGACGACCAACCATGTCGTTCGTCTGGACTGGCGCGCCGTGGAATCGGCGGATTACAAGAAGTATGTCCAAAACCTGCGCGCCATCGGCTGCCCGGAGGAAACCATCTTCGATATCATTGTGGCGGACGTGAATACTCTCTTCGCCATGAAGGCCCGGAGCCTGGCCACGGCAAACGAATGGAAATATTGGGAAGCGCAGGATGAACTACCTTCACGTGAAGCAATTAAAAGCCAAAGGTTGAGGCGGGAGTTGCAGACTCAGAAGCGGGCGTTGCTCGCCGAGATCCTTGGACCGGATGCATTGGAAAAGCTCAAGAAATATGAACTCTGGGGCAACGAGGATCTGGCCGAGCGTAAACTGGCGTTCCTGGCGGCCGATAAACGGGATAAACTCAAACGACTTCAGGAGAAATTCTTCGATTTGGAACAGGCCGCGACGGAATGGGACTCGGCAGGAGTGATGACAGAGGAAACGATGGGAAAGCTGGATGCTTTAGGAAAGCAACGGCGGTCCGAAATCGAATCGTTGCTGACGGCTGAGGAATTGTTCGACTTTGATCTGAGGACATCGGAAAGCGCCAACCATTTGCGGGCGGAACTGGCCGGTTTTAATCCGACCGAGGCAGAGTTTCGAAAGTTGTTTGAGCAGCGAAAGATTTCTGAAGCCCAGATGAACGCGAGCACCGACGTGCGTGACCCGAACGTCTTGCAGGCACGGGTGGAGACAGAACAAAAAGTGCAGCAGAACCTAAAGAGCGAATTCGGCGAAGGTCGCTACCAGGATTTACAACGTTCGCGCGATATTGATTATCAGAACACCCTGCGGATGACCGCCTATTTCGGGCTGCCGGAAACCGCGGCTAACGATGTTTATGAGTTGAAGAAGCGCGATCAGTTGCAGGCGGAGCAGTTGAATGGAAACACGCAGTTGCGTGAAGACCAACGCAATGCCGCCCTCGAGGAAATGCAGGGCAAAACGGAACTGCGTTTGAAAGAGATTCTAGGCGATCGCGTGTTTGAGGAATATCGCCGGAACAATCGCTGGTGGATGAGGAATCAGTAGCGGTCGTCAGGTGATTCTCAAAATAATTCCAGATAGAACGCGCTCGTGTTAATTCGGGCGTTTCCCCTCACCTTAATCCTCTCCCCAAAGGGGCGAGGAAACCGGAGGGCGTTGGTTCAGTCTTATAGGTCAAAATTGAACAAAGCGTTTCTGGTCTCCTCGCCTCTCCGGGGAGAGGATTAAGGTGAGGGGAAACGTTCGTGTCGCCAATGCGGTTACTTTTACCGCAGACCATTTGGCCACCCTTTCTAATCGGAAATCTTTTGAGAATTGCCCCAGGTCGTCGCTTTTAAAAAAAGCCCGCTCAGTTCCCTGAACGGGCTTTCGCACTTACGAAATCTACGGATTAAAGGTTATCCACCTTCGCTTCGATCACGCTCTGGATACTCGCAGGAACGGCGCTAAACAAATTATAGCCGGTCCACGCTTCAATCTGGTCCACCGAGGTGCGATAGCTTTTCCAATCGTTGGCGCGAATGCCTTGGTTATTCGGCATATCGACGGCAATGAGGCGGGTCGAAGTAGTCACGCGAGAAAGATCGCTACTGCCTTCGTTCAACACCATGACGACTTTCCAGGTGTAAGCGGGAATCTGCACACGACCGACATCGATGGTGCCTTTGGAGCCATCACCACCGCTGATGACGTAAAGCTCTTTGCCAGACGCGATCAGTGAACGCAGGTAATCTTCCATCGCCGCCCATGGTCCCTGGTTGTTATCCGGTGCTTGCGGCAGAATGTTCGTCATTTTGAAGGTGGCGGAGTTGTCCGCGCTGGTGGCCGTGCGATCGGCCGATGGACACATATGACCGCGATCATAGCCGCTGCTGGTGTAACTCGAAGTCGTCACGCGATACCAACCGGTCGGGAGTGTGGTATCCGAGCTGAAACAATCGCAACGGGCCGCGCTGCCCAGATCCAGATTACCGAGATGCCAACTCACCCAGTTGGGAATGCCATGGTCGCGATAATACGACATCGCATACTGCGGTTTGGAGATAAAGTAATTGGCCGGAAAACTCGTATCGGTGGTCGCACCGCTCGGATTTCCCATGGCGTATTGCAGGGAAGCGGTGGATTGGGCTTGAGCGCTGGAACTGAGCAGATAAACGGCGAACCCGAAACCTGCAAGAACGGAACGGATATTGGACATGGTGTGAGAGCTTTCTGGGTTAAGGTTTGATGTTTGTAACAAAATCATTTGCAGCGGTCAATCAGGCGCAGGATGAAATGATTGGCTGCACATGAGAAATCTCATTCATGCTGACTTGCATTGGCGCGAGTTGGAGTGCTCCAAACGGAAATTCTTTGAAGGCGCACCCGATGGTGTCCGTCCACTGGGAGCGCATGCGTTTGATTAAATTCCTTTTACCACTCGTTCTCTTTTGTTTTGTCAGTCAGGCCGCCAGTCACGCGACCGCTCGCCGCGAGGCGTTGGGTGGGGTGCTCGGCACGTATGACGGAGAGCCGCGACTCAAGAACGGGCATGTGGATCTGGACACATTGCTCAGCGAACTGAACGAACTCAAAGCCAACAGCTACAACTGGCTCCTCTGGCATGCCGAGACCGACTGGGATGATCTACACGAGTTTCTTCCGCGCGCAGCCAAACAGAATATCAAAGTTTGGGTCACAGTCGTGCCGCCGACAGAATCGTCGCCGAAATATCATGACGCCATGCCGTTCCGACAAGATTACGGCAAATGGGCGGAGGAGATCGCAAAACTCAGCCTTCGGGAGAAGAACCTCGTCGCCTGGAGCATCGATGATTTCTGGGCCAACTCGAAAAAGACGTTCACGCCGGACGCTTTCAAAAAGATTATTGAACAGGGACGGAAGGTGAATCCCAATCTGGCGTTCATCCCGTGCCTTTACTACCGCGATTACAAGCCGGTGTTTTGGACGCAATACAAAGAATTATTCGACGGCGTGCTGTTTCCTTACAAGGCTGAATCCGGTGCGCACAACCTGATCGATGCGTCGCTCGTCGAATCTGAGGTGGCGACGATCAGGGCGTTGATCGGCGAGGATATCCCGGTGATTGTGGACGTTTACGCGTCGGTGCATATGCGGTTTCCTGATCAATCTTCACCGAAGTACACAGCGGAGGTCATCGAACGCGCCCGTCGCTCAGCCGATGGCGTGATGATTTACTGTCATCAAGGCAAAGCACGCACACCGGAGAAGTTCGCCATTATTAAGGAGCAATTTGCACTCGGGCTCGAGAAGCCGGTGAAAAAGAAGAGTGCTGCTTACCCGATCCTCAGCACGCCACGGCAGTCAGGCTCAATGGTGCTGAAGAAAACCTTTTCGCGCCATGATGTCGGTCGTGGCGTGATCGGCACTTACGGCGCGCCTTCGCGTTTACCCGATGGCCACGCCGATCTGCAAAAGCTGCTCACGGAATTGGAAGACATTCACGCGAACACCTATCACTGGGCGTTTCACTCTTACACCAACGATTGGGAAGAGATCCAACGCTTCCTGCCGCTCGCCCGCGCAAAGAAAATCAATGTCTGGATTACGTTGATGCCGCCGACCGAATCGCCACCGAAGTCCAGTCTCTACTCGGAACCGTTCCGACTGGACTACGAACGTTGGGCCGTGGAAATGGCTAAACTCAGTTTGAAGGAACCCAATCTGGTCGCTTGGAGCGTCGATGATTTTACCTGGAACCTGAAATTGTTTACGCCCGAGTATCTCGGCAAAGTAGTTGTCGCTTCGCATACGATTAATCCCAAACTGGCATTCATACCCTGCTGCTACTTTACCAAGACCGATGCGAGTTTCGCAAAGAGCTACGGCCCTTTGCTCGATGGTGTGTTGTTTCCCTATCGCGATGAGTCTGGCGGAGCAAACCTGACAAATCCCAATCACGTGACAAGGGAAGTTGAAACACTGCGCGACTTGTTCGGCCCGGACATGCCGATCATCCTTGATGTCTATGCATCCGCTCACAGCCGCCTTGGCGCGACGACAACCGATTACGTCGAGAAGGCCGTCGGCAACGGCATGACCTCAGCCGATGGTGTGTTGATCTATAAACATCAGGATCCGCAAACGAACGCAGAGAAGTATCAGGTGATCAAGCGGCTGTTCAGCGGACGCTGAACAAGCGCAAGACCTAGCAGTCTGTTGAAAAAGTAGGAGACGAGGTAACGAGTCTCTAACTTCTCTGCTGAAAACCGAGGAAATTTGAGACTCGTCACCTCGTCTCCTACGAGACAAGAGGGTTTTTCAACAGCCTGCT
>JAQGOU010000281.1 GCA_028293445.1 Verrucomicrobiales bacterium | reverse complement strand
CGCGATCAAGACCAATGCGCTTTCGCCGATCAGCTCGAATGATGGCAGCATCGTCCTGGACAATGGTGCCGCCAGCGTGGTGGGAACGTGGACGACCGCGTCGAGTGCCACGGACAAATACGGCGCGGACTATCGATACAAGGGTATGGGAACCGGAGCAGCCTATTTGCAATATACACCCACGATTGCAGTTCCTAAGGACTATCAGATTTTCGAGTGGCATACACAAGGGGGGAATCGTTCTGCCGGGACGCCCCATATTGTGAGTTACAACGGTGGAACTGCCACGATCAATATCAACCAGACGGCCAACGGCGGAAAATGGAATCTTCTCGGGACCTTTAACATGATATCCGGGGCGGCTGGATACGTCCGTATCACCGATGGGTTTACCGACGCCACGCAAATTGCGATAGCAGACGCGATCAAGTTCCTTCCCGTGCCGTCGGATATAATCATGGATAACGCATCCGCTTCGCTGGTAGGCAGTTGGACCACTGGCACCAGCTCCACTGACAAGTACGGGGCGAATTATAACTATAAAGGACCTGGAACGGGGGCGGCGAGTTGCCAATTCGTGCCCAACGTCGCAGCCAGCGGGGTTTATCAAGTTTATGAATGGCATACGGCTGGAGCTAACCGGGCCGTGGATGCAAAATACCGGTTAAATAATGGTGACACGGGAGCTTCTCAAACCTTTGTCATTAACCAAACTGGTTCGGGTGGCACTTGGAACCTGCTGGGAACCTTCAGCTTCTCGCAGGGAACCGCCTGCACGGTCAGTGTCGTCGATAATTTCACCACGGGAACCGTCATCGTCGCCGACGCGGTGAAACTGGTTTACGTCTCGCAATAGACGATAAATAAACCAAATACACCGACTGGGAATGTTCCCAGTCGGTGTTTTTCCTTACCAATTATTAGTGTTCCGAGATTTGCTTAGCGTTCTTGATTCTCAGTTTTGAGGTCGTTCCGTTGCGGGGATTGGTCTTCGGTTGTTCGTGCGAATTGGGTGGCAATGGACGGGTTTGTGCGGTGTAAACCCGTTGGCTTCGTAAAAAACGTTGATCACATGAATTCGTCCATAATGCCGCCACAACAAAACCTTCGTGTCCTTATGAAAAACTCCACCCTTCGTTCTAAACTCCTTGCTGCATTCGCCTGTTTGGCTTTGCTTTTCGGTTTTACGCATCAGGCAAAAGCGCTTGATGGCGGAATCGATCCTAAAAACATGGGGAAGGGAGACTGGATCTGGTCGGTGTCTATTTCGATTGCCAAGCTGAATAACCAGGTACCCGGGGTGACGGACGTTCAAAGCTTGATGTCGTACGAAAGGAACCAAGGGATGAATTACGTCATTGTCAAAGCTGGGACTGGTTCGACGAATTACCCATCGCAGGCAAGCCCGCAATTTACTGCCAATCTCGTCACTCAGGCGCACAAGGTCGGTTTGAAGATTTTTGCCTATACCCGGTCTTATGGAACCGACATGGCAGGGGAAATTGCCATGGCGACTAACTGCCTGGCGCTGGGTGCAGACGGTTGGGTGATTGATGCGGAAGCGGAATGGGAAAGCTCACGTTTGGGAACCAATGGGCCAAGCCGTGCGATGCAGTATGGTGCAGCGCTCAAAGCTGCCTATCCGACCCGCCTTTTGGGCCATGCGCCCATGCCGTACATTTCCCTGCATTCATCGTTCCCTTACAAAGAATTTGGTTACTATTGCGATGTTGTGATGCCGCAATGCTATTGGGGCTATTTCGGGCTGACACCGGAACAGACGCTTGCTGACGTGGATACGGAATGGCGCAACTGGCAGAATTCTCTCTCCGGCACCTGGACCAACGCGATTAAGCCGCTCCTACTCATTGGTCAGGCGGATAATACCAACGTTCTGGCTTCGGAAATTACGGCTTTTGCCAATGCGGTCAACGCGGATACAAATGGTGCCACGGCTGGCGGCTATAAGAGCATTAACTGGTGGGATGCACATGAACATTCATCCAATCATTGGCCTGCTATCGCTGCGGTCACAATCGGTGACGCGTGGGGTGTGCCCGATGTGATCGTTGATAACCAGGCGGCGACAATGGTTGGAACCTGGACTTTAGGAACCAGCTCGGCCGATAAATACGCGGCCGATTATCGCAGCAAAGGGCAGGGGACCGGAACGGCTTCATTAACGTTCACCCCGACGATTGTTGTTCCTGGCGATTACAAAGTGTATGAATGGCATCCGAAGGGATCCAACCGGACGACCAATGCACCCTGCATCCTTACTTACAGCGGTGGAACAACGAACATAAAGGTGAACCAGACCTTGACCGGCGGATCCTGGGTGTTGCTTGGGACTTTTCCATTCGTTGCCGGAACGTCTGCCAACATCAAAATTACGGATGCCACCCCCGATGCTGGACAGTTGATAATGGCGGACGCTGTCAAATTTTCTTATGTCATTCCGGTTCCACCCGCTCCTGTCGGCTTGAACGCTACCGCTTCGACTGGCCCATTGATTAGTTTGACCTGGTCAGACAATGCCACCGATGAATTCGATTGGATTGTCTCTCGCGGCACGAATTCTGGCGGGCCTTACACTGCCATCGCTACACTTCCTGCCGGCAGCACGGCTTACACAGACTCTGAAGTCGGAGCGACTACCACATACTACTATGCGGTTCGTTCTGAAAACCATGGCGGCTATTCTGCCTACTCAAGTGAAGCCAGTGCGACGACCGATGCTTCTGTAGCCGATATTATTGTTGATAACCAATCAGCAACGGTGACTGGTTCCTGGAGTATCGGGACTGGTTCGGCGGACAAGTTCGGCGCAGACTATCGCTTCAAGTCGCAAGGCACCGGATCGGCTTCTTTACTGTTCACTCCGGAAATCTTCACTCCTGGCGATTACAAGGTTTTTGAATGGCATCCCCAAGGCAGTAACCGCACCCTCGGTGCCCCTCACATCATCAGCTACAATGGCGGCAGCGCTACATTGAATGTGAACCAACAGGGCAACGGCGGTAAATGGAACCTGCTCGGTACCTTTAACCTCGCATCGGGACAGGCGGCGTCTGTCAGAATCACGGATGGCTTCGCGGACGCAGGCCAATTGGTGATGGCCGATGCGATCAAGTTCGCCTACGTTCCGCTGGTTACCGCGCCTCTCGCACCGAGCGGACTTTCCGCAACCGCGGCTGGAACTTCTCAAATCAATCTCTCGTGGACAGATAATTCTTCCAACGAAGATAACTTTGTGTTGTCCCGCAGCACGACTTCAGGTGGGCCTTATTCCGACGTTGCAACCCTGGCGGCGAATACGACTTCCTACAGTAATACCGGTTTAAGTGCTGGCACGACTTATTATTACGTAGTCCGCGCTGTCAACACCGGCGGTTCATCCGCTCTGTCTAACCAGGGATCGGCTACCACCACGGTCGGCGCTCCATCAGCCCCGAGCGGTTTGAGTGCGACGACGGTGAGTGCTTCCCAGATTGATTTGTCATGGACGGATAATTCCGGAAATGAAACGAGCTTCATTGTTGCGCGTAGTGCTACTTCAGGTGGGCCTTACACTGATATCGTGACGCTGGGTGCCAATGTCACCGCCTACAGCAATACTGGTCTCTCTGCTAACACGACCTATTACTATGTGGTTCGCTCCGGCAATGCTGGCGGTGCTTCTGCTAACTCTGCTCAAGCGAGTGCCACGACGTTGCCTAATCCTCCGACCGCTCCGAGTGGTCTGGCCGCGGCGACAGTGAATGCAACTCAGATTGATCTGTCATGGACGGACAATTCTGGAAACGAAACGAGTTTTGTGGTCGCTCGCAGCGAAACGTCTGGTGGAGCTTACACCGACATCGCCACGCTGGGCGCCAACGTGGCCGGTTATAGCGACACCGGATTGACGGCGAACACCACTTACTACTACGTTGTGCGGGCCAGCAACATTGGTGGTTCTTCTGCCAATACTGCGGAAGCCGCTGGAACCACTTTGCCAAATGCGCCAGGCGTACCCAGCGGATTAGCCGCGTCGACGATAAGTGCGACTCAGATTGATCTGAGCTGGACTGACAATTCGTCCAATGAAACCGGTTTTGTCGTTGCTCGTAGCGCGACTTCCGGTGGCTCTTATACGGACATCGTGACATTGGGCGTAAACGTTACTTCCTATAGCGACACCAATTTGATCGCCAACACTGCTTACTACTACGTTGTGCGCGCGAGCAACACGGGCGGTGACTCTGCTAATTCAGTGGAAGGCAGTGCGACCACATTGCCAAATCCTCCGAGTGCGCCAAGCGGTTTGACTGCGTTAACGATCAGTGCGACTCAGATCAATCTGAGCTGGGCTGACAATTCATCCAACGAAACCGGCTTCGTCGTTGCTCGTAGCGCGACGTCTGGCGGGCCTTATACAGATATTGTGACATTGGGTGTCAATGCGACTTCCTATAACGACACTGGTTTGACGGCGAACACGACCTACTATTACGTCGTGCGGGCCAGCAATACTGGCGGTGACTCTGCTAATGACGTGCAAGCAAGTGCAACCACCTTGCCGAATGCTCCGACCGCGCCAAGTGGACTGTCGGCATCGACTGTAAGTGCCTCCCAAATTGACCTGAGCTGGGCTGACAATTCCTCAAATGAAACGAGCTTCGTGGTTGGCCGCAGCGCAAGTTCTGGTGGACCTTACAACGACATTGCGACATTGGGTGCGAACGTTACCGGATATAGCGATTCTGGTTTGATTGCGAATACCGCCTATTATTATGTGGTGCGGGCCAGCAACACAGGTGGCGACTCTGCGAATTCTGGTCAAGCAACTGCGACGACTCTTCCGCTGCCTCCCGCGGCACCAAGTGGGCTGAATGCTTCTACCGTAAGCGCCACGCAGCTCAATCTGAGCTGGAGTGATAATTCCGCGAACGAAACCGGATTCACGGTCGCGCGAAGCACGGTGAACGGTGGTCCTTATTCCGATATCGTGACCGCCGCAGCTAATGCGACCAGTTACAGCGACAGCGGTTTGACTGCGAACACCACCTATTATTACGTCGTTCGCGCGAGCAACACTGGTGGTTCCTCCGCTAATTCTGCGCAGGCCAGTGCTACTACATTGCCGAATGCGCCAACGGCTCCAAGTGGATTGAGTGCCTCTACCGTCAGCGCTTCGCAAATTAATTTGAGCTGGGCCGACAATTCCTCCAACGAAACTGCATTTATCGTGGCACGCAGCGCCACGCCGGGTGGGCCATACAATGATATCGTCACCCTGGGTGTAAATGCCACTGGATATAGCGATACAGGTTTGAGTGCAAATACCGCTTATTACTACGTGGTTCGCGCCAGCAATACGGGCGGCGATTCTGCCAATTCCGGTCAGGGAACTGCGACGACTCTTCCGTTGCCTCCGGCGGCACCGAGTGGACTGAGTGCCTCTACCGTCAGCGCCACGCAGATTGATCTGAGCTGGAACGATAATTCCGCTAACGAAACTGGTTTCACGGTCGCGCGAAGCACGGTGAACGGCGGTCCTTATTCCGATATCGTGACCGTCGCGGCCAATGCGACCAGTTACAACAACAGCGGTTTGACTGCGAATACCACCTATTACTACGTCGTTCGCGCCTCGAACACGGGTGGCAGTTCAGCCAACTCGGCGCAGGCCAGTGCTACGACTCTTCCGCTCGCGCCTGCTGCACCAAGTGGTTTATCCGCCGCGACGATCAGTGCTTCTCAAATCAATTTGAGCTGGACTGACAATTCAGGAAATGAAACCAGCATGATTGTGGCTCGCAGCACGACGTCTGGTGGTTCGTATGTTGATATCGCTACCCTGGCGGCAAATACAGTTGCTTACAATAATACCGGTTTGTCTGCCAATACCACCTATTACTATGTGGTTCGCGCGTCAAACTCCGGAGGCGCTTCTGCAAACTCAGCTGAAGCAAGTGCGACAACGTTGCCGTTGGCTCCTGCTGCGCCGTCTGCGTTGGCGGCAGTGGCAATCAGTTCAACCCGGATTGATCTTTCCTGGACGGACAATTCTGCAAATGAAACCAGCTTTGTTTTGGCGCGCAGCCTGACGGTCGGTGGTCCTTACACCAACATTGCTACGCTCGGTGCCAATGTAACGGCTTACAGCGATACTGGCCGTGCGACGAACACCACATATTATTATGTCGTCCGCGCATCGAATTCGGGTGGAACCTCTGCTAACTCGGCTGAAGCCAGTGCGACAACATTTGAAACAGATCTCCTCATTGATAACGTTTCGGCTGTCGTGACAGGAAACTGGGCAACGGGTTCGTCTTCCACAGACAAATACGGATCAAACTATCGATACATCGGCAGCGGTTCGGGTGCTAACTCTCTTAAATATACTCCTTATGTTACCAGCACCGGTAACTACGAAGTTTACGAGTGGCATACGCAGGGTGGAAATCGTGCCACTAACGCACCGTATGTTATCAGCTACAACGGAGGTAACGTTACAAACCTCGTTAATCAAAAGGTCGGCGGAGGCGCCTGGAATTTGATTGGCACATATAGCTTTGCCGCTGGAAATTCCGGTAATATCAAAATTACTGACGGTAACACCGGAACAAACATTGTCATCGCGGATGCGCTTAAACTGGTCGCTCTCCCTGTGCCGAATGCGCCGAGCGGCCTGACCACCACTGCTATCAGCGCGTCTCAGATTAATTTGGCCTGGACGGATAATTCAGCCAACGAAACCGGATTTGTCGTCGCGCGTAGCACGACATCAGGTGGGCCTTATACCGATATTGTGACACTGGCGGCCAACACCGTCAGCTACAACAATACCGGGCTCGCGGAGGCAACGACTTATTACTATGTCGTTCGCGCTTCCGGTGCGGGTGGTTCCTCCGCTAATTCGGCGCAGGCCAGTGCAACCACGTTGGTAACCATTCCCTCTGCTCCGAGTGGTTTGACCGCCACTGCAATCAGTGCATCTCAAATTAATTTGGCCTGGACGGATAATTCAACGAACGAAACCGGATTTGTTGTAGCGCGTAGCACGACATCAGGCGGGCCTTATACCGATATTGTCACACTGGCGGTCAACACGGTCAGCTACAACAACACCGGCCTCACGGCGGCAACGACTTATTACTATGTCGTTCGCGCTTCCAATGCGGGTGGTTCATCTGCTAATTCCGCGCAGGCCAGTGCGACCACATTGCCCACCGCGCCGGTTGCGCCGAGTGGTCTGACTGCCACTGCGATCAGTGCGTCTCAGATTAATTTGGCTTGGACGGATAATTCAGCCAACGAAACCGGATTTATTGTCGCGCGCAGCACGACTTCAGGCGGGCTTTATACGGATATTGTGACACTGGCGGCCAATACGGTCGGCTACAACGACACCGGGCTTGCTGCGACAACGACTTATTACTATGTCGTTCGCGCTTCCAATGCGGGTGGTTCATCCGCTAATTCGGCGCAGGCCAGTGCGACTACGTTGGTAACTATTCCTTCTGCTCCGAGTGGGCTCACGGCCACCACAATCAGCACCACTCAAATAAACCTCGCCTGGACGGACAATTCCTCCAATGAAGCGAATTTCGTTGTCGCACGAAGCACAATTGCCGGTGGGCCTTACACGGATATTGTGACTCTTGGCGCTAATGTCATCTCTTACAGCAATACTGGGTTAGCTCCGAGTACCACATATTATTACGTTGTCCGGGCTTCGAATGCTGGCGGCACCTCTGCAAACTCGGCTCGAGCGAGCGCAACTACTCTGTCGCCCGCACCCGCGGCCCCGACAGGATTAATTGCTACGACGCTCAGTTCTTCTTCAATCAAGCTGACGTGGACTGATAATTCTGCCAATGAGATCAATTTCATTGTCGCTCGTAGCACCATTTCCGGCGGCCCTTACAGCGACATCGCTACCCTGGGCGCAAACATTGTCTCGTACACCAACACTGGTTTGGCCTCGAGCACAACCTACTACTTTGTGGTCCGGTCCAGCAATGGAAGCGGTTCCTCGACCAACTCCACGCAAGCCAGCGCGACCACTTCAGTGGGTGCTCCTGCTGCTCCGAGTGGATTGATTGCCACTGCATTGAATGGATCTCAGATTAAACTGACTTGGACCGACAATTCGGCGAACGAAACTGGTTTTATCGTAGCACGCGGGACGACCAGTGGCGGCCCCTATACGGATATCGCGACTCTGGCTGCGAACACGACGGTTTATACCAATTCCAGCCTGATCCCATCCACTGCATATTATTACGTTGTCCGCTCAACAAATTCAGGCGGTGCATCCGCAAATTCAGCACAGGCCACTGCAACTACAACCGCCGTTGCTGACATCATTATCGATAACCCGTCGGCTACAGTAACCGGCACGTGGTCAAGCGGCACGAGTTCGACAGATAAATTTGGGACGGACTACCGCTTCAAGAGTGCGGGTACTGGAACAGCATTCCTGACCTTCACTCCGACGATCGTGACACCCGGCAACTACCGCATCTATGAATGGCATCCGCAAGGTGCCAACCGCCCAACGAATGCTCCGGTGGTAATTAACTATAACGGCGGATCACCGACCGTGACGGTTAACCAACAGGTGAACGGTGGAACATGGGTCTTGCTAACCGGGACGTATAACTTCCTGGCTGGAACAACTGGGACCGTGAAGGTTACTGATAACTTCATTGGTGCCGGACTGAGCGTCATGGCCGACGGTATCAAATTCGTTTACGTGCCGTAATTTCTAGAATATTCGAGAAACCGGAGTCGCCACGCGGCTCCGGTTGTTTTTTGTGCCTTCAATCAGGCAGAATTCCATTGCTTCAATAGTCCGGTATGCTAGAAAAGAAGGGTCCCTTTTCAGAACAACGAGCAACGCAAAAAAACCGTCCATCATCCATGAAAATCCCATTCCATTCTGTTGTCGGCAAACTTTGCCCTATGATCCTCGCTCTTTTGGCGTTAGGCCAGGTGGCCAAAGCGCTTGATGGCGGAATCGACCCCAAGAACATGGGTAAAGGCGATTGGATCTGGTCCATTTCTACCTCGATCGCTAAACTGAATAACCAGGTGCCCGGGGTTACGGATATTCAAAGCTTGATGTCTTATGAAAAGAACCAGGGGATGAATTACGTCATTGTTAAGGCGGGGACTGGTTCCACAAACTACCCAACCACCGGCAACCAATTTACGGCCAACCTCGTTACTCAGGCGCACAAAGTCGGGCTGAAGATTTTTGCGTATACCCGGTCGTATGGAACGGATGTCGCGGGCGAAATCGCGCTTGCGACCAATTGTCTCGCCCTGGGCGCAGATGGTTTTGTGATCGATGCGGAAGCTGAATGGGAAAGTTCACGATTAGGAACGAATGGACCGAGCCGAGCTATTCAATATTGCACTGCCATCAAGGCTGCTTATCCGAATCGTTTGCTCGGGCATGCACCGATGCCTTACATCAGTTTGCATTCGTCGTTTCCTTATAAAGAGTTTGGTTACTATTGCGATGTCGTTATGCCCCAGGACTATTGGGGTTACATTGGCGTCACACCTGCACAAATGGTTGCTGACATGGATTCCGAATGGGGCAACTGGCAGAATTCTCTCGCAGGAATTTGGACCAATGCGATCAAGCCGTTGATTCCCATTGGGCAAGCAGACAATACGAGCATTCCCAACTCGGAAATTACGGCGTTTGCAAATGCCGTCGCTGCCGATGCCAATGCCGTAACCGTGGGCGGCTATAAAAGCATTAACTGGTGGGATGCGCATGAGCATTCTTCGAATCAATGGCCGGCCATTGCGGCTGTAACGATTGGTGATGCGTGGGGAGTGCCCGACGTAATTGTGGACAATCAGGCGGCGACGATGGTTGGTTCATGGACCCTGGGAACAAGCTCGGCCGATAAATACGCAACAGATTACCGTAGTAAAGGGCAGGGGACTGGAACGGCTTACTTGCAGTTTACGCCGACGATTTCAGTTACTGGTAGCTACAAAGTTTACGAATGGCATCCTAAAGGTGCCAACCGTACAACCAATGCTCCGTGTATTATCACTTACAGTGGTGGTTCCAGTACGGTGAAGGTGAATCAGACGATAACGGGTGGTTCATGGGTGTTACTGGGAACTTTCCCTTTTAATGCAGGTACCACGGGCAACGTAAAAATTACGGATGCCACCCCGGATGTAGGCCAGCTGGTAATGGCCGACGCGGTGCGCTTTGCTTATGTTATTCCAGTTCCGCCCACTCCGACCGCGTTGAGCGCGACGGCTTCGACGGGGCCAGTCATCAGTTTAACGTGGGCAGACAATGCGACGGATGAGTTTGATTGGATTGTCTCTCGCAGCACCACTTCTGGTGGGCCTTATACTGACATCGCAACCATTCCTGCGGGTTCCACTGCTTACGCGGACCGTGAAGTCGGAGCAAATACCACATACTACTATGCCGTCCGTTCTGAAAATCACGGCGGCTATTCTGCCTACTCAAGTGAAGCCAGCGTAACGACTGGTGCGTCAGTCGCTGACATCATTATCGACAATTCCTCCGCGACTGTTTCCGGTTCATGGAGTATTGGAACGGGATCTTTGGATAAATTTGGCTCAGATTATCGCTATAAATCCCAAGGCGCTGGCGCGGCCTCTTTGCTCTTCAATCCTGACATCTTTACTGCCGGTGATTACAAGATTTATGAATGGCATCCTCAAGGCAGCAACCGGACCCTTGGTGCTCCTCACATTATCAACTACAACGGTGGCAGCGCTACGTTGAATGTGAATCAACAGGCCAGCGGCGGTCAGTGGAACCTGCTTGGGACGTTTAACCTTGCCTCTGGACAATCGGGCTCCGTCAGGATCACAGATGCTTTCGCGGATGCCGGTCAATTAGTCATGGCTGATGCCATTAAGTTTTCCTATGTCGTCGCGGTCACTGCGCCAATCGCGCCGAGTGCGCTTTCCGCAACCGCGGCAGGAACTTCCCAGATTAATCTTTCCTGGGCGGATAATTCCTCGAATGAAGATAATTTTGTTCTTTCCCGGAGCACAACTTCGGGCGGGCCTTATACGGATGTTGCAACGCTTGCGGCCAATGCCACTTCTTCCAGCGATACTGGATTAAGTGCCGGGACGACCTATTATTATGTGGTCAGGGCGGTGAACACGGGCGGTTCTTCTGCTTTGTCCAACCAGGGATCAGCGACTACAACTGTCGGGGCACCTTCCGCCCCGAGCGCGTTAAATGCCACGACGGTGAGTTCTTCACAAATCAATCTATCATGGACGGACAATTCCGGAAATGAAACCAGCTTCATTGTGGCGCGCGGCACGACCTCAGGTGGACCTTACACGGATATCGTAACGCTGGGCGCGAATGTAACCTCGTACAGCAACATCGGTCTTTCGGCGAATACGACCTACTACTACGTGGTGCGCGCTTCCAATGCTGGCGGTGCTTCCGCGAACTCAGCGCAATCAAGTGCAACGACGATGGTAGCAGCGCCTGCGGCTCCGAGCGGATTGACAGCGACGACGATTAGCGCGACGCAAATCAATCTGGCGTGGGTGGATAATTCCACGACTGAAACCAGCGTTATCGTAGCGCGCAGCGCGACATCGGGTGGACCTTACACGGACATTGTTACATTGGGTGCGAACGTCACCTCGTATAGCAATACTGGTTTGGCTGCGAGCACGTCCTATTACTACGTGGTGCGCGCTTCCAATGCTGGTGGATCTTCGGCGAACTCAGCGCAAGCGAGTGCAACGACGATGGTAGCAGCGCCTGCGGCTCCGAGCGGGTTGACAGCGACGACGATCAGCACGACGCAAATCAATCTGGCGTGGGTGGATAATTCCTCAAACGAAACTAATTTTATCCTCTCACGAAGCACAACGTCTGGCGGGCCTTACACGACGGTCGCCACTTTGGGTGCGAACGTCACGTCCTACAGCAATACAGGTTTGGCTCCGAGCACGACCTACTATTTTGTGGTGCGCGCTACCAATGCTGGTGGAACGTCAGCTAATTCCGCGCAGGCAACCGGCGCGACCGCATCACCCGCTCCTGCGGTGCCGAGTGGCCTGACGGCTACTGCAATCAGCGCATCCCAGATCAATCTGGCGTGGACCGATAACTCGACCAACGAACTGAACTTCATCGTAGGACGCAGCACAACGTCTGGCGGGCCTTACACCGACATCGCGACGTTGGGTGCAAACGTGACTGCTTACAACAATACCGGTTTGCCGGCGAACACGACGTATTACTATGTCGTTCGTTCCAGCAACGGAAACGGTTCTTCGCTGAACTCAGCGCAAGCCAGTGCAACGACGTTGCTGGCAGTGCCTGCTGCGCCGAGTGGCCTGGCGGCAACGGTGTTGAGCCCGACTTCGATTAAACTGACGTGGGTTGATAATTCGGCCAACGAAACAAGCTTCATTGTTGCTCGCAGCACGACCAGCGGTGGACCTTATACGGACGTCGCCACCTTGTCTGCGAATACGATTGCTTACACGAATTCTGGTTTGGCTGTAGCGACCACCTATTATTTCGTGGTACGCGCCAGCAACTCCGGTGGCTCTTCGGCGAACACGGCTCAAGTGAGTGCAACGACGCAGTCTGTGACTGATATCATCATCGATAACCCGGCCGCGACGGTGACTGGCACATGGTCGACCGGAACGGCTTCGACTGATAAGCTGGGCACGGACTACCGCTTCAAGAGCCCTGGCACTGGTACGGCGTTCGTGACCTACACCCCGACTGTTGGGACGACTGGCAACTATCAAGTCTATGAATGGCACCCACAAGGGGCTAACCGCGCTACCAACGCACCCGTGGTGGTAACGTACAACGGCGGCGCACAAACCGTCCCAGTCAATCAGCAGGTCAATGGTGGTAAATGGAATTTGGTAGGAACGTATAACTTTACGGCTGGAACCACCGGAAACGTAAAGATTACCGATAACTTCGTCGGTGCCGGGCTGAGTGTCATGGCCGACGGTATCAAATTCATTTACGTGCCGTAATTTCTAGAATATTCGAGAAACCGGAGTCGCCACGCGGCTCCGGTTTTTTTGTGCCTTCAATCAGGGAGAATTCCATTGCTTCAATAGGTCAGTATGCTACAAAGGGGGAACGTCCCCTTTTTTGAACAACAACGAAACGAATCGTCTATTCCATCAATGAAAAGCCCACTCATCTCCATTCTGTGTTCAAAACAATCCACCCTCATTAGTTGCGTAAGCCGTCGAATGGCTTTGATGCTCGCCATTATGGCCTTGTTTCTGACCGTGGGAACCGGGCAGGCCGTGGCTCGCGTTCTCGGCATCGACGTGTCCCGCTTTCAAAACACGATCAATTGGACGAGTGTCGCCGGTTCGGGTGTTACGTTTGCCTGGGCTCAAGCCACTCGCGGCGCCTACCTGACCAATGTGAATTACGTCGCCAATATGAACAATGGCAAGGCGGCCGGCGTGATCATGGGACCTTATCATTACGCCACCCCGGCGACGAATAGCGCGATCACCGAGGCCAATTACTTCTGGGCTCTCGCTGGTCCCCATATTTTGGCCGATGGCAAAACCCTCATGCCTATGCTGGACATCGAGGAGTTTAATGGCCATATCGGCGCAACCAGCTACGCCGATTGGGCGACCCAGTGGGTCAATGCCGTTACCGCGAAAGCCGCTTCCAATGGCGTCAGTATCACAATTATTCTGTATTCGAGCGCCAGTTTCATGTGCAACTTTGACAGCAGTTTGTCCACAATGGGAAATGATGTTGCCAATTACAACGGCCAGGATCCACAAACCGGAACGCCGTGGAGTTGCTGTTCGAGTTGTAACCTTTGGGGCGGAAGTTCCTGGGACTTTTGGCAATACACCAGCACCGGAACGATTCCCGGCATTAGCGGAAACGTCGATCACGATGTCTTCAACGGCACCTCGATCTCAGCGTGGATTGCTACTCCCGTCGGCGCACCGATTATTTCCAATGTATCAGCGGACAATCTCTCGGATGTCGGCGCAACCATCACCTGGAATACAGACGTCAATAGTGACAGCGTGGTGAACTATGGGCTGACGACGAGTTACGGCACCACGTCTTCCAACAGCACGATGGTCGTGAATCACTCCAGGACCCTCACCGGTTTGAGTGCCTCGACCACTTATCATTACCGCGTCAAATCCAAGAACACTGCCGGCCAGGTGGCGACTTCGGGAGACTTTACTTTTACGACGCTGGCGGCAGGACAAGTCAGCGACATTATTATCGACAATACTGGCGCGACGGTCGTTGGCACGTGGTCAACGGGAACAGGTTCCACCGACAAGTTTGGAACGGATTACAGATTCAAAAGCGGTGGCACTGGCGCCGCGTATTTGCAATTTACTCCGACTGTTTTAACAGCAGGCGATTATGAGATTTACGAATGGCATCCGCAGGGCGCCAACCGCACCATCGCTGCGCCTGTGGTCATTGCCTATAACGGCGGGACGACGACCGTGCCAGTCAATCAGCAAGGAAACGGCGGCGTTTGGAACCTGCTTGGCACTTTTAATTTCGCCGTAGGCAGCGCTGGCAACATCAAGATCACCGATAACTATGCTGACTCAGCGAACGTAGTCATGGCCGATGCCGTCAAGCTGGTTTACGCTCCAGCCACTGTAGTTGCTCCTTCCGCTCCGAGCGGGTTGTCCGCCACGGCGATCAGTGCTTCCCAGATCAATCTGGCGTGGACTGATAATTCAAATAACGAAGATAATTTCATCGTTTCGCGCAGCACGACTTCCGGCGGACCTTACACGGACGTTGCAACCCTCGCGGCCAATGTGACTTCCTTTAGCAATACCGGTTTGGCAGGAAACACTACGTATTACTATGTCGTGCGCGCCTCAAACACCGCTGGCTCTTCTGCCAATTCCAATCAGGCAAGCGCGACAACGCCGCTCACTCCTCCGACGGCTCCGAGTGGTCTGAGCGCGTCGGCAGTCAGCTCATCTCAAATCAATCTTTCCTGGACCGATAACTCCTCCAATGAGAGCGGGTTCGTTATCGGACGCGCCACAACCTCGGGTGGACCTTACAGCGATGTGGCGACACTCGGTGTCAATGTCACCAGCTTCAATAACACCGGCTTGTCCGCCAGTACTACATATTATTATGTCGTCCGTGCTTACAATGCTGCTGGTTCGTCAGCGAATTCTGCCCAGGCCAGCGCTACCACGTTTGCCGTTGCGCCCGCTGCTCCTTCAGGTTTGGCTGCCACCGCAGTCAGTTCATCCCAGATCAATCTTTCGTGGGTTGATAATTCATCGAATGAAAACAACTTCATCGTTGCCCGCAGCACAACCGTAGGTGGTCCTTACACCGACATTGCCACGCTAGGTGCGAACGTCGTCTCTTACAGCAATACAGGATTGAGCGGCAGCACGACTTATTACTATGTCGTTCGCGCCTCGAACACCGGCGGTTCATCGCTGAACTCCAATGAAGCGAGTGCTACAACCGCAGCCCCGACTCCGTCTGCTCCGTCCGGTCTGACGGCAACGGCAGCCAGTTCTTCGCAAATCAACCTTTCCTGGACGGACAATTCTTCCATTGAAACCGGTTTCGTTGTAGCGCGGGGCACGGTTAGCGGCGGGCCTTACACCGATATCGTCACCACGGCTGCCAACGTTACGAGCTACTCCAATACCGGTTTGTCTGCCAGCACAACATATTACTACGTCGTTCGCGCGTTCAATGGGGCTGGATCCTCGGCGAACTCCGCGCAAGCCAGTGCGACCACATTGCCTCTCGCCCCGGTCGCTCCAAGCGCGCTGGCAGCAACTGCCTCCAGTGCCTCGCAAATCGACCTGACCTGGGCCGATAACTCGGCGAACGAAACCAGCTTTGTCGTTGCGCGATCCACGACAACAGGCGGACCTTACAGTGACGTTGTCACCCTGGCTGCAAACACCAGTGGTTACAGCGATACAGGTTTATCGGCTTCGACGACTTATTTCTATGTCGTTCGTGCAGCGAACAGTGGTGGTTCTTCTGCCAATTCGAATGAAGCCAGTGCCACCACCCAGGCGGCGACCACCGATATCATTGTCGATAATCCGGCAGCCACGGTTGTTGGCACATGGGTCACTGCCTCTCTCGCTCCGGATCGTTTCGGCGCAGATTATCGCTACAAATCGCAAGGGACAGGCTCAGCTTACCTGCAATTCGCCCCGACCATTGCGACTGCTGGTTCCTATCAGGTATATGAATGGCATTCACAAGGTTCCAATCGTAGCCTCGGTGCGCCGCATATCATCAATTACAATGGCGGTTCCCAAACCATCAATGTGAACCAACAGGTTAACGGTGGTCTCTGGAGTTCCCTGGGTATCTACAGTTTTGCTGCTGGCACTGCTGGCAATGTCCGAATCAATGATGCCTTCTCGGATGCAGGGGCAATCTCAATTGCTGACGCGGTCCGTTTCGTCTATCTGCCGCCCGCAAGCGTTGTGCACGTCAAGAGCATCACAATGAGCTGGGTTGCTTCCGGAACGAAATTCAAAACGAAGGCTGTCGTGAATGTTGTCGACGGAAACGGCAACGCAGTCAGTGGCGTGACAGTGACCGGGAACTTTTCGGGTTCGATCTCCAATCCAGGTATGAGTGCGGTCACTGGCGCGGCCGGTAACGCGAGCATCACTTCAACCACTGCGATCTCTCACGGCACCGTTACGTTTACGGTGGTCAGCCTGACCGGAACGTACGACGCGACGGCTAACCTCGTGAATTCGGCGACAATCAGTCGTTAATCTGTCTTTTGTCACGATCGGTTCCATCGACATTCGTTGGTGGAACCGATTTTTTTTGTCCTGCTCACCCGGAAAATCCGTTGGTTGTTATTTGACGAACCTCCGGATTTTCGTTCCAGTATCTCCGAATCCAAATGCGACTGCAGTTGATCGTTAAAAATTTATGGAGCCATCAGGTGTTCATCGCCCCCGCAACGTAGGTTGGGCGCGTGCTGCGGCTCTACTATATGGGGATTGGGGGACGAGCAAAGCCTACGTCATCGGCTTTGCCTTCAGCAGTGCTTTCGCGATTGCCAGCTATCAGGCCCTTCCGATTATCATCGCCGTTTGCGCGTTGACCGGTCTCGTTGCCTATAACTACATCCTGGTCTGCAAACATTTTCCCGATGGAGGCGGAGTCTATTCAGCGGCCCGCGAACAAAGCCGTTTTCTCGCCGTCATGGGCGCTCTCCTGCTTGTCGCCAATTTCACCGTAACCGCGGCAATGAGTTGCTGGGCGGCCATGAATTACTTTCGCGTGCCGGAGGCGTGGGTTCCCGCGGCAACCGTTGGGTGTATTCTGCTCATTGTCGCGATCAACTGTTTCGGCCCGAAACACAGCGGCAGCTTCGCCATGTCTCTCGCCGCGCCCATGCTGATTGTCGTGGTGTTGATTATCGCCTGGAGCCTGCCTCATCTTTCCACAAAAAATCTGCAGCCGTTAAGTTCTGGATTCGGAAAGAACTGGCTTGCCTTCACTGGGATGATCCTTGCGCTCAGCGGCGTCGAAGCCATCGCGAATCTCACCGGCGTCATGAAGCTTGACCGCAACACGACCATGGAAATGCCTCGCGTCGGACGCACCGCTTTGAAATCGATTCTTCCAGTCGCGCTCGAGGTAGTTGTCGGCACCTCGCTCCTTGGATGGGCGATGCTTTCCATGCCGAAAGATATGGAACCGCTCTTGCGCGAGCGATGGGAAGACATGCTGAGCGTCCTCGCGCAGTATTATTCCGGCTACGTCTTTGGAGCCGCTTTCGGCACCATCTTCGCCGTCATCACTGGTATCGTGGTGGGACTGTTACTTCTCAGTGCTGTTAATACCGCGATCTCGGCCTTAATCGGTTTGATTTATATGTTGGCCCGTGATGGAGAGATGCCTCGGAATTTTACCCGCCTGAATCGATACGGTGTCCCTTGGTGGCCGCTTGGTCTCGCGGCTATTTTGCCGATTGGCGTGGTGGCATTCTCTCGAAGCCTCGAATCTTTGATGGGTCTTTATGCAATCGGGGTGATCGGTGCGATCACGGTTAATCTTGGGTCCTGCACCTTCAACCGGAATCTCAAGCTTCACTGGCACGAACGAGCCATCATGGGCGCAACGTTCCTGATCTTGTTTGCTGTCGAACTCACCGTCGCTAAAACCAAGCAGGACGCGCTCTTCTTCGCCTGCCTCGTATTGTTGGTCGGATTCGGATTGCGCGGTTGGGCCCAACGTCGGGCTGGTTTGCGCACCTTAACCGTTTCCGCGGAAGTGGCCGCGCATGTTGAACCCGGTTCAGCGCACGGATTCAAGTTAAACCTCTCCGTCGGCCAAACGATCATGGTCGCCGCGCGTGGCATGACGCCCGTCTTGAAGTTCGCTCTCGAAGAAGCCCGACTTCGGCAAGGCACACTTTACGTTTTGTTTGTGAAAGAACTGGCCGTCAATGTCCCTGGGCAACTTTTCAAGCAGGAACGCCCGCGTTGGCAGGACGACAAGGCGGCAGCCGCCATCATGTATCCGATTCTCAAACTGGGCCAGGAGAACGAGGTGCCGGTCGTTCCAATTTATGTTGTGAGTGATAACCCCGCGGGAACGATCCTCGATCTCGCCGCCACGCTCGGAGTCGACATGCTTCTCCTCGGTTCGCCGCATCGCCACGGACTCGTTTCTCTTCTCAAAGGGAATGTGGTGACAGAAGTCGCAAAGAATCTTCCCGACAACATTCAAGTAATCATCCACGGCTGATGAATCTCTGTTGGCCGCGTCTGCGGACATCGCCATCCAATCCATCAAGTGTTCCCACTTAGTCAGGGACGACCGTGGACGTTATCCGAGTTGGGGCGACGCTTTCGCGTGCTTAAAAAAGCAACTCCCGAGAACATGTCCCGGCGTTCTGCTCACGGCTTGTGCAGGCGGAAGAAGGTCGTCTGGTTGGTCAGGGCGGATTGGAACGAAACGCGACCGTTGTTCGTGGAAAGATTTTGCGCGATTAACGTCCAGCCATTGGTCGAGCCAAGATTCGTTTTGGATTCGAGGTTGAAAATTCCGTTGGAGATCGGCCAGGAGACGAAGGTATTGTTGTTCGAGAGCGTGATCGAAAGAATCGGTGGGGTGACCGGCTGCGTCGTGATGATTTCAGTGATGTGGGTGGACCAGACGTCCGCGTTCGCTTCGTCGGAGGGAATCATCTGGATGGTCCAGAAGTGCGTCGGGTTGGTTGGATCCACTGAGGTTGCGCTGTAATCGCCCCATCGGCTGCTGAGCGGTTCCTCGAGGAGTTCGGCTAAAAATTCGTCGTCGCCATGGTACTCGATCACGCCGCTCTGGAGCAGGGTCGGCGCGCCGAAGGTGGTGACTCCATTTATCGTCTGGCCAACAAAAGCGAAACTGCTTACATACGTGGTGCTGCTGGAACCGTTACATCCAATGACGACGGTGCCATCATTATTCGCCGCGATGGAGGGATAGAATAAATCGAGATTGGCGTCGGTGATTGTGCCGACTTCGAGAAGTGTGCGGGTTGTGGCACTGATGCGATACCACCGAATCGCGATGTGGCCAGCGAATTCGGTACTGTGAACCGCGTAAAGGACGCCGTTTACGGCGTAAACGTTGGCCGAGATCCGGGCGTCGTTGGCAGAAAGATACGAGGTGTCATCGGGTTGGGTCGGGTTAAAGTTCGGAAGGCCGAGCTCGAAGTTAAAGGGAACAATGTAAGGCGGGATATCGAGATGGGAGGCTGCGGTGAGCGTGGCGCTCGGGGTGCCGGCATTTTGCACGGCAAAGCTCACGATGTTCGAAAAGGGCGTGCTGTCAGAGCCAATATCAATCATCGCCAGCACATTGCCGGTGCTGCTGCCGTCGAAACAGATGGCCGGTTGCAGAACATCGCCGCGCACGGCGTAATCCATGACGCCGAACCAGGTGCGATTGGCAATGGTCGGAATGGTCGCGAGTAAATCGGCCTTCGGAAGGGAAACCAAACCGGGCCCTATTGGAAATTCTTCGCCATGGTAAAAATCCCCCGACAAATAAACAGCATTCGCATCAATACCGATCGTTGGGAAATCCGCGAAATAGCCATTGTCAGGATCTGATTGAAAGGCGACCGCGCGCCATGGGCTGGTCGGGTCGGAAGTGGTCGAGATCGCGAGCAGGAAATCATTAGCCTCGAGCGAAGGGTCGCTGGCGCTTCCATTGACATTGATCTGCGTGGCAAACCAACGTTGCACGGAGGGATCATAGAGCACGCGTGGATCGGAAAGAGCGGAGTCGGGCGAGATGATCAACCCGGCATCGGACCAGAATTTCAGATTCGTTTTGCGCTGCACGCTTAAGCCGTTGGTTTTGTTATAAACGGCGACGGTGCCATTGATAAACTCCATGAAATGACGCGGCCCGATCGCGCCATTGCCATCGGCAGGTATATAAGGAGTATTAACGCCATAGGTGCTGCCGGCGAAATTCTTCCCGATCTGCACCAGGACTTGAGCCCGCGTTTGTCCCGAGGCGAACAGGAGAAAAGAAAGCAGGATGACGGAACACCCCTTCGGACGGTCGAACTTCACGCTGACCGTTCTATCATCTTAAAAGAGTGGAAGCACTCTATTTTCCGTATCGGGGAGCACCGGGGGGGAGGAAAGCGAGAACTTCACCTATAGTGCGGGAGATGGTGACGTTTTCGGGGACGCAAAAGAAGGTGTTTCCATTATCCTTCAACCAAGGAGCAAAAATCGTATGCAAAAAATCACTTCGTGTTTGTGGTTCGATGGTCAGGCGGAAGAGGCGGCGAAGTTTTATACCTCGGTTTTCAAGAATTCAAAAATGGGACGGACGACGCACTATGACGACGCAGGTGCGGCGGCTTCAGGACAACCGAAGGGGACGGTGATGACCGTTGAGTTCGAGCTGAACGGACAGGAGTTTCTCGGTTTAAATGGCGGCCCGATCTTTAAGTTCACCGAAGCGGTTTCGTTTGTGGTCAACTGCGAGAATCAGGAGGAAGTGGATTATTACTGGGAGAAACTGTCTCAAGGCGGCAAGGAAGTCCAATGCGGTTGGCTCCAGGACAAATATGGTCTTTCCTGGCAGATCGTGCCGACGGCCCTGCAGGAGATGTTCAATGACCCTGATCCCGCGAAGTCGCAGCGCGTGATGAAAGCCATGCTGAAAATGGTTAAACTCGACATCGCCGGTTTAAAGAAGGCCGCTGAAGGACGGTAAAACTGCCCGTTCAGGGGCGGATCGTAACGCCATGCCATCGTTCATTATGGGGCCACATTAAACCGGTCAGGTTTTGCTATTCGCCAGAATAATCAGGGCCGCGAGCACGCCGAGTGCGCCGCAGGTGAACCAGAGCACCGCTGGGCCGATCGCAAATAATCTCATCCCCATGGCCGGGCCGATGATCAGTCCGCACGCCCACGTGAGACCGTAAGCGCCCGAGTAACGTCCACGCATGTGTGGTGGTGAAAGATCGGCCACGTAAGCGCCCGCCAGCGGCATGCCTATCATTTCGCCGAAAGTAAAAACAATCACGCATACGACGAGCATCGGCACGGTGTGCGCGCAACCGGTGAGTGCAAATCCAAAACCTTGCAGCAGATAACCGAGCGCAATCATGCGTCGCACTGGAAAGCGGCGCGTGATCGTGGTGAGCGGCAGTTCACAAAAGACCACCAGCGCACCGTTTAACGAAATCAGCGCGCCATAAGTCGCCGGTGAAAATCCAAGATGCGTCACATACAACCCGAAGGTGGAACTCATTTGGAAGAGCACCAGCGAAATAGTCATGGCCGCGAGCATGGCCTGATGCAGTCGTCGATCGTGGCGCAACGTCTTGAGCGCCTCACTCCATGGAATACTTTTTTGTTGGCCACGTACACCGCGGGGCAGGGCGAACCACGCGACCAGCCCAAACAGAATCGAAGTGGCAGCGTCACCGATGAACAACCAGAAGTAGCCGTAATTTGCCAGGAAGCCCGCCACGGCCGGACCGAATGCCCAGCCAGCGTTGAAGGCCATCCGATACGCCGAAAACGCCGTGACGCGTTGGCCGGTTGGAACTAGGTCCGCCAGCAACGCGCTCGCGGCCGGTCGATACAATTCGTTGGTCAACCCGGTGAGTGCGGCCAGGAGCATGATCGCGGGGAGGCCGTGCGCCTGCGAGAGCAGTAACATCGAGACGGCACCGGACACCATCGACAGCACGATCGTTTTGCGTCGACCAATCGTGTCCGCGAGATATCCGCCGAGCAACGAAGCGACGAGATTGCCAACGCCATAAGCGCTGATCGCGAGACCCGCATCGGCGAGCGTGTAACCTTGGCGTGTCAGGTAAATCGCGAGGAACGGAATGACAAACGCCCCAAATTTGTTCAGAAACGAGCCGACGAAAAGAATCCAGACCGGACGCGGTAACGTTCGCAGACTGGACATCAAGGTTGGGTTTTCAGTGTTCATGGAAAATAAAAAACCCTGCTCACTTTTCGGCGAGCAGGGTTTGAAAATTCTGTGGTTCGTTGAACTAGATTGTTTTCTCCTGCTGACCGGTGCGTTTAAGAATAACGGACCAGAGATTGCGACAGCGCAGCGCGACGACAACGCGAATGTTGTTTCGCATCAGAGATTGAATTGTCGCAGTGGTGTTCACGAACGTTCGGAGAATGCCCACGCTGGTACTTTTGGTCAAGAGGTGTTAGAAGCGCGGGCGACCTCCCCGCGCTTCTTTCGAAAGCCGCATTCAGTCCTTCATTAGGGATTGCGCAGACGATAAAAGCGTCTCGGCTGATTGGTCGATCCTGTGTCGATGAATTGAAACGAGCCCGGAGACAGTTGAGTTGCCGTGCCGATGACATCCCACGCGTTGAGGTTCGTCGAAACAAGCACGGTGTAAAGCGTGTTGGGCAGACCAGTGAATTGCAACTTGAATTGCCCGTTCGTTTGCACCAATGCGTTCGTGAGGGTGAAGGGTGGAACAAGGGTTTGGAAGGTGCCATTTGTGCTGACGGTAGTGCCCCAGAAATTGTCAGCAATGAAGCGGAAATTATAGGTTTGGCCGGGATTCAAGTTGGGCAGCAGAGCAGTTACAATTACGTCATCGATGCCTTCAAAAGTTTGGGTCGAAGTAAAGTTGTTGTACACTCCATTGACGCCGTATGAGAACGCGGCGGAGGTGGTGCGGTTATTGGGCTGTAGCCGGGCAGTCAGGAGTGCCGAATTCGTGGAGAGGTTCGTGGCGCCGACGGAATCAAATGTCGGTTTATTTGACAAAAAGGACGTGAACGTTGTTGCGGTCGAGTTGGTAGAGCCTACATCGCTCACAACGAACAATTTAAAATTGTAAGTCGTACCCGGGAGTAACCCTCCGATGTGGGCGGTTACCCGAACGAAAAATTCTCCGGGCGCAAGGGTTTGCAGAGGAGTTGAAATGTTGAACAGGCCGTTTGTGCCGTAAAGGAATTGAAATTGCTGAGGGGTCGTTCCGGCCAGCACCGTTCCTGCGAGTGTAGCAGTGGTAACCGAGACATCCTCTGCCTGCGTGACCGTGGCTAGCGGCAGGATCGTAAATGAGTTGGTGGTGGAGAAGGGGGAACCGGCAAAGCCTCCGTCAAGCGCCTGAACGCTCCAATAGTAAATGCCCGGTCCCTTGGACAGAATTGCGTCGGTTCCGTTTTGGACGTTGCCCATACGAGGGAGGCGTGGTTTGCCATTAGCGGCCGAAGAGGGCTGAACGATCTCTCCAGAAGTCGGGCTCAGGCCGACGCGAAGATTATAAGTGAGGCTGGCCGCAGGTGTTGCACTGTCGTTGCCGGCGCTCCAACTCAGCGACACGTTTCGTCCATTAACGGAACTGACCAAAGCGGACGGGGTAGTCGGTGGAACGTTCGTGGCGCTTCCGGTCGTGTTGTGTAACAGCTGGCCATCGAGGAGGAGATCCAGGCGAGTGTCATTATCGTAATCGCCCCACGCAACCGCGCTTGCTGCAGGAAGGGAGGAGAAAAGATTAAATGTTCCGCCGCCAGCATTCCGCCAGATTTGAGAGCCACCGGGAGAAGATGCTAGAATGTCCAGGCGTCCATCATTGTCATAGTCGCCCCAAACGGTGTTACGAGCAGCACCGATGCCGGCATTGATGTTGATGAAAAATCCGCTGCCTGCATTTCGCCAGATTTGCGAGACGTAACCTGAGGGTGTATTTCCCGCCAGGAGAACGTCGAGACGACCGTCATTATCGTAATCACCCCAGGCGACCGAGCCGATGACACCGGGCAGACCTGCATTGATATTTGTAAACGTTCCATTGCCGAGGTTGCGCCAGATCTGAGTAATCGGCTGTCCAGCGGCGTCGTTATCACCGGCGAAAAGAATATCCAGGCGACCGTCGTTATCGTAGTCGCCCCAGGCCACGGAGCCGGTCCCGAAATAAGAAAAAGACTCCGCGGAGTCGGCAGGGTAGACGTTGATGTTTGTGAAGACTCCATTCCCCGCATTCCGCCAGACTTGAAACCAACCTCCCAGCATAAGATCGAGGCGGCCGTCATTATCATAATCGCCCCAGGCCACGGAATCGATGCTGTAGCCGATACCGCCGACTTTGGCGAACGTTCCGTTTCCGAGGTTGCGCCAAATCTGGCAGGAGTTTTCGTTGCCAAAATCCCCAGTTAAAGCGACATCAAGAAGGCCATCATTATCGTAGTCCCCCCAACTGGCACGGCCGCCAGCAGTCGGGGGTAAACCCGAGTTCACATTGGTAAACGTCCCGTTGCCCATATTTCGCCAAAGCTGGGTTAGTGCGGGGCCAGAGCTGCCAACAAGCAAGACGTCGAGAAACCCGTCATTGTCGTAATCTCCCCATTCAGCGGTGACTTTATCCAACGTCGGCAATCCGCTCACCACATTGCTGAACCAGGAAGCCGTCACAAATGTATTGTCCAGGCCATAGCTGATCCCGGAATTATTGGTGGCCACAATCCGGTAGTGGTAAACGGTTGCACCAATCAAATTACTGATCGACGCGGAACCGGTCACAAGGTTGGTTCCATTTCCGATGCCCACGAAAGCGTTGGAACTTCCATACGTGCTCGTCGTTCCCCACTGAAACTGATACCCGGTGTTAATCCCATTCGGATTGATGCGTCCATTCAGAGTGGCCGAAGTGCGGTCAAGGTTAGTGGAGTTATCCGTGATGACGGAAGGTTGAACGGTCGTGGTGAAACTAAGAGTCGTTCCGTTGAACAGGCCGAAGCTGTTCGAGGCGAGCAGGCGGAAATAGTAAGTCGTGCCGGCGGCCAGTGGAGTTAGGAAGGAGGATACGTTAGTTAAATTACCCATCCAGGTCACGCCGTTCACCAGGGTGCCGTTGCCTGCGCGAGGGCTCGAGTCTTGGGTTGTGACACCGGTGCCTTCGTCGAGAATCCAATTGCCAATCAAATTGGAATAGAACGGATGACGGGTAGTCAGAAGCTGGTTTCTCCATTGCTGAAGAGTCGTTTGCGATAGGGGAGTATTCCAAATGCGAACGTCCTTGAGGCTACCCTGATAAGGACCATAACCGGTCCCACTTTCTCCAAAGTTGGCACTCGGACGAACGGTTGGGCTGGCGCTGGTCACGCCCGTTCGAACCAGAATTCCGTTGAGATACAATGATGGCTGACGATTCGTATAAACCACCGCCACGTGGGTCCAACCAGAGAGAGCACCGGTATAGACCAAGGTCGAAGTGAGTAATGCGGAGGCATGTTCAAAGACGCTTACTCCGTTGGTTCCCACCGAAACACCGGCTCCGTAACCGGACGCCTGAAGTTCCGGAAAGATAGCGTAACGCTGTCCGCCTACGCCTGAAATGGCAGCATTGGTTTCTATTGTTTCAGCGCGGGCGGCGGTGGGAAGAGCCCAGAACTCGATCGTAAAGTTATTGGATACATCCAGAAATCTGCCGGAACCGGTGCTGACGTAATCGTTTGTCCCGTCAAAATAAAGTCCCCTCGCGTTGTTTGTCTGTCTGATCGTGTTGAAACCAAGATTGGTGGTGGGACCCCATTGAAACCACGATTCTGTATCGACACCATGTCCTGAGACAGTCCCGTTCAACAAGGCGCTCGTGGCATTCATCACAGTCGCGGGCGTCGTCGTGACAGTAGGAGGCGAAGACAACGTTATGAAAGACTGGTCGTTGCCCTGAAATATTCCAGCGTTGTTACTTCCAACGATGCGGAAGTGATAGCTGCTGCCGATGAGCAGGTTCGTTATCGCCTCGCTGATGGGAGCGTTATTTGTCCCGCTCCCGATCGTTTGTAAGGAAGTTTTGAATCCATAACCCGTGTTCGTTCCCCATTCAAACCACACCTCGACTGCGAGGCCATTGGTTGCTGAACCCATTCCGTTGAAAACAGTGCTGTAGTCAGTAATAGAAGTCGCGGCAGCCGTGGCGACGGTGACGGCCCCCGAAAATGTCGCGAACGACTGGTCAGTACCGCGAATCGTGGCATCGGTGTTACTTATAGCCACACGATAATGATAGGTGCTCGCTACGTTAAGATTGCTGATGGCCTGACTAATCGGAACCGTATTGGTCCCGCTCGCAATCGCTTGGAGTGCAGTCACGAATCCATAATTGGTGGTGGGTCCCCATTCAAACCACGCCTTGGCGACCAGGCTATTCGGAACAACTGATCCGTTCAGAATGGCACTGGCACCTGCAATTTCGGAAGCGCCCGTCGTAGTGGCGATTGGAATGACGGGCAACGTTGTGAATGAGTTGCTGGCGAAGGTGGTTTCCAGGCTATTACTCGAGACCACCCGCCAGTAATAGGTCGTCGCACTCAAAAGATTGGTAATTGTCATGCTAACATCAACTTTACTGGCTCCACTTCCCAGGGCTTGTCCTGAAGTAGTATTTCCATACCCGGTCGTCGTCCCGTATTCGAACCATGCGGTGGTGGCACGACTATCAGGATTGACCCAGGCGTTGAGCGTTCCGGATGAAATGCTGATGGAGGTTGTGGGCAACGCTACTGGCAAGAGAGGCCCCACGATGGGTGCGGTGGAACTGACCCACGCCACGCCACTTGTTAACGATGCGGCGGTGTTTCCACTTGAATTGAACGTTATGGTTCCAATCCCTTCGTTCAACTTGAAATACGCGATTAGATTCGCCTCCGTTCCCATCAGTGGGGAATTTCGGTTCGTGGCAATCTGCGAGGGCGTGCGCACTGTATTCCAAATGCGGAGTTCATCGATCTGACCTTGAAAAGGACCATAGCCAAAAATTGAATCACATAGCCAGGCGCTCGGATGCACGACGGTCAGGCCGCTCATGAGTCCGGTTTTGATGAACGCGCCATTGATATACAACGACGGTTGGCGATTGCTATAGACAACAGCAATATGGGTCCAGTTCGTGATGGGAATATTGTAAACAAGAAGTGTCGGCATGTAGCCAGCCGAATGCTCCACCACGCTGACGCCATTGGTGCCGACTGAAATGCCCGCGGCAGAATGGGAGGCTCCGTATGAGTCGCTGCCCAGTTCCGGAAAAATGGCGTAGGATTGGTTAGCGGTTCCACTAAAGCCACTGTTGCTTTCCGCGGTATTAGTCCGGCCCTTGGCAGGCTTGACCCACACCTCCATGGTGAAGGAGTTCACGGGGGTTGGAAACTGCCCGCGGCTCCAGATCACCGAGTCGTCAACGCCGTCGAACTGCAGCGCGGAACCAGCCCCGATCTGGGCGTGGGAAGCAAGACTCCCTGCAAGCACAAGAATCGTTGTCAGGAAGAAGCTCCAGGAGCGGAAGGTGGTAAAAGATAATTTGAAAAACCCAAACGTTTTCATCGTGCTTAAATAATTGCCGTCAAACCAAAGGGCTGTTTAATGTTTATGTTGCCGCAGTGCACGAGCGTCACTCCCGGTTTCGATTTCCGGAAAACACGCTTGTCGTGCCCAAAGCCGCGCAACTGAAGCGTCTTTCGCGCCAGAACTGCGTAAATCAATCTTGAGAATCGCCGAATTGTTGTTTGAGAAGCCGTTACCAGTTTCTTGTCTAGCCGAGCTCATTCTGTGATGCGAACTTATTCGCCCAGCAAAATGCATTTTTCGATCTCAGCGAAGGCCGGTGGTTTGGTCCCGACGCCGGAAAACCGGTGGATAGACGGCAATCTTTCCAGCAATAACTAAAATATTATCGACGAACAATGGCGGAACCAATCTTGCCCACCATTTATCGGGTGGTGGCGGCGCTTATGAAAAATTGCCTTCGATTTCGCGACGACGTTATTCGACAGACGTCCTCGCCGACGGTGAGCTAAGAACTTCGAGGGCTCGTAGTGTCGCGGCGGTGCGGGTTTCGACTCCGAGCGTGGTCATCATCTCCATCACATGTTTCTTCACGGTCTGTTCGCTGATGCCAAGAATGATCGCAATATCTGGATTTGTCTTTCCTTGTGCCACCCAGAGCAACACTTCGGCGACACGCGGGGTGAGTCCGAGCGTGAGCAATGGCTGGTGTGAATCGAAGTTTGGACTGAACACGGGTTGCCGCTGCTGATCCTGCCGTTGCAGCCGCGCGCGAATCGCATCCAGTAAATCAGCTTTCGCCACGGGCTTGGTGAGATAATCGTCGGCTCCCATCCTCATGCCGCCGCGCACGTCCGTTTTTTCGCCTTTAGCCGTGAGAAAGATGAAGGGGACCGTCACTAAATCCGGGTCGGCACGAAGGGCGTCGAGCACGCCGTAACCGTCGAGCTCCGGCATCATGACGTCGCACAGGATGACGTCTGGCTTTTCCCGTTGCGCAAGTTCGACACCAACCCGCCCATTCTCAGCGGCCAATACGTTGAACTTTTCCAGCCGCAAAATGGTCGAGAGATTGCGGCGCATTTCGGGCTCGTCCTCAATGATTAAAATTTTCTTCATGACTCAAACACCGTTAGACGGACGCGGATGTGAGTGCCTTCGCCCATCTTGCTTTCAACGTTCAATTTCCCTCCGTGCAATTCGACGCATCGCTTGACGATGACGAGCCCGAGCCCGGTGCCGGATCTTGAGCCGACATTTCTCCCGCGATAAAACGCGTTAAAGAGCCAAGGCAGATCCATTTCTGGAATGCCAATCCCATGATCCTCAATATGGCAAATCACATCGGGTCCATCTCGTTCCAGAGAAAGGGCCACGGGAGTTCCTGCTGCTGAATACTTCACGGCATTAAACAGAAGGTTGGTGAAAATGTGCCGGAGCAAACGTTCATCAGCCATCACATCGCCGATGGAGTCCGCGATTGAGAGGTTGATCGGGCATTGGCGATTCGTCGCGGACAACACTTCATCCACCACGCGCTGGCAAAATTGTCGAAGGTTGAGCCCGGCGGGTTTGAATTCCATTTTGCCGGCGTCAAACCGGCTCAACACGAGCACCTCTTCCATCAGGTCTGACATGCGTCGCGTGTTCTTGCGGATGGAACCGAGATGTTCTTTGCGGTCTGCGGCCTCCAGTCGGTCAAAGTAATCTTCGAGAATTTCCGCCGAGGACATGATAACACCGAGCGGAGTGCGAAACTCATGTGACACCATCGAAACGAAACTGCTCTTTAGTGCGCCCAATTCCTTTTCTCTGGCCAGCGCCTTTAATAACTCGGCTTCCGCTTTCTTGCGTTCGGCAATGTCGTTAACCACCGCCTGGATAATTTTGCGTCCGCCCACTTCCACTCGCGTTAGAATCACTTCCACGGGCAAATCCTCCCCCGAAGCTCTTCGCGCCATCCAATCGAAGCGCGCGCTTCCTTTTGTCATGCAGTCAATAATGTGCTGGCGCGCCATGATGTCCGAGCCGACGCCGTTGGGCTGGACAGGCGGCGACGTCATCGCAGGACTTTTTCCAATCAAATCCTCCTCCCGTTCATAGCCGAGCATCCGCACCGCAGCCGGGTTCACCTGCAGATATTCATTTTCATCATGCAACATCACGCCCGCGCTGGACGCTTCAAACAGAGCGCGGAATTTCTCTTCCGATTCGCGCAACGCTTCTTCAGCCCGCTTGCGTTCGCTCGTGTCGATGATGCTGGCGCGCAATAAATTCTGCCCCGCGGCGGGAAGGCGGACCAGCCGCACTTCCGTAGGAATTAATTTTCCGCTCGTATGACGATGGATCCATTCGAAAACCGGTGTCCCGCCCGCCAGGGCTTCGTTCATTTTCTCGCGAGCTACGACTTTCGATGAACGTCCATCGGCTTGAAATTCCGGACTAATGTCTGCAGGAGTGAGCAAGGTCAATTTATCGGCGTAGAGTCCAAAAATCTCACAGACGTGTGGATTACCGCTGATGAATTTTCCTGTATCACCATCAAAAACAACAATCGCTTCGGGCGCGTGTTCCACCAGCGTGCGCAAACGGGCTTCGCTCGCGGCCAACTCCGCCGTGCGTTCGGTGATCCGGCGTTCAAGTGTCGCATTGAGTTGCAGCAGTTCTTCCTGTGCCTTCTTGCGACGCGTGACGTCCTTGACGGAGCCGACATGATAGAGCACCGCGTTGGTTTGAGGATCACGGACCGCCACGCTGTTGCTTAATCCCCACCAATGCTGGCCATCGCGGCGGACAAATTCGATTTCAACGTTGCGAAACTCCCCGTCGGTCGCCAGCGCTTCGAGAAGTTGAGCGCGTTCGGCCGGGTTGGCGTAAAGCGTTTCGCGGGGAATGTTCCGCATCTCCTCGAGTGATTCATAACCCGACAACTGCAAGTAGGCGCGGTTGGCGAAAATAAGTTCGTGGTTCCGGTCGGTGCGATAGACCGCCTCGGAAATATTGTCGAGGATCGACGCCAGCAACTGCTGATTCGCGCGTAATTCACCTTCGGCCAACTTCACCATGGCAGCAGTGTCCGGCACCGACGGTGGCAGGTCATTACCACTTTCGTTCCATTTACCCGAACTCTGGTGTGGTTTACTCATGCAAACGTGACATTGAAACTAAAGGGTCGGGGCAGGTCCGGGTCCAACTTGTTTGCGCGAGGCGAACAAAGTGTGGTCGGATTGCCATGCGCGAGTTTTGCGCCGGGCGTATATTCCGTCAAGGCAAGGGCGACGACAAAATTGTTGCTACGATTTGCGAGGGATTTTCGCCGCTAAAGCAGTTACCTCTTTGGTTCCATTGTTCATAACCCCCCGGGCGAACTACAAGTTGAAAACAGGATTGGAATGACATTTATGAAAATGAAGCGATTGGTTCTTTTGGTTACTTTGGCCGCTGGTCTGGGCTCGCTCCCGGCCGCTGAAAAGCGGGCACAAATCACTCCCGATTATTTTGCGATTCTTCGCAGCGGTAATGCCGACAAGTTGCGCGATGCGCTGGACCATGGTGCCTCGGTCAATGCGCGAGACGAAAAAGGTGACACCGCACTGATGCTTGCCTCCGTTTACGGCGGCGCAGACTGCGTACGTCTTCTTGTCGAACGTGGCGCGGCGGTTAATGACACCAATGTTTTTGGGGCAACGGCCTTGATGCGCGCTTCCACCGATTACGAAAAGCTTCGCCTCCTGGTGAAAGCCGGTGCGGAAGTAAATGCCCGTTCTGCTTTTGGCAACACGGCCCTGCTTCTTGCGTCGCGCCCGGCGAATGCGGATCGCGCGATTGAGCTGCTTCTGAATCACGGAGCCAATGTCCACGCCACCAATAATTGGGGCGCGTCACCTCTCATGGCTGCTGTCGCGAGCGGGAACGAAAAATCGGTTCGCGCTCTTTTGAAGCACGGCGCTAAGGCGAACGCGCAAACGCAATTCAGCAACGAAGGCTTTATTTTTGGCGGCGGACGTAATCCGCTGATGTGGGCCGCCTTTCGAGGAGACACGGGGATGATTAAAGCCCTGCTCGACGCGGGCGCCGACGTGAATGGGGAAGGGATGTTTGGCACGCCGTTGTCACAGGCTGCCTGGGCAGATCGCACGGAAGCCGCTCGTCTTCTCGTTAATCGCGGCGCACAGGCGAATCATGCGAACCACGCCGAAGGCTACACACCGCTGCATTGGGCGGCTTCGTCGGAAGATCGCAATTCCGAGCTCGTGAAGTTTTTGCTGAGTCATGGCGCGGATCCAAATCTAGGTGGCGGCGCAAACGTCGACGCTTTCGGCGATGTTTTGCAAACGCCCCTGATGCTCGCCCGACGCCGCGGCGAATCCCCCATTGTCAAAGCACTGGTTTCCGCCGGTGCCACCAACGAGACCCCAGACGAACCGCGCGTTGTCACGCCACCGCAAAGAGATCTTCCGGTAAGCCTTCAGCAAAAGAATTTTAAAACGGCGGTCGCCAGTGCAATTCCTGCGTTGCAAAAAACATCGCTTGAGTCGAAGCAGGCGTTCGTGAAACACACCAGCCGACAGGATTGCACCTCGTGTCATCAACAGCATCTGCCGCTGGCAGCGATTGGTTTGGCGAAACAGTTGAATGTCGAGGTCGATAAATCGGCCGAGGACGAGTTGGTGAAAATGGTAGCCGGCGGTGAATTCAAAAATTTCGAATTCGATTGGGAAGCGTTATTCCATCCCGATGGAGTCCAGACCAAAGGCTACTCGCTCCTCGGCTACGCGAGTGAACATTTGCCTGCCAACGAATTCACTGATGCCGCAGTGCATCACCTCGCCACGGTCCAGGGTCCGGATGGTCGTTGGTATAATAATCTTCCGCGTCCGCCGATCCAGACGAGCGACGTCGGGGCCACGGCCCTGGCGGTTCATGCCTTGCAACGTTTCCCGTTGCCCGGCCGGCAAGCCGAATTTTCCAAACGCGTTGACCGCGCGCGTGCGTGGCTTTGGACGGCCAAACCGCAGAGCAACACCGAACGGGCTTTCCAATTGCTCGGACTCGCGTGGGCAGGGGAATCTCCCCGCAAACTGCAATCGCTCGCGAACACGCTTCTCGCGGAACAACACGCGGACGGTGGCTGGTCGCAGTTGCCGGATCTTCAAAGCGACGCCTATGCCACCGGGCAAGTCATCTATGCCTTGCGCGTGGGCACCGGTTTGCGCGTCTCCGATCCGAAGATTCAACGTGGCGCGCGCTTCCTCCTCGAAACCCAACTCGCCGACGGCACGTGGCATGTGCGCAGACGCGCCTTCCCATTCCAGCCGACGATGAAAAGTGGTTTTCCGCATGGACGCGATTCGTGGATCTCCGCGGCCGGAACCAGCTGGGCCGTGATGGCATTGAGTTTGCCCGACGACGTAGAGAGACTCGCGTCGAAACGATAAAACGAGTTTGATGATTTTGCTCCCGGCTGGTCCTTACTCTAAAAGTGGGGACCAGCCGTTTTCATTAACGCAACGAACAGCGATGGAACCCATTTTGTCCGCCAATTTTATTGGAATGTCGCTGAGTTGATCAGAATTCTTCCGATCAAACGTCGACATTTGGCAAAAGCGCTCGCTCCACCACCGATTTGATTCCGGTGGTCGTTCCCGAAGCAAAAGATTACGAGAAAAGTTACGGAAAACGCCGGGATGAGGGGAATTATGCGACAAATCCTTCAGAAATCCGCAATAATGCCGTTTTTATGGAATAGATTTTCCAGGAAACAGAAAAATGTTGGCGTTCATTGAATAGAAAGTAGAGGAATTCTAGAAAAGTCGTCGTTTATAGAAAAGAAATTCCATGAATTCTAGAAAAGTGGACGATTATAGAATGAAAAGTAGATGATTTTTAGAAATGTTGCTGTTTATAGAAAGAATTTTCCACGATTTCTAAAAATCACCACGATTATAGAATAGAAAGTAGAGGAATTATGGAAAAGTCGGCGTTTATAGAAAGGAATTTCCAGGAATTCTGGAAAAAACCGAATTTTGAGCGACGCATTTCGGGGGATTTTATAAAAGTGCGAGTTATCGTCCTAACTATTCTGGGCTTGCCGAGGTGCACCACATTTTTTACAAGTGGCACCGATGTCTGACGCAAAAATTCTATCGAAGGCTGACCCCAACGGACGATTTTGGGATGAGGACCTGATTTATCATGTGCTGAACCACAAATTCCGACGAAGTCTGCTTTTGTGTCTCGCGCGCGGCGGTCCGCGTCCAGCGTCCCAACTGGGCGGAATCAAACTTGGTTCCACGATCAAGCAACTCGTTGAAATGATCGAAGCTGGTCTGGTGGTAAAATCGCCGAACCCGAAAGACGGTCGTCAACCCATTTACGGATTAGTGCCTGCGGTTCCCGTTGTGAAAACTGAAACCGGCGTGGTGATTGATTTTGGTTTCTGCGTGGTTCGACTGTAAGAGGTAAAACACCAAGGAAATAAATTCCAAACACCAAAACCCAAACACCGTCTCTTGATTGAAGGTTTCGAAGTCGGATTCGAATTAGTTTTCGG
>JAQGOU010000092.1 GCA_028293445.1 Verrucomicrobiales bacterium | reverse complement strand
TTTTGTCCCCAGAATCAGAAGCCATCCCCAACATTTCCCTGTTGAGTTCCCCCATCCTAGAGCGATCTTTCTAAGAGGAGGTTGCGATGCCAAAGCCGGAAAAGAACAAGCAGGACCAACCCGCGAGTGAACCGTGGGAAGTCGAATACGTGCACCACGAACTTCCCACCTATCCAGAAGCCGAGGTCACGCGCGTCCTGGATGAATGCAAAAAGGAACTTCATGGTTCCGAAGATCGCAACAAGCTTGTCACCTGCACGCGTAAAAAGCTGACGTAAATCCGGATTGGTGGTGCCCCAAACCGGAAAACCAGGGAGGAACCAGCGAAGTCTTCGTCCCGAAACAACCTTTTAAAGACAAGTGGTCAAAAAGAGACAGGGCAACACCATCTCACCGTTTTTACCGCTATTTATCGTTACGATCCGGTCGAACTGCCATTTTCACCTCAAAATCAGCGACTTACAACGCCTTCTATCTTTGGTGAGACTTTTTTACCATTCCGGAAATGGATTTATTTAATTTTTTAAACGCGTCGCCATTCCAGCAGCCGACTTTTATTATTTTTTAAGTCCGTTTCCGTTCCTGCGGAGGCTTTGAAAAATTTTTGAAGGGCGTTTCAGGAACGGCGAGGCTTGTTTATTTTTATTGAAGGCCGTCGCAGGAACGGCGGAGGACTTAAATAATTTTTCAGACCCCTTGCAGTTCCTGCAGCGCACTTTTATTATTTTTTGGACCCATCACCGGAACGGCAGCGACTTTTTATTATTTTGGAAGGTCATTTCCGGAACCGCAGCGGACTTTTATTATTTTTAAAGCCCGTTGCGGTCGAAGATTCAGGAATTAAGAAGCAATAAGGGCAGAGCGGAGTCCAATTCTCACCGCTCGACAAGCTATGGGAAGGGATTCACCGCGAAATGAGAGCCAAAAAAGAAGATGGTGCCTCCGCACGGGCTCGAACCGTGGACCAATTGATTAAGAGTCAACTGCTCTACCAACTGAGCTACAGAGGCAACCAAGGGCGAAAAGATTGTGGTGAAATGCCATTTTGTCAATCGTGCAAAGTTTTTTTTCACTGTCCAAGGGTCGACTTCCAACATGGGAAACCGAACGTAATCCAGATATTTAAACTTCCCGAGTGGCCGGCGCGCTTTCACGCCTCGACACTCACCCGCGATTTTGTTACCTAGATTCGCTCTATGTCTCGTGAGTCGTTGAAGGACGCAAATCGAATCGTGGTCAAGCTCGGCACCGGTGTCTTAACCGATAGCCGTAAGCAACCCGATTTGGCGCAGATGAAACAGCTCGTCGCGCAAATGGCAGCGTTGCGAAAGGCCGGCAAACAGGTCGTCGTCGTGACGTCAGGCGCGGTGGGCGCGGGCATGGGCGTGCTCGGGCATGAGAAGCGTCCCACTGAACTCGCGGAGTTGCAGGCGTGCGCGGCCGTCGGTCAGTCCCGCTTGATGGCGACTTACGAAAAGCTTTTCGGGGAATTCAAACTGGCGGTTGCGCAGGTTTTATTGACCCATGACGATTTGCAGCATCACGACCGGCATCTCAACGCCCGCAACACACTCGTCACCCTGCTCCATCGTGGCGTCGTCCCGATCATCAACGAGAATGACGCGATCTCTTTCACAGAGTTGAAGTTTGGTGATAACGATAAACTTTCCGCACTGCTGTCCTGTCTTCTCCCCGCCGATTTGCTGGTCATCTTAACGACCGTGGATGGCGTGATCGAAAACTTTGGAAAACCGGATGCCCGCGTGATCAACGTGATCGAGAAGATCGACTCAGCGTTGGAGAAAGAAGCGACCGGCACCACGAGTGAGACCGCAGTCGGCGGTATGTCATCCAAGATCGAAGCAGCAAAAATTGTCGTGCGTTCAGGCATTCCGCTCGTGATTGCGCCGGGTCGAAATAAAAACGCACTCGCAGAAATTCTGGCGGGCCAAGATACCGGGACCTTGTTTGTGCCGCGCCCGACCAAATTAAAAGGACGCAAGAAGTGGATCGCCTTTTTCCATTCGCCTCACGGAACCATTTACGTCGACGACGGCTGCAAAAATGCGCTGCGTGAAAAAGGAACGAGCCTGCTTCCACCGGGAATTTCAAAGGTCGAAGGTCATTTCTCCGCCGGCGAAGTGGTGCGGGTCTGCGATTTGAACGGAACGGAATTCGCACGCGGGATTTCCTTTTTCCACTCCGACGCGCTGAAAACCCACGATCTGCCGAGGACCGAAGTGATTCATCGGGATAACCTGGTTATATTGTGATTTACGATTTCGATGGACGAACGCCCATTGAAGTTCGTGCGCAAATCGTAAATCTTGAATCGTAAATGAAAAAGAACCCCGCGATTTCCGACCTGTTGAAGGTGATGGCCAAACTGCGTTCCCCCACCGGCTGTCCATGGGACCGCGAGCAGGACCACATGACCTTGCGCTTTCATGCCGTCGAGGAAGTTTACGAGCTGATCGATTCGATTGAAGCCGGCGACGATCACGAGATGGCGGAGGAACTCGGTGATTTGCTGCTGCAGGTTGTTTTCCATTGTCAGCTTGCCAGTGAACGTGGGGTATTTGATTTCGAGAAGGTCGCGCGAAGTATCACGGACAAATTGATTCGCCGCCATCCGCATGTCTTCGGCAAAACGAAAGTCAAGGACGTCGATGAAGTTTGGGCCAACTGGGAGAAAATCAAACGAGCGGAGAAGCACGGTACCAAACACGAACGCGCGTCGGCGCTCGACGGAATCCCTAAACATCTCCCTGCCCTGCTCCGCGCCGAAAAACTCGTGAAGAAAGCGCGTAAGGCAAAGATTCTTTCCGACAAAGCGCCTGTCGCGAAATCTGTTTCCCGCAAAAAGAAAGAGCTGGCAGAACAACTCTTTGCCATCGCTCAATTTGCCCAGGAACAAGGCTGGTCGGCTGAAGAATTATTGCGCGGCGAAATTCGTAAGCGGGAACGCGAGTTCAGACGCAAGGAAAAGCAGTCGCAAGGATAAGTATTCCTGACGCGCCTCTCCTCATCTTCCCTGATAGCGGCAAGCGAGTGGGATTATTAATTTGGTCTTCATATGGCAAATCCCGACCACGCAGAACTCATTAAAATTCTGAACGAAGCCGTTTCGCTCGAATACACCGCCGCAGTGCAATACAATCAACACAGCATGTTGCTCACCGGCCGCGACCGACGGCTTTTCGAGGATCTATTTAAAGACAATTCAAAAGAATCGCTTGGCCACGCCAAAATGTGGGGCGACCGCATTGTTTACCTCGGTGGTATTCCAAAAGCGGAAGTCGGGGCCATCCGCCAATCCGCGGACGTGAATGAAATGTTGCAGATGGATCTGGAGATCGAAAAGAAAGCGGTGGACGTTTACACACGCGCGCACCGGGCCTGCCAACATGAGCCGACGCGTTACATGCTCGAAAACCACATTCTCGACGAAGATAAAGATGTAGAAGAACTGCAAAAGCTTTTAGGCAAAGTGCAAATCACGGAAGCGCGTCCGTTGGAGAAACAAGCTGCAGCGAGCCAATAGTTATTCCGCCGTAGCTGCGTCCGTGGCAGCCAATCCAGCAAGCAACATCGGGAAACAAATAATCTTCGGCGGACAATTCTGTCCGTCACAAGACTCATGGCAGTCAGCGACGCTGAATTCGCCCAGTGATTGTTGTAGCAATGGCAACTGATGCAGAGGAAGGCTTAGTGCGCCCGATTGATACCAGCCGAGCTTCTCGTCGTAGCGCTCCAGGATAATTTTAATGATCTTCTCGGAGCCTTGCGTTTCGCGGACGACGTTGACGCGCTGGCACTGCTCAAACTGTTTGGTTGGACACGACTGCATATCAGGCGTCCAGTGTAGCACGCTTCGGGCAATGCACTATCAGGAATGTTGCGTGGCGCTGCCTTTTGGAAGGCGACTCACAATCTTCTGATCCATCAAGGAAAGCCCGCTCGACAAAAGTACAATCCTGACTACGTTAACGGAAATTTTATGACAGACCCGCGCTACGCTAAATTGGCAAAATTACTGATCGAATATTCAGCTGAACTGAAAAAGGGCGAGCATGTGCTCCTGGATCTGATTGATGTCCCCGACGAATTTTCCATCGAATTGATGCGCGCGGCTCGCAAAGTCGGCGCGATCCCCATTGTTGAAGTGCGCCATACGCGTCTGACCCGCGAAGTCCTGCGCGGCACCGATCCGAAACATGCGTCGCTGGTGCGGGATATTGAATTGTTCCGCATGAAAAAGATGCAGGCGTATATCGCCATTCGCGGCAGCGCCAATGCGAGTGAAACGTCCGATGTCTCGCCTGATTTGATGGCGATGTATTCGAAGACGCTCCGTCCCCTGCTCGATTATCGCGTGAACAAAACCCGCTGGTGCGTTTTGCGCTGGCCGACGCCGAGCATGGCGCAGGCGGCAAGCATGAGCACCGAAGCCTTCGAGAATCTTTATTTCGACGTCTGCACGATGGATTATCGCAAGATGGCCAAGGCGATGGTGCCGTTGCAAAAACGAATGCAGAAAGCGGACCACGTCCGGCTGGTGAGTCCAGGGACAGACTTAACCTTTAACAAAAAAGGGATCGCAGCGGTGCTGTGCCAGGGCATTCGCAATATTCCCGATGGCGAAGTGTTCTCCTGTCCGATCAAAACATCCGTGAACGGTCAGATCACCTTTAATACTCCGACAATCTATTCAGGGACAAAGTTCGAGAACGTGAAGCTGGAGTTCAAGGATGGAAAAATCGTTAACGCCACCTCCAACAACACGAAACGACTGAACGAAATTTTGGACACGGACGCCGGCGCCCGTTACATCGGTGAGTTCTCGCTTGGGTTCAATCCGTACATCATGAATCCGATGTGCGATATCCTGTTCGACGAAAAGATCGCCGGTTCATTGCACTTCACGCCGGGACAAGCTTACGAGGTTGCCGATAACGGTAATCGTTCCGCTGTGCATTGGGACATGGTTTTGATTCAGCGCCCGGAATGGGGCGGCGGCGAAGTCTGGTTCGATGGCGAATTGATCCGCAAGAATGGAATGTTCCTGCCAAAGGATCTGAAGCCACTCAATCCAGCAAACTTAAAGTAAAAAGCAAAAAGGCTGAGGCAATCGGCGATTGCGCTCAGCCTGTTTGTAAGCTGCGAGAGTTATCCCTTGAGGATGCTCAGAAACTGCTTCATGGCCGGGGAAAGAACTTTGTTCTTTTTGTAAATCGCCGCGAGCGGTCGATACAATTCGATTCCTTCGATTTTCACTTCGGCCAGAGTTTGCTTGGAGACTTCTTGCGTAATTGTTCCTTGCGGGACGATTGCGATGCCGGCCTCGATTTCAACGGCGCGTTTAACGGTTTCGATATTATCGAATTCCATGACCGTCTGCACTTCAACGCCGTTATCCTTTAAGATCTTGTCGATCGCCTTACGGGTCGGGATGTCAGGCTCAAAAGCGATGAACTTCTGTCCAGCCAACTGATTGAGTTTGACGTTCTTTTGTTTCGCGAGCGGATGATTCGGGTGACAAATCAGAACAAGGATATCTTTGCGCAGGGCAATCGTTTCCAACTTCGGATCCTTGGTTGGATAAGCGACGAGCCCGAGATCAACCACGTTGCCAAGCACATCTTCATACACCTGATTGGCCCGGCGATATTCCACGTGCACATTCACCGTGGGGAATGCTTTCAAAAACTTCTTCAAATACGGAGGAAGGTCATGGAGGCCGATGGAGTAAATCGTCGCCACGCGGATCGTTCCGGAAATGATGTCTTTGATCTCCTGCAGTTTACTATGCAGCGAATCATAGGTTTGAATGATCTGTTTGCTGTACTCGTAGAGCACCTGGCCCTCGCGCGTAAGGCGAAACTTCTTTTTACTGCGCTCAATCAAGAGCGATTTGAACTGGCGTTCGAGTGAACTGATTTGCTGGCTGACTGCGGACTGCGTGATGGAATTGATTTGCGCAGCCTTCGTGAAACTTTCGGTTTCAGCGAGATCGCAAAACACTTTGAGACTTTCAATTTGCATAATGGATGATGGACATTTGCCTGCGTGAAAGGCGCAGAAATTGATTTCAAAAATCTTTCACAAAGTCAACATAATCAGAATTTTACGTGAGCGATTGCTTTACCTTCCTCAAAAGGTCCTGGCTGGTAAACGGTTTTTGCAAATAGCCTGAATCCTCCTCGTCATTCTGGCCGCGGACATAGCCGCTGGTGCATAATATCCGCATCTCCGGCGAGATTTCCTTAATCCGCTCGATCAACTCACGCCCACTCATGTGTGGCATGACCAAATCCGTGATCACCAGGTCGATCTGCTCACCGTTCTTCAAGAAATTGAGCGCGTTCTGTCCGCTGTTCGCCGTCAACACACGATAACCGAACGATGACAGAACAATCTGGCCCATCGTTAATAACAGGTCCTCGTCATCGACCATCAAAATCGTTTCCACCCCAAACAACTCGTCCGCATTAAACGTCTGTTCCCTCACGACTCGTTTCGTCGCCGGAAGATAGATCCGCACGGAAGATCCAAAGTTTGGCTCGCTCGAAATAGCGATCCCACCACCATGGTTCGTAATAATGCCGTAGGCAAAGGCGAGACCGAGACCGCGATGAGATTTATCTTTGGTGGTGAAAAAGGGTTCAAAGACTCGCGGCAAAATCTCTGGAGGTATCCCGCGTCCGTTGTCCGAAATCTCGACGCAGACATAAGTTCCCGGCACCAACTTAATCGTCCGGTCCTGGGTCGCTTCCTTCAGCTCCAGATTACGGGTTTCGAAGGAGACCTGACCACGTTCCTCGACCGCTTCGACTGCATTTTCCAAAATCTTAACGAAAGCCTGTTGGATTTTAGCTTCGTCGAATTTGACGCCGAACAATTTAGGTTCGAAATGAAGCGCGAAGGTCACAGTTCCGTACTCAGGCTTACGGAACAAATCGATCGTTCGCTGCAAAAGGCTGTTTAGATTCCCACTGGCTTGGGTCTTGGTGTCTTTTTCCTGACGACTGAAGGCGGCGAGGTCCGCGGCGATTTCGGCGGCTTTGGCGGCGGACTTTTCGATTTCGACCAGCGAACCGCGCCACGGATGATCGGAATCGGCTTTACCCAGCAACAACGAGGCATGACCAAGCACGCTGGTGAGAGCGTTGTTAAAATCAAGGGCGACCGTCCGGGCCAATTGGAGTGCGCAATCAAGCTTCTGTTTATGCGCGATATTGGCGTCAAGCGCCGGTGCACCTGTCCCCGGTTCCGCGGAAATCGGAGAATCCTTGAACAGTTGGAAGACGAAAAACTTGGTGCCATCCCTCCGCAATGGGCAGACGTAGGTCGCAAAGACAGATGCTCCCTCCTTAGTTTTCCATTTCAGCGCCAACATGCCGCCAGCGGATCGTTCTGGGTTGCTTAGAAACTTCTCGGCAGAAAACAGATTGTCAGCCGCCCAGAACAGCCTGAGGTTCGCTGATTCTCCATCGACCATCGGACCGAACATCTGGCGAGTCGCCGGGTTTGCATAACGGATGCCCCCTGACTCCTCAACGAGAAGAGCGGGCCAGTTGGCATCTTCGAGTGGAAACGAATCCTTCATTGATGAGAAGCGCACCCAACGTTAACCGACATTCGCTGAATCTCAAGCTTGGGGAAATACGAACGCACCCGGCAGCAATTCCCTGATGGTGAATTCTCTTACCGCGCTGGGGTGATCGCTGTCGCTGATGAAAACAAGTGCGTCGGGCGCATATTCGGAAAGCAACTGCCGACAGGCGCCGCACGGCATTGCGCCGCCATCGATTCGCGCCACGACGGCGATGGCCGTGAAATGCTTCTCCCCCGTCGTCAGCGCATGAAAAAGAGCGACGCGTTCCGCGCAACAGGTGAGTCCATAACTGGCGCTTTCCACATTCGCACCGGTAAAGACTTTTCCGTTCGCCGCGAGCAATGCCGCGCCCACTTTGAATTTGGAGTAAGGAGCGCAAGCTTTCTGGCGCGCTTTCAACGCCAGCTTAATCAAGCCGTTCTTGTTAACCTTTGGCATACAATTCGCAGAACGTTTGCAGAAACTCCGCGATTTTAGTCTTTTGCTGTTCGGCCATGGCGAGCACTTCCTGGTGAGATAGTGCGCCTTTACCCAGACCGGCCCCGAGATTGGTAATGCAGGACAAACCGGCCACACGCAATCCGCATTGGCGCGCGACCACGGCTTCCGGAACGGTGCTCATTCCGACGGCATCCGCCCCCAGAATTCCGTAGGCGCGAATCTCAGCGGGGGTTTCATAACTGGGCCCGGCCACGGCGAGGTAAACTCCTTTTTCCGCGCGCAATTTATTCTTCTTGGCGGCCTGCACCAGATGCTCCTGCAATTTCTCGTCGTAGACGTGCGTCAAATCGACAAAGCGCGGCAATCCGTAGAGACCGGGACCACGCAATGGATTAACGCCGATGAAATTCATGTGATCGCGCAGGATCATCAGGTCGCCCGGTTTAAATTTCTTGTTCAGCCCACCCGCCGCATTGGTGAGGAGAAGCGAACGAATGCCAAGCTCTGCGAGCACACGAATGGGAAAGGTCACCTTCTCCATCTCGTGACCTTCGTAATAATGCGTTCGCCCTTTGAGAACCAGGATTTGGATGGAGCCATAGGTTCCGAATACCAGTTTACCGGCGTGACCGGTGACCCCGACCGACAGAAAGCCCGGCAGCTGGCCGTAGGGAATTTCCAACTCCACTTTCATATGCCCCAGCGCGTGCTGAAATCCGCTGCCGAGCACCATCGCGAGTGTCGGGCGACAGGTGGTTTGTTTACGAAGTAAAGCGGCGGTTGTTTTCGGATTTGGACTGGGGTGTTGGCTCATGCTCGACTCACTTGTCATTACTGCAAAGCTGTTTTACTCTGCGCCCACTGATTTATGCAATTAAACAACGATGAAATTCGCCGTTACTCCCGTCATTTGATTTTGCCTGAGGTCGGCATGGCCGGCCAAAAGAAAATTTGTTCCTCCAGCGTGCTTTGCATTGGTGCCGGTGGACTCGGTTCTCCGATCGCGATGTATCTCGCCGCGGCGGGCATTGGCAAGATTGGCATCGTTGATTTTGATACAGTTGATTTCTCTAATCTCCAACGCCAGATCATTCACGGCACCTCCGACGTCGGTCGCTCCAAAGCGGAATCCGCCAAGGAGTCGATCAATGAGATTAATCCGAACGTGGAAGTGGTCATCCACAACACCCGCATCAGCGCCGAGAACGCAATGGACTTGATCGCGCCCTATGATATCGTGGTCGACGGCACGGATAATTTCCCAACGCGCTATCTCACCAACGACGCTTGCGTGCTGTTGAAGAAACCAAATGTTTACGGTTCTATTTTCCGTTTCGAAGGCCAAGCCAGCGTCTTCGCTCCGCATTTGGGCGGACCTTGTTATCGCTGCTTGTATCCTGAACCCCCACCGCCGGGCATGGTTCCGAGCTGCGCCGAAGGTGGCGTGTTAGGCGTGCTGCCCGGAATCGTCGGCTGTATTCAAGCGACGGAAATTCTGAAACTCGCGCTCGGCAAAGGCAGTTCGCTCATCGGACGCCTGCTCCTCTTCAATGCGCTCGACATGAAGTTTCGCGAATTGAAATTGCGCCGTGATCCGAAGTGTCCTTTGTGCGGTGAGAATCCTACGATTACGAAGCTCATCGATTACGAAGTATTCTGCGGCATTAACCTGGAACCCGTCGCGGTTGGTGCGAACCCAGACGAAGTGGACGTTCATGAAATGAAACGCGCCCTCGATAATCCGAATCTCGGCATCAAAGTCATCGACGTGCGCGACCCGGATGAAGCGCAGATCGCTCACATCAAAGGGGTGCCCCAAATTCCGCTCGGTTCCTTGCCGCAGCGGTTCACGGAACTCGATCCGAACTCAACGATTTATCTCCACTGCAAGAGCGGCAAGCGTTCCATGAAAGCCTTGGAATTTTTGCGCCAGCAGGGATTCAAATACGTGAAGAGCGTCAAAGGCGGCATCGAAGCGTGGTCGGATCAAATCGACCATAACATTGCGAAGTACTAAGCCTCCCCGGCGTCTCGCCAACAGTTCTCCCATCCCACTGTTCCTTCGGGGGCAGTGGGATAATCTTTTCCGTGTCCGACGGACGTTCTTTTGGACCTCAAAATCTCCTCCGGCGAACGCAGCAGGCATTTTGTAAACCCAGAAAAACGTCCGTGGAACCGGGGAGCTGTTTCCTGCCTTCAAAATGTCCTCCTTGGAAGATGGATTAGTTTTTCTGTTCCCAAATTCTCCTTCGGCGTTCCAGGAAAACATTTTCAGTGTCTAAAAAACTTTTCTTTGCTCCAGGAAAACTTTTTCAGACACCGCGACGACCGTCCTGGAGCGGAGAAAAGTTTTCTAGAGACGGAGACGACCTTCTTGGAGCCAAGAAAAGTTATTTAGACCCTAAAAAGGCTTTCCCCGAACCAAGAAAAGTTTTTTAGCTTCCAAATTGTCTTTCCTGGTTCCAGGAAAAGTTATTTAGACACTGGGAAGGTCTTCTTGGAGCCAGGAAAAGTTTTTTAGACACGCGGACGACCTTCTTGGAACGGAGAAAAGTTTTTTAGACTCTAAAAATCTTTTCCTGGAGCCAAGAAAACTTTTCTAGACCCTAAAAAACTTTTCCCGGAACAAAGAAAAGTTATACAGCCCTGATGTTACAAGGGTTTACAACTTTTGGGTGTTTTTTGGTCCTTTTTGATAAAATCGCAGCACAACGAGGGGTCGGTTGGTTTCTTCGGCTGTCGACCGAATTGCGAACCGGTCCATTTACCTCCCGTTCCGCCACCCATTAGAAGCAAGACTTATCAAATCCTTCGATTCGAGCCCGATTTTGGGGAATTTTTCTCATGGTATCTCGCGGTAATGTGCCGCCGCCCGGTAAACAATCCCCTGGGCATTGAAGAACAGGACTTCGACCGTCAGGTATCCAAAATTTGTCCGGTAATGGAGCGCGATGCTGGACGCACCGGCAAACACCTCGATCAATTCAAAATGCAGGTCAGGAAGTTTCTCCAGCGCCGTTCTCCAGTAAACACGCAGTGCTTCCTTTCCGGACAGTCGACCGGACGGTTCGCCCGTAAATTTGGCCGCAAATGGAGAACTCATCTCAACGTCGTCGGTGTAGTGACCAAGCACCTGCTCCAGATCGTGGTTGTTCCACGACTCAATCCATTCCTTTGCAAATGAGTTCGCTTGTTCGTTCGTCATGGTAGAGGTCAGGTCACTTGCCCTCGATGGAGTATTCCACCGTGACCTGGGCGCGGAAAACCGTTTCACCGAACGGGAACGATGTTTCAGGTTCGCCGCCGAACGATGGGGCCGACGAAACGGAACGCTCCAAATACTTGCCGCTGGAAGCTTGCCGCTCTTTCGTGATGTCATTCTGGGAAACGTCTCCAGAGCCAACTCTCTTGGGCGCAAGTTTTACCGCGAACTTTTCCTCATAGATTTTCTTCTTCACCTCGACGTTGTCGCACGCCTGCTTCAACGCCTGGAGTTTGAGGTTTTCTTTATCAGCATATTCAAAGTCTGCTCCGAGAAACCGGACTTCAGCGGTCGAATCGACAATCGCGGCGACGGCTTGAAATTCCTTTTCTGACTGGACGATCACTTTAACGACGTTCTCCACCGAATAGCTTTTGGCTTTGTCGCTGAACATCCCGTATTTGGGGGTGGAAGAGAATTTCGATTGCTGAACATTCGTGATGTTTACGCCTGCGGTGCTTAAGGCAGTAATCATTCCGACCCGGACTTGTTGATTAGCCCGCAAAGCATCGTGGAGTGATTTGTTTTCGGTGCTCACGCGCAAGCTGATGACCGCTTTGGTCGCAGTGGCTTTCACCTCAGAGTCGCCCGAGATCGCAATGAGCTTCGGGAGATTATTAGCAAGGAAAGCGGAGAGTTCGGTGGGCGAGCCTTTTAGCTCCGGCTCCGCGTGGAGCGTGGGAGTGAGTGCGAGAGCGAGCAGAAGAGCGAAAGTTTGACGCATCCTTGAACACTAGAATTTCGAGGTATCGGCGCAATGAAATTCAACAGCGCCTTAACACAAGGGAAACACTGCTGCGATGAACAAGTCTTCTCCGTGGTTAAAAGACAACTTCAAACCATTGCCGCAGAAAGAAATTCCGCTCACCTTGGCTTCCTGATTCACAGGCATGCAATGGCAACAGCTTCAAATAGATCGTCCACTCAAATGACTCCGGTTCTGGATCGGAATATCAACGCGTTGCTCAAGAAGCGTCAGGAAGAGGAACGCACCAAGACCACGACCGATAAAGTCTCGGACGCCATCACGCAGTTCGTCGGCAGTATGCGTTTTGTCTATCTGCACCTTGCGGTCTACGGAGCATGGATCGCCGTTAATCTACCCTGGGCACCGGACTGGCTGCGGTTCGATCCGACTTTTGTCATTCTGGCGATGGAAGCGTCGGTCGAGGCGATCTTCCTGTCTACCTTCATTCTGATCTCCCAAAACCGGATGCAAGCAATGTCCGAGCGGCGAAATGATTTGGACCTGCAAATCAGCCTGCTCTCGGAACACGAAATAACCCGCTTGATCACTCTCGTCAAAGCGATCGCCGAGAAACTCGAGGTGCAAGAGAGCCACGATCCGGAATTGAACGAATTGGAACAGGATGTTCATCCCGAACGTGTGCTGGAACGAATCGAAGAAGCAGAGGAACACACGGCGGCTGAAAAATGATTTGCCGCAATTTTGTCCGTTACGCCGCGTGCAAAACATCCTCTCCTTCGTTGCGAATCAATCCTCGTGTTTGGCGATGCACCAGGGAGGCATAGTATCCGCCGAGCAGCATCAGCTCATTATGACTGCCGGACTCCGCAATCTTCCCCTCCCTCAGCACAACGATTTTATCCGCATGAACCACGGTCGCCAATCGATGCGCAATCACCATCGTCGTGCGGCCTTTCATCAAACGATCCAGTGCCTCCTGGACGAGGGCCTCGGATTCGGCATCCAGAGACGATGTCGCTTCATCGAGCATAAGAATCGGCGGATCTTTAATGAGCGCGCGGGCGATCGTCACGCGTTGACGTTCACCAACCGAGAGCCGACTCCCCCGCTCTCCCACCAACGTGTCATAACCATCCGGCAAACGAGTGATAAAGTTGTGCGCGTTCGCCATGCGCGCGGCGGTTTCGATTTCGGCCATCGTCGCCTGCGGTCGACCATAGGCGATGTTGTTGCGGACGGTGTCGTTAAACAGCAGCGGGTCCTGCAGCACCACACCGATATTCCTGCGCAACGAACCTTGCTTGAGCGTGCGTAAATCTTTTCCGTCGAGACGCACCGATCCCTCCTGCGGATCGTAGAAGCGCATCAGCAATGCAAGCAGTGTTGTCTTCCCGGCACCGCTTGGCCCGACGAGTGCGACAGTTTTTCCCGCCGGAACCGAAAGGCTCAATCCATTCAGGATAGGGCGATCCGTTTGCTCGTAACTGAAATGCAGATTCTCAAATTGAATTTCCCCTCGCACCATCTTGACCTCTGTCGCATTCGGCGCATCACCAAGATGATCCTGCACATCGAGGATCTTAAAAATCTCCTCCAGGGAAACCGTCGCCTTTTGCACCGTTTGATAAATGCCGCTCAATCCCTGGACTGGACCGAAGAGGCCGCCGATATAGCCAAGAAACGCCACCAACGTTCCGACCGTGATCTCGCCTCGTAAAACAAAGAAGCCGCCAAACGCCGTTGCCGCAATGCGTGCGAGCATGATCACCACATTAGTGGCTGCGGTGAACGCAGTGTCCACGGCCACACCGCGCACCACGATGTCATTGGCCTTTCCAACGTTGTCGAGGAAACGCTGTTTCTCCATTTCTTCCATGGAAAAACTGCGCACCGTGACCATGCCGGAGAGGACTTCATTGAAGCGTGAATAAATTTTCCCCCAGGAATCGAGCAGAGATCGTTCGCGTCGAATTTGTTCGGGAGCCGCAAACGTGGCAATCAGAGCCGGCACCGGCGCAAAAGCCATGACGAGCAGCGCCAGTCGCCAATCCAGTTTCATCATTACCACAACTGAAATGCCGAGGTAGAGAATGGCGGGAAAGACGTTGAACAAGATCTGGCTTACGGCGCCGATGAAACCCTGAATACTACGATCTAGCTTGGTCATGATCGCACCGACCCCTTCGGTGCGATGAAAACTCAAAGGCATCCGATGCAACCGTTCGAGGGTTGCTTCGAGCAGCGCATAATGAAGTCCCAACCGCGTGTGCCATGTCAGCCAGTTGGTGACGCCCGTCCCTCCTTCGCGCAGCAAACCAATCACGGCCAGCCAAACAACTCCGAGCAGGAGTGGTCGCGGTGCAAAATTAACTCCGAGTTGATCGAAAATGTATTTGAGGATGAGTGGTTCAGCGGCGCTAAGCGCAGCAATAAACAAAGTGATTAACAAGATTCCGAAAACCGCTTTTCGATACGGAAACGCCAGGTGCAACGCACGACGCCAGCGGCCACCTTTGGGATACGATGGTTTCTTCTGCAACAAATACCTCCGCCAAAAACTTAGGTACCAAACACGAGTTTACAAGTAACAGAACCTCCTTTTGTCGCCTCGTCTTTAACCTCTCAGCAAAAGCCAGCGGTGGAAAACTGGGATTCTCTTAAACATCCACTTGGTTCTGGTCTCATTGTGGTGCCTGCGAAGTGGAATACGTTTCACGACTATGCTCGTGTACGGTGATCGCCAGTTCGAGACGAGCTGTGGAGAAATGTTGAGTCGCATCCAGAACCAATCCGGGAACCTGGAGACTGCATCACTGGACGATCTCCGCGAACTGCTGATTTATCTCGGCCAACTCGAACAAGGGCTTGCAGATTGCCCCTCTTTGTCCGGGCACATGCAAGAGATCATGCGTTTGACGGATCTCGCGGCAACCGCTTTTTGCCAGGCATATCGTGGCGAGACCGGGACACGATCTTCGTGCAGAGCGGCGATTCTTAATCAGAGACTCCCGCCCAA
>JAQGOU010000024.1 GCA_028293445.1 Verrucomicrobiales bacterium | reverse complement strand
ATCGCCTGTGCCATTGAGAAAAACCTGGGTCTTATATTCCAGGCGACGAAAGGCGCGCGAGTGAATGACGCGATCGCGATCGCGTTGATAATGCGTGCGCCATTCCGGAGGTTCTTCCTTATAGATTCGCCCGCGAGTATCGGCGCTGAATTGCGCATACGGAGCGAGCGTAAGGCGTTCGCGTTTTTCCAGTTCGTCGCGGGTGAACGGCATGAGAAGAGATAAGATTTAGCTGGCGATCAATTCCTGAACCGAGATGCCGCGCAATTCAAAGAGGCGCTTGATGGTATCTTCAATCAAGTTGTTCGGGCATGAGGCGCCGGCCGTGATGCCAACGGTAATCTTGCCGTTCGGCAACCAATCCTGCGTTTCCACTTCCCGTTGCAGATGTTGATTCCAATGCACGATGAGTTTATCGGAAGCCATCTTCGCGGCGTTCTTAATGAAATAGGTGGGCAGCTTTGCTTCGCCCATTTCCGCGAGGTGAGACGTGTTCGAGGAATTGTAACCGCCGATGACCAGCAGTAAATCCATCGGCTCACGCAACAGCTTCTGCAATGCGTCCTGTCGATCCTGCGTCGCGCCGCAAATCGTATCGAAAAAGCGAAAGTGCTTGTCCACTTCGGTGATGCCGTATTTTTCTGTCATGGCCGCCTTGATGCGGCGCTGAACCTCTTCGGTTTCTCCGCGCAGCATGGTGGTTTGATTTGCCACGCCCACAGCCTGCAAATGTACATCGGGATCGAAGCCGGTGGAATAAGCGCCTTTGAACTTATCGAGAAACTCCTGTTTGTTTCCGCCCTCGAGAATGTAACGGCAAACGTAATCCGTTTCGGCCAACGTAAAGACTACGAGATAATGTCCACTGCCAGCGGTTGCCTGCGAGGTGGTGGCTTTCGTCTCTTCGTGTTTGGCTTTGCCGTGAATGATGCTGGTGACGCTTTCCTTTGAATACTGGCGCACACGTTTCCAGACGCTCATCACGTCGCCGCAGGTCGTGTCGACGAGTTCGCAGCCTTTTTCGACAAGCTTTTGACGGGTGCCGACTTCCGTGCCGAAGGCAGGAATCATGACAACGTCACCGGCGTGCAATTGCGCAAATTCGGATTCGGTCGGCTTCGGTGAAATGATCGTGATCCCCATGTTGCGGATCTGATCATTGACCTCGGGATTATGAATAATCTCGCCGAGGAGATAAATGGGCTTTGGTGGCGGGAAAACTTTGCGCGCCGCGTAAGCGAGATCGATGGCGCGTTCTACGCCGTAGCAGAAGCCGAATTCTTTCGCGAGCTTCACCGTGAGCAGTCCATCAGCGGAAAGCACATGGCCTTTGGCGCGAATGCGGTCGATTAACTCACTGCGATAATGCGACATGACAAGAGCCTGAACGGCTTCCATCACATCAGGGCGGCGAAGATTGATTTTCTGAGGCGCAGCAGGCGCGTGCGATGACATAGCGGCAAACTGTAACACGATTGAGAATCGCGTCTAGGGTAAAGCGGTTTTCGGCTGAAAAGGAAGGTGACGCTAAAATATTTAACGATTTACTGAAATATACATTGCACCTCAGAAAACCTGTGCAATTATATCGCTTCCTTAATCGGAGCGTAGCTCAGCCTGGTAGAGCACTTGCTTTGGGAGCAAGACGTCGCAGGTTCAATTCCTGTCGCTCCGACCACTTTCCTTCTTCATTTTCCTAAATCCCAGGCACCGGCTCAGAAATAGGAAGCAACGTTCGTCAATTGAATGTAGTTTGCATCCGTTTTTGGATACGAAGCCAACCCCGGAACCCACGCTTTTGCGGCTATTTTGTCCTTGAATGTGTAGATTTCCGCGTGCCCGTCTGCAAAGTCGATGCCGTAACCCATGTCATGTAAACGGGAAGGAAGGTCCACTAAACCCTTGCCAGTTCCCATATCACTAAGAAACATCCCGTCGTTGATGCTTTTCGGATCTTCATCCAGGAAAAGGAAAATGGCGGAGGGATTCTTCATCTCGGTTTCCCGAACGAAGTATTTAACTGTTGTAGGGACAGGGCCACCTGTTACGACCCAATCGCTTCCACTTGGATCACCGTAGGTTCGTCCATTGATGTAAGCATTCATGGAAATGCTTCGAAGGATTGGCAGGGTCTGACCGCCACGAATAGCAAAGCGGACATCCGCGGGGCATTTGTAAGATCCAAAAGCCTTAATATATTGCCAAAGTTTTCCATTCTGGATTCCATCCGGATCGGTACTCATATAAAAATAGCTTCCCGCACCGTCGGGTCCAGTTGGATTGCCACCCGCCGCGTTTCCCTGGCACCATGAATTTGGATATGGCGCGCCGATCCCTGGAAATGCAGACACCAATCTACCTTCGTTGTCTCCGGAATACATGTGCACCCCGAGAGCCATCTGTTTCAAATTATTAACACACGCGATGCGATGCGCTCTTTGTTTAGCCTTGGAGAGCGCGGGCAATAACATCCCTGCGAGAATGGCGATAATGGCGATGACAACGAGGAGTTCAATCAGCGTGAAGCCTGACAAACAGCCTCTCCGGGTGGTGGATCTTTTATTGCGCATATACGGAAAATTCTTCATTTATATTGCAAGTTTCTTCATCCAATTACAAGTGTGCGTTTTGTGGCACATTGGAATTACATCCTTATCAAATACCTGTGAGACGACCGGTTTGACAATACTGTTTTACCCGTTTCGACAAAAAATCCTCCGGGAATATCTTCCACAAGCTCCAGCACTGCAGGGTCGCCTTTGTCAAAACGCTCCGCTGATCTCGCTTCTCGATCAGTGACGTGAACAGTCCAAGACTTCACCAGACTGCGGCACCTGTCGCTCGGGCGGGGGTGGAGCGGAGCTGTTAGGCTCCGCTCCCTTTGCAAATCGCGCTCGTTCTCCTCTCGACTACTGTTCGGCTTTGACCGCCCGATTATTGGGTCACAATGGTAATTGCTTCCGAGCGGGGGCCTTCACCACCGTTGTTCACGGCCGCGACCACAATGTCGACGTGCGCGCGGTTGGGCAGATTCTCCATCGTGAAATCGAGGTCCGCTGGCGAACCGACGAGCCTCCAATCCGCATCGATACCTTGTACGCGTTGGTAGACGTGATAGAAGCCACCGCGCGCCGCTGCTGGCCATTTCACTGCGGCGGTTGTCGGGGTAATGAGAGTGCCCGTGACACCAGTCGCCTCTTCCGGCGTTTCATCAGCACCCGGCATATTGAAGCCAAACGCTTTCCAGCGCAGATCCAACGGATCGAGCTCGTCGTTCAGTTCTGCGATCAAGCCACGCAACCCTTTGCGGACGGCGGTGAACTTCTCGTCGCGCACCTTCATGAGTCTGCTGACGGTTATCACCTGATCGTCCGTCACGCGACGGGCGTCGGATAATGCGGTCAACAACATCTGCGCTCTTGCCGCCGTGATATGATACATCGGCGCTTCCAGGGCAGGATGTGCGGTGAGGTAGGCGACCATCGCTTCGAGGAGGAGGATAAGGTCATCCACACTTTGTGGTATCTCAAGCGAACCGATCAGGCCAGTCGCGTCCCAGACCAGGGAATATTCTCCCCCCAGGATGGATTTGAGCAGGTCGCGCGTCAGAAGCAGGAACGCTCGTGCCTGCAAGCGCGTCACGTTCATTGCGTCCCGCATGCCGGGCAGCAGCGCCTTGTCGGCTTCATAGTTATCCCGCGCGGTGACAGCGGCGGCGCGGAGTGCGAGCAGCACCAGTAATGGATAGCGCAGAAGTGTTATGGTTGGATTGAGTGTTGCTCCATTAATCGCCAACGCGATCGATGTCAGGGCGCCTTTATTTAACTGAATGGTGCTCGTGGGTTTCACAAACTCAAATGGAGCATGTTCATCACCCGCGTTTGTCACCTTCAGGATTCAATTTCTTGAACGCGCTCATCTTTGCACAGGACCCCTGACATATAGTGATAGGGGTTCGAAATATTTATTGCGGTGTAAATAGCTGGAAACGAGTTGGTTCCGCTGAAAACGGCCCTCAGCGCGAAAAAAAGTCACTTTGCAGTCTTTTGCGAGAGGCCGAACGCCGACAGATAGGGTAGCCAGCGGTGCGCTGGCGTGGAACAGACTACGAATCAACGGGTAAGAGAGAAAGTAAACGGGCTGATTGGCAATAAATCACACCCAATTCGTTTTCGACGTCGAAGATTGCGGGTAAACGGGGTCCAATAAGTTTTTGGTGGCGACCGTCCGGAATCTTTGGAGGCAAAATACTGTTCGGCGTCATTGCTCCGGAATTAATGGAGCCAAGTTTATTTTTGCCTTCAATAATTGGGAATAAATGGGAGTGAATTATTTTTCGGCTCCACGCATTGGAAGTGCAAGGTGGCTGATTTATTTTCGGCGGGGTTTATGGAGATGAATTGATGAGAAACTTCCGATTGGCGAATCAGGATGGGAATAGTCCAGCAAAGCTGCTCCCGAGACATTGCTCGCAATAAAGTTACGAGTGAGCTGTTTTTCTTTATGCTTTCAGAAGTGTCAAACGGGAGCATGGTACAGGTGTTTCCCTGATTTGTTCCTAAACAGCAAGAAAACGTTGACTTGTAGGGACGTTTTTCTGCTAATATGACTGCAAACACATTCCTCTCACAATAAAAGGGGATCTGCTAATACATATGAAAAATCCGCTGTTAACCTCGCTATCTCGGTCACGACTTGCAAAGACTTTGGCTTTAAATCTAGCGCTTGGCGCGCTGTTTAGCCAAGCCGTGCAGGGCGCGGTAGACGTGGTGTATGTTACAAGTTACACAGGGGCTTCCATAACACCCAACCCGCCGTTTTTGAAAGTTGCGGGCACAAGCTATTCTCCAGCTGGATCCGGTTCGTTTTCCATGGCACCTGGCCTTGTGACAAGAGCGAAGACGGTTTATGGATGGAGCTCTGATTTGGTTTTTAAGGTCACGCCGACACTTGCTGTGCCGGGTGCGATTTACAAAATTGAAACGTCGCATACATCCGCTACGACCAGCACCGACGTTCGCGTAACCCTGAGTTCCCCGGATGGCGATCTTACCGCATCTTGCACTAACACCTCGGCATTCGATGCAGCCCATGGCCAAAATGGCACGACCGTTCCATGGGCATGGCAAACAATCGGTTACATTACTAATTACACTGGAGTAACTGCGCCAGCCATCACTTTCACTGTAGTAAGCGGTACTCTCGGGCCAACGTCTTCGAGTGCCCGTTTCTATTTTGATGCGTTCAGATTTACCGAAGAAAACCCCTGCTCGGGTGTAGCGGCTGATATCAATGTTGTCGGTCCTTTGACCAATAACCAGGATTATGTCAACGTGACGGGAGTAACGGCTGGGGCGACGCAGATCAGCGTTTTTGCCGATGCTTCGCCGACTCCAATAGGACAGCTCACCACTGGGATTGTGGCAGGCGCCAACCAAGTGCCACTGACAACACCTCTCGCTCAAGGTCAGCTCATTAAGGCAACTCAGACCTTCAACGGCTGTTCGGGTACGAAAGCTGGTGGTGGAATTGTCGGATCGGGTGGAAATAGCCCGATCACTGCTTACCTTTCCTGCTACTCAAACTCAGCTTTCGCTGGTCCCGTGGGAGTCAATACCACGACGGGTTTGTCCACGAGCCATACCATCAAGGGGTCCGGTTTGAGCAACGGATCCAATTCGGCTCCGACCGGTGGAGCACCTTTAACCCCGAGCTCTTGCTGGCAAACAATTACATTTTTGCCAACGGATCCCAGGGAGACTTTGAACAATGGCTTTCAGGTCACCGACCCCAACCGTTATTCTGCGCTGGACGGGTTAATCTTTTCCATCAGCATTACTGCGCCCGACAGCGGTCCATACGACCTTTATATCGACCAAATCAAGAATGGTGATGTTGTGATCGAGGACTTCGAAAGTTACCCGGTCGGCAGCACGAATACCTTCGCAGCTCCGAACACCGCGACATTACCAGCTGCATCTTCAGCCTACATTGCCGGTGGGGTTAACTCATCGATCATTAGCACCGCCAACGCTTTTGACGGGACCAAATCATGCCGTATTCGCTGGCAGTTTGCTGACGCAGATACCGCCCGTTGGGCACGTATTCCCAGTGCGACCACCGGGAAACGTAATCCGCAGATCGATAATTCGAAGCCAGTCACAATTCGCTACCTCATGATGCCTGTTGGAGAAGTGACCAACAAACTGCATTTCACATCTGTTCCTGCTGCCCGTTATACATTGTTGACGAATTCAGCTGTAACTTGGAATGTTGCGGCAGCTGGCGAAGGTGGTTTCACCTATCTGTGGAAATTGGACGGCAATGATATTCCCGGCGAAACCTTGAGCAGCTATACGAAGAGCAATGTTCAACTTGGTGATACTGGCACTTATTCTGTGACTGTCACTGGGTTGGATGGAGGCGGTTGTGCCGCGACTCATGAGTCACGATTGATTGTCGTGGACACGGTCCCAGTTCTCACATCAGCGGTCGTCACCACCAACATCACGTTGTCCTGGTCAGGACCCTTCACGTTGCAATCGGCGACTGTTATCCCGAACGGCACTTGGACGGATCTGTCCACGAACACTGGTTTTACACAGGCAATCAGCAAGACAGGCAATAGGTTCTATCGCTTAAAACCATAATTCTGTTTTAATCTACACGAAGAAAGGCCGGGAGAAATCCCGGCCTTTTTTTGTACATATACGCGCTTGGCGACCGCGGAAAATCATCGCCTGTTTTCTGAATCGATGCGAGCCGATCGCTGAGGCTTAGTACAACTGTGCACGCACTCTCGCTGAAAATATCCCTTCAATCCACCGGTTAAGCTGGACGACCTATTTCCGTGCGTCTTTTACTTTTACGGGTGGTTCCATCCAAGCGACTCCAAGTCGGGAAACGATTATTTCGGCGACAACCTTCGGGCTGGGGACATCCTCCTGAGTTGCCGGGAGCGCATAACCTCGAGGCGCAACGAATCTTACCGGGCCTTACGCCATAGTTCCGAATATAACGACGAACGTTCCTAATCCGACACCGTCTCGGTATTCAACGAACACGGTGAGACCGAGCATGTTCTACCGCTTGAATAACTAGAATAAATTCACATTCACAAAGGACCGGGCTTTGGCTCGGTCCTTTTTGTACGGCAAAGTCGCGAACTAAAGCCGGAGGAAAATCCTGTTCTTAAAGAGAAAGCGCACAAACCAAAACGCCAGGATCAAACCAAGTACGGCTACGACCATGTCGCCTGACCCTTTCATCGCATGGTCGTCAAAGAAGGCCTTCACGTCGCCGCCCACAAAACGTTGAGCGAGGGGACGGAAGCCGCCGATCAAGTTGCTCGTCAGATAAATGGTGATGGAATTCATCCCCATCCAAACGAACGGCTGACACCAGCCATTAAATTTTTTCACATCGACGATGAAGTAAAACAATCCAAGCAACATCGCGCTGAATCCGCCCGCGACGAGCACGAAGGAAGAACTCCAGATCTTCTTAATCACCGGGAACTCCAAAACGCCGACGAGCGACGATCCCCATAGAAAGCCGATCAGGACTCCAGCGGCCCCAAAGGAGAAGAGGTAAATCAATTTCCATTTGTCGCAGAAGTTCGCGCTGCGCAGTAATAGACCCGCGAAAATCCCGAACAGACACGTGACGATCGCAGGGAGCGTGCTGACAATCCCTTCAGGATCCCAATAGGTTTCCCACTTCTTTCCCGGGAGATATTGGAAGTCCATGTGGTTGGCCAGGTTGTAACCCGGTTTATAAACCGGGAATTCCGCGACCAGATCGTTCGTGCTACCGGCGGCTTTGGCCTGGCTTCGAGCGTCGCGCGCCTCGCGCACGAGTTGCAGGCCCGTGACGGTTTTCGGCGTTTCGTTATACATCTTTTGCGCGGTTGCCCAGGCTTCGCTCTCGCGAATCGTGGAGAAATTCTTAGACTCTTTGAACAACGCGACCGCTTTCGCGTCGCCGTTGCTTTCCGCGATCTTCCTGAGATTGAACGTCTCCAACTCGATGGCGCGAATTGGAACGAAGGCCAGCAGCGCCCAATAACCCATTAGAAACGCGGCCGCGATTCCAACGATCGCTTTGGGTCGGAAAAAAATAAAAATGAGCCCGCCAAATAAATAACAGAGTGCAATGCGGTTCAGGACGCCGAGCAACCGCATGTCCGGCCAGCCGTTTCTGAATCCGCCCGAATAAAGCAGCGCGACGACGAACATCAGCACGAAACGAATGACCAGCCGTTTGATCGCATCGCGTTTCCCGCCCTTTTCCAATTGTTTGGTCAGCGAGAAGACGAGCGACACGCCCGTAATGAAAACGAATAGTGGGAAGATCATGTCGTAGAAATGAAATCCCGCCCACTCGACGTGATCGAGTTGGGTCGCAAAAAACTTGGTGATTTTATAACCGACCGATTCGGGCGCGTCTTTCGGCAGACCGGCGCGCGAGGCCTCGGCCATTCGTTTGAAAGCGTAAACCAACGCATCAGCGCCAATGATCCAAAACATGTCGAAGCCGCGCAAGGCATCGACCGACATCAGGCGCTCGGTGAACGGACGCGACTGGGCAGGGGTTGCTGTCTTGATCGTGGGAGGAACATTTGCCCCGGTGGAAGTGGTGCTCATTGATGAGCACCCAGTATTTGGAACAGCTGGCGAACCTGCAAGAAAGAAGAGAACGGCGCATCACCACCGTTCCCTTTGTATGCAAACGAATTATTTCTGCTGCTGCGGTTCCTGACTTTGACTGCCCTGACCTTCCTGTTGACTGCTGCTACTGCCGCTGCTGTTGTCCAATTGGTTGGTATTACCGCTGCGGGAGCGCATGGAACCTGAGCTCGATGAACTGCCCGAACGTTCCGCACCGGCTGGTTCATTCATGGTGTCATTGTCGTTGCGATCGCTACGCCAGCTGGCGCAGCCGGCGGCAATTAACAAAATGGCTCCGAGGACGGTTAAATTCTTTTTCATGAGTTGATCTTTCGTTTGGTGTTTGAGAACCAGCCAACCTCGTTCGCTTCGTCGTATTCTCAATCAGAGTAAAAACTGGCGTAACCATCGGAAGAAAGTCCGGAACAAATAGTCCTTTCACCACAGAAGACCGAGTGCCAGAAGCAATTTCTGGATAGAACGCGGCACGATAGCTTGAGGCTCGGAGGTTTGGAGTCCCGGCTTCAGCCGGCAAGGTCCTCGAACAAGAACAGCAGTTATATTCTGCAATTACTTTGGCGATCGAACGCTTTACCGGCTGAAGCCGGGACTCCGAACCTCCGAGTGGCTTTTCCGCACCGATCAAGACACTCAATCCTTACGCCTCTGGGCAGGGGCTTTTAGGAGTCATCATATTTTGCTCTTTGAACTTGGAGCGCGGAACTTTACGTTTCAGCCCATGTTTAGACCGTGCATCGATTTGCATGATGGCAAAGTGAAACAGATTGTCGGCGGATCGCTTTCGAATGATCCTGCGACGCTCCGCACCAATTTTGTTTCTGAGAAACCGCCCGCATGGTTCGCTGACCTGTACAAGAAGGACGGACTCAAGGGCGGCCACGTCATTATGCTGGGGCAGGGTAACGAAGCAGCGGCCAAAGGTGCGCTCGCGGCTTTTCCCGGCGGCTTGCACGTCGGCGGTGGAATCAATTTGGACAACGCCCAGACCTATCTCGATGCCGGTGCCTCGCACGTGATTGTTACCTCCTGGGTCTTTCGTGACGGCAAACTCGATTGGGATCGCCTCAAAAGTCTGGTCGCGAAAATCGGCAAAGAAAAACTTGTGCTCGATCTCAGCTGTCGAAAAAAGACGGGCGATTATTTTGTCGTCACCGATCGCTGGCAAAAATTTACCGAGATGACTGTGAGCGAGAAAACCCTCGCGCAACTTTCCGATTGGTGCAGCGAGTTTCTCATCCACGCCGTCGACGTCGAAGGCCTTTGCCGCGGTGTCGATCTGGAACTGGTGGAAAAGCTCGGCGCCTGGACCCCTATTCCGACAACCTACGCCGGCGGCGGCAGTTCCTTGCATGACCTCGAAGAAGTTGCCCGGTTAAGCCACAACAAGGTTGACCTCACCATCGGTTCCGCCCTGGACATCTTCGGCGGCAGCGGCGTGCGTTATGAGGATTGCGTGGCGTTTAATCGGCGTTAGTAAAAGAAGCGCTCCACGAGCGATCGGATGTTGCTGCGCCCGGGGCGTGCGCACTCCGGGCGCTGTCCGACTGCAAATGCTCGCTGAGGATGCGTTATTCCAAACTAGCTAAACCCGAAGTCCTTTATTAGCCTGTGCGGCTCAAATGTCCGATCCGTTGCCGAAAAGTGTTGTCTACCATTTCCGCACCCGCGGCACGGGCGCGGAAGGGGTGCACATTGCCGGCATTGCCAACGCATTGGAGAAACTCGGATATCACATCCGCTTCGTCAGCCCGACTGGTGTCGATCCTCGGAAGTCGGCCGGCGAAAATCCTTTCCAACAGAAAACGAAGAAGAGCCTGGCCAGTCGAATCCTCGCCAAATGTCCTGACGTCTGCTTTGAGCTGCTGGAGATTGGCTACAATTTTTTTGCTTGGAGAAAAATAGCGGCCGCGTTGCGCGAGAAAGGCTGCGAGTTCATTTACGAACGGCACGCCTTTTTCCTTTGCGCCACCGCTTTGCTCGCGCAGGGACGCAACATCCCTCTCGTCATCGAGGTGAATGAATTAGTTGGCGACCAACGCATTCGCAAACAGCCGCTCCTTTCTTTTATTGCACGCTGGACGGACAAGATTTCATTTCGACGCGCCAGCCTGATCATTGTGGTTTCGCCGCATCTCAAACGGCGCATTGAAAGTTACGGAATCGCGCCGGAGAGGATTTTAGTTTTGCCAAACGCCGTCGCGGCGGAAGACCACGCCGAGGTGCACGATGGACGTCCGGTCCGCGAAAAACTCAGGCTTACGAAGGATCACGTCTTGATCGGTTTCATCGGCTGGTTTGTCGAGTGGCATCGGCTGGATCTTTTTCTGAAAGTTTTTGCGCGAGTGCACAAGACCTTGCCGAACACGCGACTGGCTCTGGTGGGCGAGGGGAAGCTGAAGCAAGAGTTGGAGGCGCAAGTGGCGCGCGAGAAGTTGGAAGACGCGGTGTTTTTCGTGAATGCCGTTCCGCACCACGAAGTGCCCCGTTACATTGCGGCGTTCGACATCGCGGTCGTTCCGCACAGCAACGATTATCGTTCGCCCATTAAGCTTTTCGAATACATGGCGGAAGCCAAAGTTGTCGTGGCACCGCGAACCGAGCCGATTGAAATGGTGATCTCCGAAGGCCGAAATGGAATTCTCTTCGAGCCGTTGTCGGAAGAGGGCTTTGTGTCTACCCTGGAACAACTCGCGAAGGACCCGGCCAAGCGCGCGCAATTCGGCACTGAAGCGCGCAAAAATGTCCTTGAACGATACACATGGGTGGCAAATGCGACACAGCTTTTGAGACGTCTCAAGAACAACTCGTAAAATCAGGTTTGCACGTTGACAAACCTGATTAAATCGCCTACCTACACTCGGCTATTTTTTTTGGCTTTGACACCGTGTTGAAGCACGTTTTGCAGAGGTGTCTGATATTCCGTCGCGCATTCCGGAATCCGTTATGAAAGTATATAAACCGAAACAGATTATGGACCGGTATACGTCGCAAGGATTGTTTTAAACATGTCTGAGCTCATCATTGAAGCGGGACGAACGGAACGACATTACTGGCGAGACCTTTGGCGATACCGCGAACTGTTTTACTTCCTGGCGTGGCGGGACATCCTGGTGCGTTATAAACAAACGACGATCGGCATTGCGTGGTCGGTGATCCGTCCGGTGTTGACGACCCTTGTTTTTACGGTTGTGTTTGGACGAATGGCGGGATTGCGATCCACTTCCGATGTTCCATATTCTCTTTTGGTGTTTGCCGGGATGTTGCCGTGGCAATTCTTCAGTAATTCATTGTCTGAATCGAGCAACAGCCTGGTTGCGAATTCCAATCTCATTTCCAAGATTTATTTTCCCCGCCTGATCATTCCTGCAAGTGCTGTCATTGTGGGCCTGGTCGACTTCTTGATTTCGGCCGGCATTCTCTCTGTGATGATGATGTGGTTTCAATTTTTACCGACCTGGCGAATCTGTCTCTTGCCGGCTTTTATCATGGCTGCGTTTGCCGCTGCGATGGGAGCCGGTTTGTGGCTCGGCGCCTTGACCGTGAAGTATCGCGACTTTCGTTATATCGTCCCATTTATCGTTCAGTTCGGCCTGTTGATCTCGCCCGTGGGTTTTAGCATCAACCAGGTCCCGGAAAAGTGGCGTCTGCTTTATTCCTTGAACCCGATGGTGGGAGTGATCGACGGATTTCGTTGGTCACTGTTGCGCGGCGCGGAAGCGAATTTATTCCTGCCCGGATTTGCGATTTCAATGCTGATGATTCTGCTGCTGCTCGTTTCGGGCATCTGGTATTTCCGCAAGGTTGAAAAAGGATTTGCTGACGTCATATAACCTGCATGAGTAAATCCGCCATTACCGTTAGCAACCTCTCAAAGCAATATGTGCTGCAGCACAAATCTGAAGGATCTGCGCGCTACGTTGCCTTGCGAGATGTGCTGACGGCAAAAGCACGGGCCGTCGGCAAGAGGCTGATGAATCCCTTCTCCCGGACGCCGACGATTACGCGCGAGGAATTCTGGGCGTTGCAGGACGTATCGTTCGCATTAAAAGACGGCGAGAGCGTTGGGATCATTGGTCACAACGGGGCAGGGAAATCAACCTTGCTCAAAATCCTCAGCCGCATCACTGAGCCAACCTCGGGTGAGATTGTCATCAACGGCCGCATCGGCAGTCTCCTCGAAGTTGGCACCGGATTTCATCCGGAGCTTTCCGGTCGGGATAATGTTTTTTTAAACGGGGCGATTCTCGGCATGAGAAAAGCCGAAATCGCGCGCAAGTTTGACGAGATTGTTGCCTTCTCCGAGATTGGCTCTTTTATTGATACACCCGTTAAGCGCTACTCCAGCGGCATGTATGTGCGTCTGGCCTTTGCCGTCGCTGCCCATCTTGAGCCCGAAATCCTTCTTTTGG
>JAQGOU010000640.1 GCA_028293445.1 Verrucomicrobiales bacterium | reverse complement strand
TTTCACGTGGAAGTGGCAACTTCGGGCCGCCCGAAACAGGAGTTTCACGTGGAAGTGGCAACTTTGGGCCGCCCGAAACAGGAGTTTCACGTGGAAGTGGCAACTTTGGGCCGCCCGAAACAGGAGTTTCACGTGGAAGTGACAACTTTGGGTCACCCGAAACAGGAGTTTCACGTGAGAGTGGCAACTTTGGGTCGCCCGAAACAGCAGTTTCACGTGAGAATGCAACTTTGGGTCACCCGAAACAGGAGTTTCCCGTGGAAGTGGTAACTTTGGGCCGCCCAAACTTGCGTTTTCACGTGTAAGCGCAAGTCTGGGTCGGTTTTTCGTCTCGAAAAATTACTTTCGTCCACACGAGCTCAACTACTTCGTCACGTTGATTCCGTAGTTTGTCGTGACCTTGTAGGAAAACTTCTGTTTGCCGTGTGCCTTCAACGGGAGAACGAATTTGATTTTGTTCTGATCCACGTTCTCATACTTGGCTTCCGTCTCGACTGACCAATCGCCGGGGAAGGTGCGTCGGATGTCGACCACCACATCGATCTCTTTGGAGTTCTGCACTTCGAAATCCCAGGTTTCCTTCGTCGTCCAGCCGACGACGTTGCCGTGTTTGTCGAAGCGGATATCGGCCTTCTCCCAATTCATCAATGTCGGTTTGACCATGACTTCCTGATCGTTGCCCAGTTGCAATTCGACCGCTTCGTTGATCGGAATGTATTTCACCGACGTGCTGCCGACGAACGAGTAGGAATTATCGGGCGCCATGATGCGGAGGGCTTTTACGCCGCCGTCGGGCAACGGTTCAACGCCCAGTTTGCTGGCCTTATCATTTTTGAAGCGATAGAAGCGCATCACTTGATTGCCGAACTGTTCCTTCTCATATTTGTAATAGCTGACGATCGGAACGTCCGCCGCTTGAAACGACGGCATCCGTTTGGACCATTGATTGAGAATCGTGTCGCGACCTTCCACGGTGTAGAGAAAATATTCCGAGATACCTTCCTTAGCGATTTCGCGCGGCTTTTCGCCTCCAAATGTGGCTGTGTCGAACATCGCATCGGCCCCTATCATTGCCCGCCTGGCCTCAGATTTTGCCGCCGCCATCGGGGCCTTCGCTGTCTCCGTTCGTGTTTGCCCTGCGAGTTGAAGAATTTCTTCAACCAGACGAACGACGCCGACGACCAATCGCACTTGCGCGTTCTCATAATCTTCCCCGCTGTTGTTCGTGACTCTGACATTTCCAGCGAGGTTCATGAGCTTCTCCGGTTTGTTGGCTTCGGCGACGTAATCTGCGTTCCAACTGATCCCGCTGGTGAAATAACGAATCTCCACCTGCACTTCGCCCACGAATTCACTATTGATGCGCCATTCCAGGGTATTCGATACCCGCGGCGGATAGCTGACATCCAGCACTTCAACTTCATCAGCGTGGGTGAGGGCGCGAAACTCGAGTGAAGTCGGATCGATCAGGGTGTTGGCCCAGGAGAATTCCAGTTTGTTCATCCCTTTGCGCAGCGTGAGAAAACGAGTTTCTTTTACGAGCGTGAGATCCACGGAATTGTAAATCGTCAGCTGCACCGAATTCCGTTTGGGCAGACTAACGACATTGACGCGCGCATCGGCTGGCATTTGAGCCAGCAACAACGCGACACTGAGACAGATTGTTTTAAGAAAAGAGATTTTCATGGAATAAGTTCCTTTTATTGAAAGTCCACGTCGTTCTGTGGAGCGGGATCGTTGGGTTGAACATTCAAACGGTTGATCTGAAATCGAATGGTCGTCTTATTGGTTCCAGTAGTTTCCTTCCCGAGTTGGAGCGGGAACTCGATCGTATAAGCATTCTTTTTGACGTGAGGATGACTCGACTCGACGATCTTCCAGTAGCCCGGAATATGTTCGACAATCACCAGAGAGACGGGCCCGTGCTTAAAGTTTTCCACTTCGATTTTGAATTCTTCATCCGTGTCCCACATGGCATCGGCGTTGCCAGTCGTGCGGCGAATATTCGTGCGCTGGTCTTTCGTTTTGCGTTGGACCACTTTCACTTCGCGGCTTTGGCCGATGTAAAGTTTCATCTCGCGATCCACCGGGGTGAGCGTGGCCCAGTCTTCGCCGGTAAAGGTGATGCCATCAGAGGCGACTTCGCCCGGCGCCGCAGCCTGATCTTTGGTTTTCAGAAAAATGCGGGCCTTGCCCGGCAACAATGTATGCGCCCCTAACGTGGAACGGAGATCGTTTGTGAAAACGTAGGAGAGGGGAATGCCGACGGTTTTCTTTTCGTATTCCGGATCCCACGGCTGTTGCGCCGCATCCCAGGTGAGGACCTTCTTAATTGGCAGGCGCTCGATTTTTTCAGAGAGCAATTCCAATACTTCCTCGTGCGCGAGGTTCTTCGTGAATCGTTCCCCGTATCCGATGTTGATTTCCGCGTTGGAGAGGTCTTCGCCGGAACTGTTGCGAAGACGCAAATAGTTGCGCGAGGAGAGAGACGCTTCATTCGGTTCCGCGACGGCTTTATAAACAATGTCGCGATTCAAACCTGAAAGGAGGTAAGAGATGCGAAAGCGTTCCTCAATCGCGTCCGGACTGCTCACGGCCCAGATCAGCGCGTTTTCATTCGGCGGATAGCTGGTGTTGAGGACAGTGACTTTGTCCGGATGGCCTAGCGCCCTCACTTGGATGGACGACGAATCGATGTTGACGCTTGCCCAGGAAAAATCCACCTGGTTGACACCCTTTTGCAAGGTGACAAGCCGTTCTTCCTCGACGAGGGTGGCGTTTGGATTATCCAGGGAAACGGTGACACGAGCGCGTTCTGGCAACGCGACGAGTTTGACACGCGCGTGCGCAAAGTCGGGCGCGAGCAGCCAGGCGGCGCAGCAGGTAAAAGCGATAAATGTTTTCATCTCGCCCAGTTAGACGGGAGGCGGAATAAAATACTCCGGCAACAAGTGAGGTCGTTGGAAGGAGCCCCGTTTGGAGTCCCGCCTTTAGGCGGCAGGGCGTTCGCCAATCCGAGTGCATGAAGATTTCTAACTGCTTTAATTCCTCGTGCCTTGCCGCCTAAAGGCGGGACTCCAGACCAAAGACATTGCACCGTAGGTCACTCGATGCAGCGGTGCCGATCTAAATACGTTCAGTGAATCCACGCTTGTTCTTGTCACTGGTTTCGATATACCTGCCGATGCATGAGCACACCGAAAATTCTCGCGTTCGCCGGCAGCGCCCGCACGGGTTCCTTCAATAAAAATCTTATCAAGGTTGGAGCACAGGCCGCCCGCGATGCGGGAGCGGAAGTTACTCTGATCGATTTGCGTGATTTACCGATGCCGCTCTTTGATCAGGATATCGAAGACGCGAGCGGCTTGCCTGAAAACGCGAAGAAGTTGAAGGCGCTCATGCGCTCGCATCACGGCTTTCTCATCGCGTCTCCCGAATACAACAGTTCGGTCACAGGCTTGCTGAAGAACACCATCGATTGGGCATCACGTACTGAAACAGACGATGAACCGGACCTGGTCTGTTTTCGGGGGAAGATTGTGTCGTTGCTCAGTGCGTCGCCCGGCGGGCTTGGTGGTCTGCGTGGACTCGTTCATCTACGTTCGATCCTTGGAAACATCGGTGCCATTGTGTTGCCAGATCAAGTTGCGATCTCAGCGGCCCATGACGCTTTCAATGAAGCGGGCAATTTGAAGGATGAACGAAAAGCCAAGCAGGTGGCCAATGTCGCGCGTGTCCTCGTGGAGACGACCAAGAAACTGATTGGCTAAGCAATCGAATACCTTTCACGTGAAACACTTTCTCACTCTCGCTCTTTTACTGTCACTCTCGGCCGCAAATGCCGACGAAGGAATGTGGCTTTATAATCAGCCGCCCCGCGCTCTGTTGCGTCAGAATCATAAATTTGATGCGACAGATGCCTGGCTCGAACATTTGCAGAAATCTTCCGTCCGCTTCAATTCGGGTGGCTCGGGAAGTTTTGTGAGCGAAGAGGGATTGCTCATTTCCAATCATCACGTTGGCGCGGATGCATTGCAAAAGCTGAGCACGAAAGAGAAAAATTATCTGCGCGAGGGATTTTATGCGCGCAACCAGCGACAGGAACTCAAATGCTTCGACCTCGAGCTGAACGTGCTGGAGTCCATCGAGGATGTGACGCCTCGAGTGAACGCAGCGCTTCCCGCCAAGGCAGATGTAGACACTGCCTTCGCCGCCCGTCGCAAAATCATCGCTGAAATTGAAAAAGAATCTCTCGCCAAAACCGGGTTGCGCTCTGATGTAGTGACGCTTTGGCAGGGTGGGGCGTACCATCTTTATTGCTACAAGCGCTACACCGACGTGCGGCTCGTCTTTGCGCCGGAACAGCAGATTGCTTTTTTTGGAGGTGACCCTGACAACTTTGAGTTTCCCCGCTACGACCTGGATATATGCCTCTTCCGCGCTTACGAAAACGGCAAGCCGGTGAAGGTGAAACATTTCCTGCGCTTTTCACCGGAAGGAGTGAAGGACGGGGAACTGGTATTTGTCTCTGGCCATCCTGGGAAAACGAGCCGTTTGCTCACGGTTGCCGAATTGGAAAATATCCGCGACCAGGCGTTGCCGTTTCGACTCGGTTCATTGAAGCAGCGGGAGGTGCTCTTAAGTAATTGGAGCACACGGAGCGAAGAAAACGCGCGCCGCGCAAAAAAGGTCCTGTTTGGTATTCAGAACAGTCGCAAAGCCTTTGACGGGCGATTGGCGGGGTTGCTCGATCCAGAGTTGTTTTCCAGCAAAGTCAGGGCAGAAGACAAATTCAAACAATCCCTGCACAATTCCTCCAATTCCCGGGAAATGGGAGCGATCAATGCCTACGCGACCATTGAAGAGGCCACCAAAGTTCTTTCCGCTCAATACAAGCGCTACGTAATGTTGGAAGAAGCGCAGGCGTTCAATTGTGAAAGTTTCCAGATTGCACGGGCCTTGCTCCGCGCGGGTGAGGAATTCCCGAAAGCAAATGGCGATCGATTAAGGGAGTTTTTTGACTCAAGCAAAACGTCTCTCGAACTTGCGCTTTTTTCGGGCAAGCCCATTTACACAGATCTGGAAATCGTAGCCCTCGCGGATTCACTTACTTTTTTTGTCGCAGAGTTCGGCGCGAATAATGCGCTGGTGCGAAAGGTGTTGGCCGGCAAGTCACCGCGTGAACGTGCGGCGGAATTGATCAACACCACGAAGGTGCGCGATGTGAAATTACGCAAAGAACTTTATGAGAAGGGAGCGCAAGCTGTTTCTGCTGCTAAGGATCCGATGATTGAACTCGCCCGCCTGGTGGATGCCGACGCACGGGCGTTGCGAACAGTTTACGATGACCAGAATGAAGCGAAACAGCAGGCGCATGCGGCGATCGCGCGTTCGCGTAACGCCTTGCGGGGCACGAACGGTTATCCGGATGCCACTGGCACTCTCCGGCTTTCGTTTGGTGTGGTGAAAGGGTATGAAGAAAATGGAAAACAGGTTCCTGCGCTCACAAGCATCGGCGGGATTTTTGCGAGGTCGGCAGAAATGAACAACGAATCACCATTCAATTTACCCGGTTCATGGGAGAAAGCGAAACCGCGCCTGAACTTGCAGACGCCATTCAACTTCGTCAGCACCTGCGACATCATTGGCGGCAACTCCGGAAGTCCGGTCGTCAATCGCGAAGGTGAATTTGTGGGGATCATTTTCGATGGTAATCTGCAAAGCCTGCCGTGGGATTACGCTTTCAGTGATAAACAAGGCAGGGCCACTTCTGTTAGTTCGGCCGCCATATTTGAATCCATAAAGAATATTTACGGTGCTGAAGCACTCGCACGTGAACTGATGAAGGCCCCGTCCGGCAAGTAGTTGATCGTGGAAAAAAGTTCCTTTTTTCCCGTCGCAGGAACGCTCATGATGCGCGCGTGCGAATTTCAATCCTGTTCCTCAGCTTAGTTTTTTGCAGCAGCTTGTCTGCTCTTGAAGAAGTCACGCCGCTCCGCAAGCTGAAGAAAGCCGAACAGGAAGAGCGAATCAGCGCTGATTTGAAAGCGGTGATGCTTTATCGGCAGGGAATCGAGAAGACAACGAAGTTCGCCCTGCA
>JAQGOU010000589.1 GCA_028293445.1 Verrucomicrobiales bacterium | reverse complement strand
TTCCGACGCCATCAGTAACGTAGAAGCTGTCAATGGCAGCGCCTTTTTCAGTCGAGACTTTTGCGACCGAAAGATTCAGGTCCAGTTCATGCAGGGTTTGAGAAATCGTGTAAAGCAAACCGACGCGATCTTCTGTCTGGATGTCGATGACCGTCTTCGTTTCAGAAACGGAATTGTCCAGATGAACGGTCGTAGGGATTTTCTCGCCTTCGACGGAGCGATAAACCGTCCCGGTTTTCTGTGCTTTGGAAATCAGCTCCGTCAAGTTCACTTCTTCTCCAGTGAGAATTTGTGTCAGCACTTCCTCAAACTGTTCGCGTTCATTACGGTTCGCGAGCAAACCAGTTTTCGCGTCGGTAACAAAGAAGGTATCGAGCACGATGCCATCATTGCGGGTAATGATTTCGGCGCTGTGAATATTGAATCCGGCAGCCGTGAGGGCTCCCGTTATTTTGCTAAAGAGACCAGAACGATCCCAGGTGCAGATGTGCACGACCGTGTAGCCACGATCCGGTTCGTTGTGCCATTGCACGACGGGGATGAGAGCTTCGTCCTTTTCCGAAAGTTGATGGTGCATAAACCGATGCACTAGGGCGAGGTCGGTGAGGATTTCTCGCGCATCGTTGATCTGGAAGTAGCGCGGCGGCAAATTGGCAAAATGCCCGGCGAGTTCTTCGTTGCTGAACGTATGCGGCATGAGTTCACGAACTTCATCGGCCAGCAGTTCTCGATGTTTGTTTTCCACAACCGACGATTCAGTTCCACCCGTCAACATTTCGTGCGTGCGATCGAACAAGGTTCGCAACAAAGAATCCTTGAAGCTGTTCCACAAATTATCACTCGTGCCCATTGAGTCGGAGAACGTGTGCAGCGTCAGCATCTCGAGATTGCTCACGGTTTGGATGAGGCTCGCGAAACTGCGGATGACCGACTTGTCATCAAGATCGCGGCGTTGCGAGACGACTGCCATCGCGAGGTGATTCTCAATCAAGAGCCGCAGTGAATGGGTGGTGGCGCCATCGAGACCGAGGCGCTTGGCTGCTTTCGTGGCATTGACGCCGCCGATTTCCTCATGCCGGCCTGCGGACGCTTTGCCGGAATCGTGCAGCAACAGCGCGAGATAAAGGATGTAAGGCCTTTCAATACGCTGAAACATTTCCGTGTACCCGCTGAAGGGCGGCGTCTTGGCAGTCAGGATGGAATCAAGCTTTTCAATGCAGACGAGCGTATGTTCGTCGGCCGTGTATTGATGATAGAACTCGTGCTGGACCAGGCAAGTCAGCTTGCCGAATTCAGGAATGAATTTCCCGAGCAAACCGACTTCATGCATCGCACGCAAGATCGGGGCAACATTCCCGCGTGAATCGAGAATTTCTAAAAAGGATTGCCGGATATGTTCATCCTGCAGGAACTGCTTGTTCACGAGGGGTAGCGAATTGCGGATGAGTTGCGCGGTGTCAGGATGGAGGCTTAACCCACGTTGCTGTGCATACAGGAAGACACGCATCAAACGCCATGGACGATCTCGAAAAATTTGCGAATGCTGCGGATAGATTTGGCCATCGAGAAATTTGAAGCCGTCCACCACCTGGGCGCGAAGGTTCTCGCTGCGCGTGCGCAACAGGTCGCGAAAGCTCGGCATCAACTTCTGTTGGGGGACAAGCGCCAGGCGTTGCTCCACGGTGCGCGTAATCAGATCGATATTGCGCGAGTGCATGTAGAAATCGCGCATGAAATCTTCCAGGCGCGCACTCGGGGAGCGATCGGTGTAACCCAGGTTGTGCGCGACACTCGGCTGCACGCTTTTGGTCAAAACATCGACCGGACGCTCGACGTGATAATGCAATTCGTTGCGGGCGCGCAGAAGATAATCATACGCACTTTCGAGTTGTTTGCGCTCGGCCGCACTGATCATTTCTTTTTGCTCAAGTTCTTTGAGTGAGCGCGTTCGGTATTTGAAGAACGTCATCCAGACGAGATTCTGGAAATCGCGTAGTCCACCGCAGCCATTCTTAATGTTCGGTTCCTGCATGAGCGCCGAGTTGCCGAACTTCGCGCGACGCGATGCCTGGTCTTGCAATCGCGCCTGAATGTATGGCCCCTCGTAGCCCGCGACGCATTTAACGACCACCGTCTTCTGAAACTTATGAAACAGCTCTGCATCCCCGCAGATCAGGCGCGCTTCGATGAGCGAAGTTTTTGACTGCATGTTGTCGATCGCGACTTTCACACAATCATCAATGCTCCGCACCGAATGTCCGACCTTCAATCCGATGTCCCAGAGTGTGTAAAGCAAACCATCCGTGAGCGCGGTTAGACTGGGCAGCGGCTTTCCGCGCCAGACCATGTTCCCATCGTGCAGAAACATGAAATCGATATCGCTGAATGGATTTAATTCAGCGCGTCCATAGCCGCCGATCGCGACGAGCGCCATGCGAGGCAACGCGGCTGTCCGCAAGTCGGGGGAAGTATTCTGGACGGCTTCAAAAATATAGCGCAACAACAGGTCGAGAATCGCGGCCCGCGCGTGGCAGATTTCGCGTCCGCTGGCCCCGGCGCGGTGGAGAATTTTCAACCGGTGCGTTTCGACCTTCAGGAAATTCTTATAACGACGCAGTTCGTCCTGCGGTTTGGTTCCCTCAGGCACGGGCAATCGCGCGGCGGCACTGGCTTCGATTTTCTCAAGCAACGTCGGCATTCGCGGTCAGCTTAGATGCGACTCTGATCCGAATCAACGGCATCATTGCGAGAATATTGGGCGCCTCTGTCTGGGCGCTTGGCTATTGGCCATTGCCGATCGGCTATCGTTGATCCTCCCCGTCAATACAGGATGTTCTCAATAAACCCAGCGAGTGCGGCGGGTAACACCGGTTGGCGACGCACCACTGCAATCAACTCACGGCTGAACTTGGGCGTCGTTCGAATCCGTTGCACTGGGCGGCTCGTCGGGTGCAGGGCGAGAGCACGATGAGGCACGATGCTCACACCGAGTCCCAATGAGACGAGGTTGATCAGGAGATCGAAATTATTCGCCTCCATTGCTGGCTCGATTTTGGTTTCGTGCCGGGCAAACCATCCATGTAACCGCTTGCCGGTTGTGGTCTGCCGGCTGATTAGCAACCAGCGCTGTTTTCCGAAGAGGGTGGGGAGTTCGTGGGGTGATGGGCTTCGGATCCCCATCGGCAATTTCATCTTGGGCGGCGCAATGATGGTGAACTCATCCGCGAAACGATGGGTAATTTGCAAGGCGCCAGACATCTGTGGTGGCGTCGACACAATGCCCGCATCGAGTTCACCGCTTTCGACCGCGGCGAGAATGAAGCTGCTCGTCTCATGGGTCACTTGTAGCTGAACGCGTGGGAACTGCTTTTGAAACGAGCGAAAGAATCCCGGCAGATACGCGAGGCTGATGGTTTGTGTCACGCCGACACGCAATGTTTTTGGTGCGAGATTGAAACCGTCCTTCAACGCACTTACCGCATCGTGCACCCCTGCGAGAATATTTCCCGATCGCGCATGTAACGCCGCGCCTGCGCTCGTCAGTCGCACTGAGCGAGTGGTTCGCTCGAACAATGGAACGCCGAGACGTTCTTCCATGCCGCGGATTTGTCGGGTGATAGCACTTTGAGTCAGACCAGCAGCGCGTCCAGCTTTGGTAAAACTCTGGTGTTCTGCAACGAGATGGAACAGTTGCAGTTCGTAAAGATCGAATGGGCCGGTTGCGAGAAACTCATTCATCGCGCGCATTACTGTAATCGGCCTTATGAATTTCACGCAAGGACGCGGATGCCGGATGCTTTAGCTCGAAAGAAAAACATCTATGGCAAATAAAAATGAAAAAAACGCCGGCAACGCTCCTGGACTCTGGTACGTGGATTCAACGTGCATTGACTGCGATATGTGCCGCGGAACGGCCCCGGGGATCTTTGAGCGAAGCGCGGAAATCGGTTTGAGCATCGTCGTTCGTCAACCGGTCACGCCGGAAGAGATCAGCGGTGCCACCGAAGCGATGAAGGACTGTCCAAGCGACTCAATCGGCAACGATGCGGAATAGACCCAAATCAATCACGGCACCGCCAACCGATAAAATACGCTGCCATTGGCGGGGCTAATTGGAGCGACAACATGATTCGTGGCCGTCGAATTCGGCACAGTGACCCAGTTCGTGCCAAGACCGGTTGTCTGAGCTTGAAGACGCCCGCCAGCGGCTGGCCAGGAGATGTCGAGCGTGTTGCCTGACACTTGAGCGGTCAGGCGCAGAGGGGCCAATTTGTAAACCAGCCCACCGGTCCCATTTGCCGCTCCGTTGGTCACCAGCGCGTACAGTTCGCCATCAGCGTCCTCGCCAAAGCCGTGAACGGTGAGTCCGTTCGGTAAAACTGCAGAACCACCAAACTGGAACAAGGGAAACGCATTCATCTTACCGGTCTGAAGGTCAGCATAGAAGAGCCGACCGTCCGCCCGGACGGGAGCGGTTTTCAAGGCCAGATCGCCGAAGACGTATTTCCCAACCAACTCCGGGATCGCAGTTCCGCGATAGACGAAGCCACCAGTGATCGAGATGCCCTCATTATGGTCGTATTCCAATGTACCCATCGGACCGGAAATCGGGTCAATCAGCCCGGCTGGACTTCCAGGGCTGCGATTTCCCGGGAAGGCTCCGATGGTGCCGGCGAGCCCCGACGGAGCGTTCGTGCGGTTGAAAAGGTAGTCCCCTTCTTTGATCGGCCAGCCGTAGTTGCCTCCAAGAATAATGCGGTCAATCTCCTCGATGTTGTTCTGGCCGACGTCGGCGTGAATCAGATCGCCGGTGACGCGGTCGAAGCAAAAGCGGTAGGGGTTGCGCATCCCGTAGCAGTATATTTCCGGCACCTGACCGGGCCCTTGAAACGGGTTGCTGGTCGGGATGCGATACTGTCCATTGCTGCTGATTGGATTGCCGCTGCCAGCGGTCAGGGACGGAAGGAGCGGATCGAACCGCAAGAATTTACCGAGTGGTGTGCTCAGGTTCTGAGCGTTGCCGCCCGGCTCAATGTGGCTCGCTCCGACATCGTTGGCGTCGCCGCCATCGCCCAAAGCGAGATAAAGGTAGCCGTCCGGCCCGAAGGCAACGGTGCCGCCGTTATGATTACCGGCGGTCTTGCCAAAGGAGATGATCTCACGGCGAGAAGTGGGATCAACGACACTGGCGTTGGTGCCTGAGATTTTCCACTCATTGACAACATTCTTATACGCATTCGTTGCAGTGGTCGGCACAGGGTAAGTGGGCGATGTCGCAGGAGGGATCATCTCGCTGTTGTAGGTGTAGAGCGTGCGATAGCCCGGGCTGGACGCATTCGTGTAACCGGGATGAAAGGCCAGTCCGAGAAAGCCCCGCTCATCATTGCGGTTGGTCGCTACCAGCGGCGGCTGCACGCGGCTTTGAATGTCGAGAGCCGGCTCGGGCAGCAAGGTTCCGTTCTGGATGACTCGCAACAATCCATTCTGTTCGACTACGAACAAACGGGTCCTGTCGCCCGGAGGATTAATGGCGTAATCGGGCGCCGCCATGTTGGTCGCAACGAGCTGAAGGAGAATCGCGATGTTCCCGTTCGTCAGTGGAGGCAGGTATCTGGCGATGATCACATGAACAGGTGCTGAGGTCGTCGTGACGCCGAGGTTGTCCGTGGCCACCGCAGTTACGGTATTCGTTCCAAGCGCAAAGTTGCCCGCGATTGCGGTGCCCTGAAAGGTATAGGGTCCGGTGGTAAAATTCCGTAACAACACGGCTCCGTTGAAGAGCTGAAGGTTCGTCACGCTGCCATCACTATCGCTGGCGGAGGCGCCTATCGTCACCCGGTCGGTATTGCCGAAAATAGAATTTTCAACCGGGTTGGTGATGGTCACGCTGGGCGGCGTGTTCCCGGAACTGACCGTCACATTTACGACGCTGGACGTGGCGGATAAACCGAGGTTGTCTGTGGCGACCGCAGTGAGCGCATGGCTACCGGTGGCGAGGCTGGCCGTAATTGTGTACGGTGTGTTGTTGGTCCCGCCAAGAAGGATACTGCCGTCAAAGAATGAGACATTCGCGACGCTGCCATCGGAGTCGTTCGCCGTGGCCGTGATGGGAACACTGGCTGGCGCGGTAAAGGAGGCACCGTTGGTCGGTGAGGTAATCGAGACAGTCGGCGGAACATTTGCCGCCGCCGGAGTGGAGCGGTCATACGTAAAGCCGCCCGCGAACCCTCCGCCCAGGTATGTGAATTTAAGCGAGAGATAAATATCCTCTGAGATCAGATGCAACACGAGCTGTTGGCCGGGAAGGTTGTGCACTGGTCTCCCTCCACCTGCGGTTTCCCAATCCGAGTATGTCAGGGTTGCGTAGTCGGCCAGCGCTCCCACCGCCCATTCGGTATCGGCAGGGCTGACATTATGGGTGTAAGACGATTCAGTGACGCCGTTAAACATGCCGGCGTTCACGGCGCGCGTGAGCGAAACATTTGGGGTCAATTGATCCTGATTCGCAGCCTGGGTCGGGTCCGACGCCGGTTGAGTGAAGGTGATCAGCGGGCCGTTCCAAATGGTCGCCGCGTCGCCGTTTAGCGCGCCAAAAAATACGACGAAACAAAGGACGAGTAGGTGATTTGTATGCAATTTCATTTAAGCCCCTGCCTTTCCAACCAATTCCGAAACCGCGAATGCAGTTCTCTTATTTAAGAGGGACAACTCTTGGAGTGGTTCCCGAGTTTTTTCGAGAGGAGGTTAAAAAAACACCAAAATCCAAAGACCAAACACCAGAAATAAATTCTAAACACCAAAAACCCGAGCATCAAAAAATTGGAGCTTCGAAGTCGGTTTCAAACCGCGTTCGGGCGTGCTTTGTTTTTAAGGTTTAAACTTGGTGTTTTAAATTCCTTTGGTGTTTTGGTCTTTGGATTTTGGTGTTTCTTCCCTTAGTTGACACATAAAGCACCTCGCCTAAGTTGCGCGGGACGAACGTCACGAAACCTATGCCAACTCTTTTTGATCCCATCCAAATCGGTGAGCTTCATTTGCCCAATCGCATTCTCATGGCACCGCTGACCCGTTGTCGTTCGAGCGAAGGACGCGTTCCCAATGATTTGATGCGCGACTATTATACGCAGCGCGCCTCAGCAGGGCTGATTATTTCCGAAGCCACGTCCGTCTCGGCCATGGGCGTTGGCTATCCGAATACGCCCGGCATCTGGTCGGATGCACAAGTCGCTGGCTGGAAGAAGATCACGGAATCGGTGCACCGCACCGGTGGTCGCATGCTCCTGCAGCTCTGGCATGTCGGCCGCATGTCCGATCCGATTTATCTCGAAGGCAAACTTCCCGTTGCGCCGAGTGCAGTCAAGCCTGCCGGACATCCCAGTCTCGTTCGTCCGCAGAAACCGTTTGTGACTCCTCGCGCTTTGGAGGTCCACGAAATTCCCGGGATCATCGAAGAATATCGGCAAGGCGCAGTGAACGCGCAACGCGCCGGGTTCGATGGCGTGGAAATTCATGGCGCTAACGGTTATCTGCTCGACCAGTTTTTACAGGACAAAACAAATCTTCGTACAGATATATATGGTGGCCCTATCGAGAACCGTGCCCGACTCATGCTCGAAGTGACCGATGCGGTCGTATCCGTCTGGGGCAGGGGACGTGTCGGAATGCATTTGGCGCCGCGCGGCGATGCGCATGATATGGGTGATTCCAATCTGGCGGCGACATTTGGTTACATTGCAAAGGAACTGGGCAAACGCCGTATCGCCTTTATCTGTGCCCGCGAATCTCTCGGCGAAAACCGTCTTGGCCCGCAATTGAAGGCGGCGTTTGGTGGCGTTTACGTCGCGAACGAGGGTTTCAACAAGGAAACCGCTGCACAAGTGCTCGCCTCAGGTGAAGCCGACGCCGTTGCTTTCGGCAAACAATTCATCGCCAACCCCGACCTTCCGGTGCGTTTCAAACTGGATGCTCCCCTGAATGCACCGGATTCTTCGACTTTCTATGCCGACGGCGCGAAGGGTTACACGGATTATCCCTTCCTTGAATCAGCGTTGTCCGCGTGATGGGGCTTCGGGCATCAGTTCCTGTGGTGGTCTCCGAAGGCGTTACCTACTTCGCGCGAGATCCGCGTCGCCGGGTGTGTGTTTCTATTTTTTGGCCCCTGAAAAGGCCCCAAAAGTCGTAAATCATTGAAAAACACTGCTTTGCCACTTCGTTTTGGAGGTCTTTCCTAGGAAAGAGGGGTGATGTCACTTTGGATTGGTGCTCTTTCCTAGAAAAGGGGTGCGATGTCACTTTGGAATTTTGGTCCGGAAGAGGAAATGGCTCC
>JAQGOU010000248.1 GCA_028293445.1 Verrucomicrobiales bacterium | reverse complement strand
GGCGATCACAAGTTACCGCGCCATCGATGTTTCAACGATAGAGATCGAGCTCACAACTACTCAGGATCGGATCAAGGAGTTAGAGAATAGTGATTCCAAAATGAAGGAGCTGCTACACAATCTCAGCGAGGCTGAAGGGGAGAAGCAGGGAGTAACGATGCTGCGCGATAAGGAGGTCGAGGCCGCTGGTAAGGTCGAATTGCAGATTGGACAGCGGAACAAGCAGCGCGGCGAAATCACGACCCGGTCCAATCAATTCAACGACAAGTTTGACTGGAAATTGTACGAGTCAGCCACGTTGGAATTCCGCGGACCGGAGCCGCTGGCTCTGAGTGACCTAAAGAAACAGATGGACGGGTATCTTAGCTGCGTCGATCTGAAATCCAATCAGGCGAGCCGCAAGCGGGACAACGCGGAGAAGGAAATCGGTCCGCTTATGCAAAATTTCCTCAATGGCACCGCTGAGAAGGGATATAGTGCGAACTGGAGCGCCGACGTTAAATCCGCGCCGGCGATGGTAGAACATCTCCATAAATTGAAGAACGAACGCTTCCATTCGCAGGAGGCTGCCTTCAAAGAGGAGATGGATCGGTTATTGGAATACGACATCGACTTCGCGAAAGCTGGTTTGACTAGCCAGCAGAAGGCGAATATCGATCGCATTAAGGATGTAAACGCCACACTATGCCCGATCGAATATAATGACGGGACATTTGTGGAGATCAATCACCGGCCGACCCCCGACATCGCGGTCACCACCTTTAGGCAAAAACTCGAAGATTGCACTCGCCAAGTAATTGCGATGACTGCAGAACAACGGGTTGAACGATTCAAGTCAATCAAAGCGCTGATCGAGTACATCAAAAATCATCGCAATGAAGCCATCAAAGGCGCTAATCCGAACAACTGGGACGTCTATGTCGTTGCTGAGCGCAGGCGCGACAATCCGGAAACCATCGCATATTGGCACAGCGATTCCGACGGGGGTTCCGGCGGGCAAAAAGCAAAACTTGCCTGTACTGTGGTAGCCGCCGCGCTGAGCTTCCGAATGGCTCACACGAGGAAAAAGGATTCGAATGCCTTTCGGCTGGTGATGATAGACGAAATTTTTCAAAAGAGCGACGATGAGAATTCAGCGTATGCGCTCCGGATTTTCGAGCAGTTTGACCTTCAGCTCTTACTGGCAACCCCGCGTGACGGCCGCCTCAAACTGGTAATTCCCTACGTTGGATCATTTCACCTATTCCAGAATCCGACGAAGGCAAGCTCGTCAGTCGTGAGCATCACCGCCGAACAAGCAAAGCAGGCTTCTGCAACCTCAGACCACGATGTTGACTCCGACTGATATTCTGCGCCAGACGCAAAGGAAATACTTGGACTTTGTTGCGGCGTATTGCCGTGGGGAGGCGTTCTTTCCGCTTCCAGTTCGATTTGGGCTACCCTCTCCCTCCAGTTCACTTGGACAACTACGCCGAGAAATTGAGGAATTGTGGCTAGGGAGCTACGAATTCAAGGGCTATGGTTACCGGATCGAATTCGAGCAGCGACGCATGCGGTTACATGGAGAGCAGCGTATGCCGGTTCGAGTATGGTTCGAAAATGACGCCGACTTTCTGCGATTCATTGCGCAAACTGACGCCTTCCATCGTCTGCAAAAAGATATTCACGGTGTGGTCGTCGAGGCTCCTCAGGTCGAACCTTGGATTCGGGAGAACGGTCGGATGCTCGTCGCCAGTCTCGATCCCGGCGATGGACGGGCGCTAGGCCTCGCGTTAAGCGCGCTTCAACGCCGTCCGAAACCGAACTGTTTCGCACGCGAGATTGCACTGCCTGGAGTCTCAGGAAAGTTTATCGAAAACAACCTCCAGTTAATTGCTACGATACTTCGTGACATTGAATCCACCGCATGGACCGAAGGTGCAGACTATCACAGCCAGCTTGGATTGCGGACCACCCCTCGGATGCTGCGACTCATGTTGCTCGATGGCCGTCGAGAAGACTTCGGAGTTCCGCACGATCGTTTTATCCGACCGGCGGGAGTGAACAACGTTTTGGTGGTCGAAAACCTCCGGTCTTTTTTGACTCTCCCTGATTGTAGTGGAACCCTTGCAGTTTTCGGCGAAGGCAGAGCGTCTCAAACACTCACTGAGATTGGTTGGTTGAGCGAGGTTCGCCTCTTCTATTGGGGCGATCTTGATCCGTACGGCTTTTCGATTCTCGCGGGCCTTCGAGGAAGTTTCTCCGGCGTTCAGTCAGTAATGATGGACGACGCGGCGTTTCAAAAATACGGAGGATTGATCGCGCCAATTCCGATTAAGCACTTCAAAATCAGCAATGGCTTTGTCGTGGAGGATCCAAGCTGGAACCGGCTTTCGTCCCGCGAACTTGCTGGGGCTCAAGCGTCGATTCAAGACGCTCGTGTCGTGGAAGGTGTGTGGTATGCTCACGGAATCGAACAGGAAAAGATTCCGCTTGCCGAGGCCGCAAACGAATTATTGCAAGCATTCTCATGCGGACTTAATACATGAAGAAAAAAAGGAGAAAGTCGCAGCCGTATAGCGTCGCAGTAACTGCCGAATCTAGGACGATGCAAGCGTTTGTCAACTTGCCTCGCCGTGGATTTACGGTCTCGGGTTCAAACTATCCATTTTCTGTCCTTTAGCGTGATTTTGAGGTATGGGCAGGTCCTGTTGGTTATGCTCTAGGTCACAATAAACCTGTTCCCCAGGCCCAATCCAAAGCTTTGCTCCGTCAATGTCGCAGATGTCCACCCCCCGGTTTTCTACAGGCTTCGACCAACCCTTTGGAATGCGTAAGAATATTTGCATGGCCTATACATTATGACACCTTTCGATCGTTTTGGACACGTGCCAAGAACGTGTCGGAATTTCGCTGCCTTTCCTCCCTGCACGATGTTGCCGTGGGCGGCGCGAGATGGTTCTGACAAAGGGCTCGGATCGCTAATTCGGAGTTTCGCTCGCAGCTATGAAATCTCAAAGGCGTTATTCAATAACCAACGGGAGAAACTGTATACTTCACTGAGTTTATTGTCCTTTGTAATCAAGCCGTCGAAAAATGTGGCGTAGGCTGCATACGTTGCGTCTATGAAATCGTTCCGCAGCCTTGCCGTACTCACTGTTTCGTGTCCACAATCCCCAGCCCATTTCAACGCAAGCACATAGCTGCAAAGAGCGAATCGGAATTGAATCGAGAAGAATATGCCAGAAGGGGACGGGAGGGGGCGATCTCCTACTGTTTTCCGGAAATATATCGCTGTGCACGCCAGAATATCAGCGAGTATATGATCAGCAAAGGCGTCCGATATTAATTCACCTGAGCGGATGCGCTTTAATTGATCCGGCGGATAATGAGAAAAGAGCTTGGTCATTCCAAGTCTAATTTCTTCGGCTTGATCCTCGATTTGACCGAGACGATTTTCCGCGAGGTGCTGTTTGCGTTGAGCTTGGTATTCGAGAACCTCACGGGGAATCAACTCGTCCACCATGATTTTGCAATACAAACCAAATTCGGCGCTATGCTTCTGGTCGACGAGCCGCTGATGTAGTCCCTTGCTGCGTGGTTTTAGCTCGGCGATTTCATAAGACGGTCTCAGGACCATGATCTGCTGCTGAAATTGCGCCAAAATTCGCAGCGAATTTTGGCCGTTGATCATTCCGTTTCCTTTAAATGACTCTATTTGAGCATAGTCAGTAATCACAGCAATGTTTTGTGTAGAGCCAGACAAAAAATTGAACAATTCGTCAGAACGCAACGCTCCCGCATCGATTACTTTTTTCATGAGGCGATCGGAGGTGTTTTCTGTCTATCAAGGATACTTCAGTTGTATAAACTAAGAGCTGACCAATTTTCGGGAGTTGCCGATTCCCACTAGTTACTACTCAAAGTTCTTCCAACAGTGCTTGGGTACGATGATCGGACAACCAACGTTCGGTATAATGCCGAGACAGCATGGTTGCGCTGTGGCCACTGGCTGATGCGATAGCTTCTAAAGAAACCATGCGATCGAAAAGTTTAAGTACCTGCAGCGCACGGACAGTGCCGTTGTCGGGACCGCAGAGCCACCATGCATCGCGAAGCGTAAGGGCGTAAGCTAAGAGGTCACGCTCACCTCTGTGGACGTCGGCCACAAGGCGGATCCGAAAGTCCATATCAACCCTCATCTCATCTGTGACCTCAACAACTATAATCTCTGATTCGAGTTCAGCTGGGGTGCGGGTAATCAGCTGGTGCCCGGATTTGTCGCGACAGGTTACTTCATGGATGCACATTGAGACAGTGTGCAGCTGGTAGTGATTGCGCAGGGCATTCCAGCACCCCAGGTCATGCGCCGCTTTGATGGCCATGGTGTCGGCGAGCACCACGGATTTCCGGGGCGGTACCATGAATTAGTGGGGGAACGGTGGCTCCATTTCATAGGAGTGGAACAGCTGAACCAGCTCGGTGAGAGAGCAATCAATTACTTCCGTGGCCCGAATAGCAGTAAGGTGGCCACGGTCCAAGACATCATGCAGCCGTTGCACAAAGGCGCGATTGTAGAGATTGGGGATTTCACGGGCGGCTGGCGCCTTGCACCTAGGGAACGGGTGTTCGTCCTTACTGATGAGTCCCAGATTCACGAGACGCCAGTAGAGCGCCATGGTCGAAACTCCCACTTCAGCAGCGTGATGTGTCAGCCAGCTTACCAGCTCGGAGGATGATTCTGAGGCCCAACGGGACTTGATTTCTGCGGACGGCATGAGGAGACCGCTGGCAAAAGCGTCAGCGAGCATTTCCGTCTTATTGCGTTTCCCAACAAGATTCTCAGCCGCGAGTTCGAAGAGTTCCGGGGGCATGACCATCCAGCTCAGAAGATGGAAAATCTCGTGTCCAAGATCAAAGTTGCGGCGGCCTTCCGATTCCTCACGGTTAATGAGAATGACGTCGCCGTCGTCCAGGCGGCAAGCGGCACCGGATACGGCGACGGGTGCATCGATATAGAAGATTGAAATATTTAGCTTTTCCTCAGCCACATCGCGGAGACGCCGGGACGGGATGGTGCCTAGCTCCCAAGCTGCAGCCAGTTGCTCGCCTTTCACCGCAGCCTCCCAAACGGGCGTGCTTTTAGTCAGGTCCTGCAGTTGAGAGTGAACAGGGCTCGGTGTTTCCTTTAGGTGCGCACGGAAACGCCGCTGAGCTGAGATTAAGCGCTCAGCGCTCTGTCGGAATTGGTCGAGCGCCGGGCCGTCCATTTTACGAGCGCGAAAGGAAAAGGCGTTTTGCTCGGTGACCAGATACGGGTCCGTGAAATACTCCAAAGGCTGGCCCAGAAATTTAGCAGCTTTGACCAGCTCTTCAGGTGTGATAGTCCGCTCGCCTACTTCGATGGCAGAAACCGACTGACGATCTTTAAGGCCCAGGGCGGCGGCCAAGGCGTCCTGGGTGGCGGAAGCCTTTTCACGAGCGCTTCTTAGGCGCTTGGAAATGAGAATTGAGAAAAGATCCATATTCAGCTATACAACACATTCTGAAAACTTGCGAATTCGAATTTCGCAATAATTTCTTGCTTTAGACTCAAATGCAAGGTTATTTCATAAATTACTATGAAACCCGAAGACCGGCCCCCGTCCGAGCCACCTGGCCAAGAAAAGGAGTTCACCATCATTGTGAACGCTCGGGAGAAAATCGTGACTCAGCACGAGCTCACGTTTGATGAAATCGTTATTCTTGCCTTTGGACCGCCCAATAGCGACTCGTCCGCATATACCGTCACCTATCAGAAAGGGCCCGAAAAAAAGGAAAAGGGTACTCTGGTGCAGGGCGAATCCGTGAAACTCAAAGATGGGATGATTTTCAATGTCGTCCGTACTGATAAGTCGTAGTCCCGACCTAACGCGCTTGCAAAACGAGGGCTTCGACTTAGATGTGGTCGGGGGTTACCTTGTTGTGCGGCAGGTACCTTATGTAACCGCAGAGCGGACAGTCGCGCACGGCGACCTGGTGTGCGAGCTTACGCTTGCGGGCGATCGCACCACGATGCCGTCGAGCCACGTAATGTATTTCACCGGACACGCGCCGTGCCATCTGAACGGTTCCCCCATCACCGCGATTCAACATGGCGAGGCCATGCAACAATTCGGCCCAGGGCTTTCCGTACAACGCAGTTTTTCCAACAAACCAGCTGACGGATATGCCGACTATTATCACAAGGTGGCACGGTATGCGGAAATCATCTCTGGGCCGGCAGTGGCGCTGGATGCAGCAGCTACCGCCCGCCCCTTCCGCCCAATAAGTAACGAGCAATCAGGCTCACCTTTTGTTTATTCAGATACCAACTCGGCGCGTGGTCATTTCCAAGCTGTAAGTGGCAAACTTGCCGAACACAAGGTAGGCATTGTGGGCGCCGGCGGCACAGGTTCCTATGTCCTAGATCTTGTAGCGAAAACGCCGGTGGCGGAAATTCGGCTTTTTGATGCGGATTTGTTCCTGCAGCACAATGCCTTTCGGGCACCGGGAGCAGCTTCCATCGAGGAATTGCAGCGCAAACCCACCAAGGTTGCCTACCTTGCGGAAGTTTACTCGCGGATGCATCGCGGCGTAAAGGCCTATGCCGAACGGATGGGCTCGGAGAATCTGAGTCATCTTGAAGGTCTGAACTTCGTATTTTTATGTTTAGATTCCGGGCCTGCGAAAAAAGACATTGTGGAATTTTTGGTCGAAAAGGATATTTCTTTCATCGACTGCGGAATTGGCGTCCAGTCGGTCGATGATCGGTTGATTGGTATCGTGCGAGTCACTGCCGCGACACCCAAGAAGCACGACCATCTAGAAGGACGGGTGTCTTTCGCAGAACCACAAGACGATGCCTACTCGACCAACATTCAGATAGCAGAACTCAATATGCTGAATGCAGCGCTCGCCGTCATCAAATGGAAGAAATTCACGGGCTTCTACGCTGACTTCGAGCATGAGCATCACACCACCTACTCCATCGATACCGGAATGCTGACACATGAGCAACTACAGCCATAAATTTGTGGAATTCATGCCCGAGAAGCTGGAGCCTGGCGTGATCTATGTCTCCCTGCGCTTTGCGCTGGTATCTCATCAATGCGCGTGTGGCTGCGGAGAAGAAGTGGTGACACCACTTTCACCCAAGGACTGGCAGCTGATTTTCAATGGCGAGACAATCTCATTATACCCCTCAATCGGAAACTGGAAATTCCAATGCGGCTCCCACTATTGGATCGATCAAAACCGGGCGGTCTGGGCCTCGAAGTGGAAATCGTCGAATGAAATAGATGACGAAGACGAGAAATCGGAACGGACAAACGCTCCGATGAAATCGATTACCGACCGATTGTGGGAAAGACTCAAACGACGCTGGTATTAGGACGTCCGCTCCTGAAAGAGGAGCTCGACGTAGCGGCCGCAAACGCCTGGGGAAGACCGCTGAATGTGCGTAAATGTCACCTTTCTGGAATAGCGTGACAGGTTTTGGTGTTTTTTTATTGGTCGCGGCTGGGGTGCGCTATTTGCAACCGGCTTATTGACAGCGTCTTATAGATAGCTACTAAATTAGCAGCTTCCTTGAGAGAAAGAAGTATTCAATATACTATGGGTAGCGTGACAAACCCTTTCAACCTCACTCAATTTGTCGGACCAGAAGAACTTTTAACTTCAAGCGAATTGCTGGAGCGAATCGTGCGGGCTGGGATTGGGGGTGATAGTGCAAGACAACTAATCAGGCGCAAAGCTGAAGGGCAGCTTATCTGGCGATCGGAACGCTTAATCCTATCTGGAGGCGGCAGATTGTTCGCTCGCCGCAGTTTCAGGGAAAGTGTCGCCTTCATTCCTCAATGCCTGTCTAAGCTGAACAGCCTTCGACCTGGCATTGCTCGCGCGGCGCATGCTTTGCTCCATGAAGAAGTCGTTTTGCGTTCAAGGGCTGAATTGCTGCTCGCCTCTCCGGTCATTCCCGATAATTCCAGCTATCCGGCCTATCAGAATGAAGTCGAAGCCTTGATTGAATTAGGCATTGCTCGTGTTGAAGCTGCCGACAGTGTTATGGAGCGATTGGCCCGCACTAGCACTCCGGGTATGAATGCGCATGCGGTGGCTCTGCGGTCCTATGCGCGAGCCAGCACAGAAACGGTTTTGGCAAACCTACTTTTCGCCCAATTCCGGCAGCAGAATCTGATTTCGTGGAACACCAAAGCGTTGCCAGACAAAAGCGCCACTTTGGTCATGTTCAATAATTTCCAGTTTTCTGCAACCGGGTTCTCATGGCTGAAGCCTATGTTGCGCTTCAACGGGACAGACAAGCCCAAACCGGTGCCTGTGGTCTTGGATGTATTTGCGAAGACCCGCATGACCTATGATGTGGAATCCTTTATCGAACGGTTGACACGCGCAGGGCAGAACAAAAATCGAAAAATGGCGATTTTCGGAATAATCGCAGCGTTCGATTTTGACCCAGCAGCCTGGAAGATGGCCAAGAGCGAAGGTTTGATGGCAATTAACCTCAAACAGCATTTTGGCGATGCTGCTTTCGAGGCGCTTGTTCAAATTCAGGAGTTGCTTAAAAACGTGGCTGGCGAGCCAGCGAAGGCGAACGATGAGGACTACAAAAAGCTGGCGGACACTTTGGATCTGTTGAAAACAAATCCATACGTTGTGGATCTTCGATCGCTTGGATTCGAGTCCGTCTCCGGCTTGATTGTTCGGACCCATGGTTACGAGAACATCAACTTGAATCTGAAGGTGATGCACAAGGATAGCGAAGCGAGGGAGGTTGATGTGTCTGGCGAGAAAAACGGAGGCGAAGAGCTTTTTGTTGTCGAATGCAAGGCTGAGGCTGGCAACAAGCTACTCGATCCTGCGTATGTGCGGAAGTTTTACACCGAAACTGTTCCTGCATTTATAAAATCAAAAAACAATCGAAAGATCCGAGAATGCCGAGCTGAGATTTGGACGACCGGCCAAGTTGGACCTGATGCTCTCCAGGAACTGAACGGGCTTAAGCTGAATCCTCTCATAAAGGCAGCCCTTTTGGATCGGGCAAAAATAAAAGAGCAAATTCCACAAACGTTAGGTTCCTGTGCGCGTTTACTTGAAGCAATTGCTACAAGCTGAAGCTTTGCCACTTCCGGCAAGTTCTCACTCCTTCAACGAAATCTCCCATTTGGTATCCTCAAGTGACTCCGCACGACTCTCGAGCGGAATTCCAAACTCATTTCTGAAATGGGTGTATATGAGCGTAGCTGCTCTCTCTGCTTTAGGCCTGTAGGCGCGAACATCGTCCCGGTAAGTGCACAAACTGGGACACGAAGATGTGTGCGCTTTTTTTGCCTGTACGATGCTCTCGCATTTCAGGTTCAAATGGACATTTTGACGTTATTTCGTGCGAGATGGTTTTTCTGTGGGGAATTCCATTTACACGACTTTAATGCAGAGTTTTTGATGTTTTGAATTTAGGTTCGAACCAAAGCAGATAAAACTCCGAAAAATTTGCTTTTGAAGATAAGAACACACTTTAATAAAGTTGTTGACGCTCAAACGAAAAGCCGAATAGTTACATCCAGTCCCATTCAGAAGCTGTTTCAGCTATCATCCCGGTAGCCGATGTTCAACTTGTGAAACGGATTAATCCTCTGTGGTTAGCGGCACTAAATAAAAAGCGCTTATGAAATGTTTAAAGAATCTTGGACGTTATTGTCACATTTTAATGCTCCCCCTGTTGTTAGTTGCGACAGGCTGCGGTGGACTAGCGCTTCGCCATGCATATAAGGATTATTCTGAGATTTACGCTGATTCGATAAATCGGCAATTACTTCTAAACTTAGCAAGACTGTCACACGACGAACCTCCGTACTTCATACAATTGGGGCAAATCAATGCGCAATTCACATTCAATAGCTCCGTATCCTTTAGCCCGTCGGATGTTCAGATGGGTCCCCATGTCGGAGGGGACAAGGCCAAATTAAGTCAGGAAAACTTCACCGCGGGAGGAAGCGTTGGCGCGGGAGCTATTGAAACACCTACCTTTCAATTCGTTCCACTAAACGGCGACACATTTGCGCAGGCCATTGCGACACCCATTTCGGAAAAGGTTTTTTTGACGTTCTATGCCCAAGGATACCCAGCAGATGAACTAGCGCGAGTCATTGTTCGATCTGTGGAGGTTGAGCATATGTCTGGCTCGCCCACAGATTTGTACGTGAATGACCCGAAGGATAGCAGTTACGCCGACTTTCTTGCATTTTGTCACTATTTGCGGATGGCCCAACTCCAGGAAATGTTAATTGTTGACACAATTAAGCCACAAGAAAAAGTTGTATTCTCGGATGTGAAGCTCAGTGATGCATTGAGTGCAATTGCTTCTGGACATTCTGTTGCAAATAGCGCTGCTGACTCGAAACTTTATGAGGTTTCGCCGCCCGGCAGCATCGGGTTGAAGAGAAATCTTTTGGACAGGAGGGTCAAGAGCGCCAGCACATTTACCGTAGACACTGATATAATCGTTCATACGAATGTAATGGCGGGGTCCAAATACGATGAGTTTTTAAGCTATTTTGAAAAGAAGGGCTCCGCGGTGAAATTTAACACGAGAACGTTCGTCACGGCGTTGCATTCAGTTGCCAAGGAGGAAGGTGAATTTAAGCAGATGACATCCCAAACGAACACCGTGAGAAAAAATCCAATAAAATTCGGTTTTGTGGACGGACAGGTGTACGGCAGCTTTCGCTTGAAACGAGGCGCCCTGAATGAGGATGGTACCACCAATGACGTGCTACCTGTTATTTCTTTGCACAATTTACGTAAGAACGAGATGTCGAAGCTCGTTGAATTAACATACCATAGTAGCAATTACATTGTCGGGGACGTCGAAAAAGACGGGGTGCCAATCGACAGGTTAGCCTCTCTGCCAAATTTTTCTACAACAGAAGTTAATCACACTCAGTATTCGAATCGGAGGGTTTTCACATTTCTTTCATATCTGTTTACACAAATTGCAATTGATCCAAAGAAGTTGCCGGTTCAGCAATTTATCCAGGTTCACTAGAGGGGCAGTAGCTAGTTTGTTTGCGATTGTAAAATGCAGG
>JAQGOU010000563.1 GCA_028293445.1 Verrucomicrobiales bacterium | reverse complement strand
GTCGCGAAAAGTTTTTCCGTGCGCGAGGGCGTTGTCCCAAATAAATCCGCCGGGCGAATACACCATGGCATCGACACCATCCTCGGTCATGCCGTGCGTGTAACTGCGTGGAAAACCAGCAAACGATTTCTCCATGTAATCTGTCGCGAAGGCGGTGTCCGTCCATTGATGCCCATCCGCGCTGAGGATGCCCGAACAATAGGTGTTATCGAGGAGAACGAAATCGTGAACCATCTTGTGTTGATTAGGTGTGACCTTCTCGCCGAAGGTGCATAACTCCGCGTTGCCATTTCCAGCTTTAACATCACCGAGCACCTGGTCGTAAGTACGATTTTCTTTGATGAGATAAACCACGTGTTTGAAAACGGACGGTTCACCGACGCGTTCAGGAACCGGTAGGGCAGGGCGGTTGGGGCGTGCGGGCTGTAATGCCTCCTGCATCACCGTGTCGCGGTAGTTTCGTAAAACAACCTTCGTGTGTTCAGCGAGTTCCTTTTTGCCGGGCACAGAAATCAGAGAAAGAGTGCCGACATAATCGTGGCTGTTGTATTTGGCCTGGTTGGACGGAAGCGTTCCTTTGATATTGGCAACGTAAAGGGCCGAACGCTTTCCATCGTGGACAATCGCACCCGGGAACCATCCGGTCGGAATCAATCCGAGCAGTTTGGATTTGCCAGGGCGAAAGGCAACTGCGGCCACCGCATTCTGACTTCCGTTGCAGACGTAGAGCGTGTTCCCGCGAGAATCAAAGCTCAACGCATTGGGGCTTGCGCCAAATATATCGTTGGCGTGCCAACGTAAGGAAATCGTTTCGATGACTTCGTCTTTTCGAACATCAATAACACTGATCGTATCGCTGCCAGCGTTCGCGACGCAGACGTAACGTCCATTTGGAGTTGCTGTCAGCGCGGAAGAGTGCACACCAACCATGATCTCTTTGACTTTGCCACTCGTCAGGTCCACCACGGAAACAGATCCTTCATTTGCGATGAACCGAATTGGATCGACACGCACCGTCGTGCCGCGTCCAGCCGGGCCCGTTACGCTCTGCGCATCCGGACGACGTCCACCCCAGTTGCTGACGTAGGCTTTGTTTCCAATCAAAACGATACCGTACGGAAGTGCTCCGACGTTAAATGTGCGCAGCACCTTTCCGGATTGCGCGTCCAACTCGAAGAGGCGATTGGAAAGATTCCCTGCAACATAGAGACGCTTTCCATCTCGCGACACAGCGAGACCGGCTGGAATTTCATTATCACGACGGGGTGCCTTTGCGTCGGGAAGAGGGAAGGAACCGCGTCCGGTTACTTTGTGATCTTTGCCAACAGAGAACGCTTTTACACTGCCATTCACTGCCGAAAGAAAAAGACGGGATCCATCTGGAGAAAAAGTGAGCCCGGTGTAACTCGCCCGGGCCGTAGTATCCGGCTTGAGTATTTCCTCAGAAACAATATCCGATATCTCTGATTTTCCGGCGAGGGGCAGGGGGACGCGCTGGATGACGTTGCCTGTGGCCGGATCGATTACGAACAGGAAATGGAGGCCCGATGTCACGAGGATCGCGTTATCCGGACTGAGCGCTGCTACTTGTGGACGCGTTTCCGGCAATTCAATCTGGCGGCCAGCGGGTGTGAGCACTCGATTAATGGGAGTGATAGTTGTGCGCGCATCAATTCTTCCGACTATTTCCACACGATCCGCGGCAGAAATGAGAGTTGCAGCCAGCAAGGTCGCGGTGATTACGCCGACCATTCGGAAGTAAGGTTTTAAGGTGCTCATCGGAGGTAAATTTTATTACCAGACGCTACGGTGCAAGCATTCCTTCATAAACATTTGCAGAGGTTCCCGACAAACGTTTTTGCGCTCAGTGCCACAGGGTCTCCCCACAACCGTCTTTACAATCTGCTTTGGCAATCGATTCTTAGGATATATGAAACGGTTCTTTCTGCTCGTCGCCGCGCTTGTGGTTGGCGCCGTGGTTTTCGGCTGTCGTTCCAAAGAGAAACAGATGTGGGCTGATGAATACCTGAACCGGAAGGCGCCTGACCTCGTTGTTGAAAAATGGCTTACACCGCAACCGGAAACCAAAGGCAAATTCGTTTTGATCGATTTTTGGGCGACGTGGTGTCCTCCTTGCCGCGAGTCCATTCCGGAGTTGAACAAGCTTCATAAACAATTTGGAGATAAGCTGGTCGTGATCGGCCTTTCCGATGAAAGCGAAGCAGACGTTCGCGCCATGAAAGATCCCAAAATCGAATATGCGATCGCGATCGATACCCAGGCCCGATTGAAAGGAGCCATCCACGTCGAAGGGATTCCTCACGTTATCCTGATGGATCCGAACGGCATCGTGCGCTGGGAAGGGGTTCCAGGCATCGCGGGTCACGAATTGACGGAGTCGGTCGTTCAAGACATCCTCGCTGCCCATTCCAAGTGATCTTCGAGAGCGGATTAAACGGATCCTTTGAAGCTGCTCATTCCGCCGCAGCCAAAAGCTCAATCCAAAAGGTGCTCCCTTGGCCCGGCTGGGATTTGAGACCGACACGACCGTTCATTCGTTCCACGGCTTTTTTCACAATGGCAAGACCGATGCCGTGCCCGGGATACCCAAAATCGAGATGACCGCGCTGGAACGGCTCGAATACTTTCCGGTGCAATTCTTCCGGAATCCCAATCCCGTTATCCTGAATGTTTAGCCGGACCTTGCCGCTAACCGAGTCAGTCCAAATACGAATCAACGCCTTTGATTCCGCAGGAACAAACTTAACCGCATTCGCCAGGAGGTTTGAAAGGCATTGCACCAACAAGGACCGGTTCCCGTGGACTTTATGCAATGGGGAAACAATGGTGAACGCCGCGTGCTGCATCCTGACTTGCGGATAATCACGAATAACTGCGTTTAAAATCTCTTCGATATCCACGGGATCAATCAAGACTTGTTGGCCGGAAACCCCTGAAAAAGCGAGGACGTCGCGAATGAGTTCGTCCATCCGCTGTGCTGCCTCCCGGATCCGTCGTAGATAGTCCTTTCCTTGCTCATCTACCTTCGCGCCGTAATCCTGTTCAATGATTTCGGCAAAACTTCTCATGGCTCGCAACGGTGCGCGCAGATCGTGGACCAGTGTGTAAGAAAGTTCCTCCAGTTCCAAAACGCTCTGGCTCAATTCAATAGTCCTCTGTTGGACCCGGAGTTCGAGATCTTCGGCATATCGTCGCAATCGCTCTCGAGCCTCAGCCAAGTCGTCTTTGGATCGTTTCTGGGCAAATACGGCACGTTGAAAGATCTCGATGAGTAGACATTGAAAGCCGCCAATCAGCACAAAAAGGAAAAGCGTTGCCCAATCATGCACATTCAAGTGCCATAGCGGCGGTTCTGTCCAAAGAAGCGTCGCGGCAATAACACTGAGCCCGGTTGCTATCAATCCCGAACCCACACGGCCATACCAGGCTGCGATAAGGACGGCTGGATGGTAGAGCAGAAACACGCTGGTGATCCCGAACGCAGCCCCAAACAGATAACGGGAAAGGGAAGCGACGCTGACGAGCAATATCGCAAAAGTGATTTGAAACAGAAGTGGCTTTTCCGGCACCAGGACAACTGGACTGTCCGCGAGTCGTTGCCATAACGGACTTAAGGATGAACGGCTAAAAGGAGTATTGTTTGATGATGCCAGCATGGATCCACCCTCTTTACTTTAGCTCATATCTGGATGGTGCGCTTCCTTGAACGATACTCCTCTTTGCCCGCATATGGAGTATGCAGAAGTGGTAGCCAGTGTCTTTCCGCATTTCCCTCCTAATCAGTAGGTTAAAAAAGGTACAACGCGTTGTACCTCAAAAAATCTGTGCCGGGAAACTGGGGTACAAGCTTTGTACGCTAGTTTTCCGGAGCGCCGAGGAGGGGAAGTGGCGTTGTACGCGGAATTTCCGTTCCGGGAAATGGAGGTACAACGGCAAATGTGGTCAAATCTAGCCAGAAAAGAGGGTACAACGCGTGATATGTCGCTCGGACGCGACGGAAAATCGGGGTACAACGCGTTGTACCCTGTTTTCTGGAACGTTTTTTTACCG
>JAQGOU010000558.1 GCA_028293445.1 Verrucomicrobiales bacterium | reverse complement strand
GTGTTCTTTGCGAACGCCTGCCGTTCAGAGTCTGTGATTGCGACCAGGGCCGGTTTATCAGACGGCCCAATGAAATCAAATTCAGCCATATTATTTCAGTTTAAGAGCTCCAGGCATAACGGGCGGAGCACCTCGTCCGGCAGCGCCCGCTTTCATTCGCAGATCGCTGGAGTCATTGATCAATTCGCCGCGCGCTTTCTTAATATTATCAATCCCGCGACTGACGTGGCCCTTCTTGGTGCAATACGCCAAAGTAGTCTCTTCATTGATAATACCAAGTTCAAATGCCTCGAGAACGGAATGATCAAACGTCCGCCAACCGAAGGTGTGGCTCGCTTCCATGATCTCGTAAAATGTTTTTCCTTCGCTTTCGCCCTGCACGACACTTTCCTTGGTGCGCAGATTTGCGCCCATGACTTCAAAGAGAGCGTGGCGTCCGCCGAGGATTCGAGGCGCGAGACGCTGACTGATAATCCAACGCAAGGTGTCAGCCAGACGAATCCGGATTTGTTCCTGTTCCTCAGGATCGAACATACCCAGGATACGATTGACCGTTTGGCCGGCATCAATCGTATGCAAGGTGCTCATGACCAGATGGCCCGTTTCCGCAGCGCTCAAAGCAATTTCAACGGTTTCACGGTCGCGCATTTCACCGACCAGAATAATCTTCGGCGCCTGACGCAACGCCGCTCTCAACCCCGTAGCAAAGGCGTCGAAGTCGGTGCCGAGTTCACGCTGGTTAAACGTCGATGTCTTCTGCGGATGAATAAATTCAACCGGATCTTCCAAAGTAATGATATGAACGGATTTCGTTTCATTAATCTCGTTCAGCATCGCTGCCAGTGTTGTTGATTTACCGGAACCGGTCGCGCCCGTGACGAGAATCAACCCCGTCTTTTCCAATGCGGCCGTTTTGAAGATCGACGGCAGGTTTAATTGTTCAACCGTCGGAATAATCGTGTTGAGTTTCCGGAGAACGATGGAGTAATTGCCGCGTTGCGAGAAAATGTTGACGCGGAAACGGGCAATATCAGCCAGGGAGTAAGAAGCGTCGCAAGAACCTGATCGGATCAAATCTTCCGTCAAACGGAAATTTCCACCGATGATGTTCAATGCCACCATCTCCGTTTGAAACGGAGTCAGCGTTTCGATCTGCGGATTACACGGAACTCCATAGAGTTGTCCCGTGTATTCCACCTGCAACGGTTTATTGACAGTGAAATTCAGGTCCGAGATGTCTTTTTTAAGGGACGCGACCGCATCGGCCGGCCCATTCAACATCGTCGCCAAAAGGTAATCTAGTTCGTTACGGCGCATTTAAAATAAAGGTTAAAACCTGAGGTCTATTCGTCGTCATCCGGCGGATGCGGCAGAAACTGACGAAACTTCTTTTTATCGAGGCATTTGTCGTAAGCCTCTTCGGGGGAAATACGTTTCATCCGCAAATGTTCCATAATGGAGTCGTCGAGGGGTGTATTACCCATCTTCTTACCCACTTGAATCATGCCGGGAATCTGGTGCGTCTTGCCTTCGCGCACGAGGTTGGCGACAGCTGTCGTGAAAACGAGAATTTCCAATGCGGCGACACGGCCTTTCTTATCGATGCGTTTGAAAAGGTTCTGCGCCACGATGCCTTTAAGGGCTTCGGAAAGAGTCGAACGGATTTTATTCTGCTGCTCCGCCGGGAAAACGTCGATGATACGATCAACCGTCTTCGCCGCGCTTTGGGTGTGCAAAGTGGCAAAAACCAAGTGACCCGTGCTCGCTGCGGTCAGCGCTAGTTCGATTGTTTCCAAATCGCGCAACTCGCCGACCAGAACAATGTCGGGATCTTCGCGCAACGCACCTTTGAGAGCCGCCGCAAACGACTTCGTATGCGTGCCGACTTCGCGGTGGTTGATCAGGCAGCTTTTACTCTCGTGCACGAACTCGATGGGATCTTCGACCGTAATGATATGGTCTTTACGATTCTTGTTCGAGTAATCAACCATCGCCGCCAGGGTTGTTGATTTACCGGAGCCGGTAGGGCCGGTCACAACGACCAAGCCACGATGCAGCATGCAGAATTTCTTTAAAACAGCGGGGAGCGGTGCATCGAACTTTTCGAAATCTTCAAATGACAGAACCTTGGATGGAATCTGGCGGAACACCGACGCAATGCCGTACTTCTGGTTGAAGAAGTTGCAACGGAAACGTGCCAGGCCGGTAATTTCATAACCGAAATCGACGTCGCCGGTTTCTTCAAACGTTTTGATTTTGTGTTCCGGCGCGATTTCGTAAAGCATCCCCTTCAGGTAATCGTTTTCGAGCGGCGGATAATCGACGCGCTGGAGTTCGCCATTGATGCGCAAGATCGGCGGATTTCCCGAGGACATATGCAAGTCCGAGGCTTTCTGCTCGAACATCAGATTAAAAAACGCATCTAATTTGGCCATATAATTTCCAAAAAACTCGAGATCATCTGTAGCGGAAGTTGTGCCATACTGCAAGTTAATGAGCGACTTGAGAATAAGAATTCGTGACGAAATTCTGCGGGACGGACCGATTCCGTTCGCGCGATTCATGAATCTTTGCCTCTATGCTGAGAAACTCGGCTATTATGAAACTCCTCGCGAGATCGGCAAAGCGGGCGATTTTTATACGAGCGTCAGCGTCGGTAGCTTTTTCGGTCAACTGCTCGCGCGCCAGTTTGCGGAGTGGTTGCAGCCTCTGGATAAGAATGGGGCAGGGGCGATTCAGATCGTGGAAGCCGCCGCTCACGATGGACGTTTATCGGCAGACATCCTTGAGGCATTACAATCGGCGCGACCGGAGATTTTCGATCGTGTCGAATACTGGATCATCGAACCGTCTCTGGTTCGCAGAGAAATCCAACAAGACGCGTTGTCCCGGTTCGGAGCAAAAGTGCGATGGTTTGACGGTTTTGAATCGGTGCCTTCCATTCACGGCGTTCTTTTCTCAAACGAACTTCTTGATGCCTTTCCGGTTCATCGCGTCTTGTGGGACGCCGCGAAACAACACTGGTTGGAATCCTGCGTGGATTGGAATGGGACGGGATTCGTCTGGATCACCGCGGAGTTAAGCTTTCCGGCAACGGATATTCTGGTGCCACGGGAATTGACGCCACATTTGCCGGATCAGTTTACGTTTGAAGTTGGGCGCGGCGCTCAGGAGTGGTGGCAACGTGCCGCAACCAAATTACAATCCGGAAAGCTCGTGGCGATTGATTACGGATTCACCGTTGAAGAATTTCTCCGCTCCGGAAAAACCCGTGGCACCGTCCGAGCGTACAAACAACATCGTCTCAGTGACAACCTGTTGGCTGATGTCGGGGAACAAGACCTGACCGCCCATGTGAATTTTGATGCAATTCAAAACGCGGGTGAACGCGCCGGATTAAAAACAAACGCTCTTCTCTCGCAGGCACAATTCTTAACAGGGATATTTGAAGGCCTGGCGAAAAGCCCGGCCGGTTTCAACGGTGCGGCCAAAACGGTGAAGCAATTTCAAACTCTGACCAGCCCCGAGCATCTAGGACGTTTCCGTGTGCTCATTCAATCGCGCTGATCACGCGAAAGAAGTTTTCAGATACTGGATGCTCTGGGTGGCAATCACTTCCGGGCCTTCTTCAAATTTAAAAACTTCGACCGAAACAAACCCATCGTACCCGACATCCTTCAAAGCCGCGGCAATCGGTTTGAAATCCACTTCGCCGAAACCGGGTCCTTTGAGGTTCTGATCGTTCGCATGGAAATAGGCCAGGTGCGATGCCGACTCCTGAATAATCTGTGGGATTGGTTTCGCTTCCGAACACATCGCCTTCACATCCAGGATGATTTTGAAATGGGCTGAGGCGAGCTGCTTGGTAAACCGGATCGCTTCTTCGGCGGTGTTGATGAAATTTGTTTCCGACGGAGCCAGCGGTTCGAAGCAAATCGTTACGCCACGTTTTTCGGCTAAGGCGACTGGTGCTCGAAATACCTCCGTCGCCCACGACCAGGCTTGTGTGTGCGAAACGCCTTCCAACAGATTCCGTTGCTTCGGTGAGCCGACGACCATGAACCTGCCGCCAATGTCCGCGCAGAAATTCACGAGGTCGCAGAAGTATTTCGATGTCCGGTCTCGAATCGCTTGATCGGGAGCCGTCAAATGCAATCCTTCCGTCTGCACCAGCACCCAATGGATACCAGAGATTTCCAAGCCCGCGTTTCGAGCCAGGCTCCGGATGCGTTGCCGTTCGGTTTCGGAAATATCGTTCACGTTCTTGGCGAGGGTGAACGGCGCAATCTCAATGGCGTCATACCCCGCCTTCCTGACGAAGGTCATGGCATCTTCCAAAGTCCAGTTTTGGAATATCTCGTTGCAGATGGCGAATTTCACAATTCGTATTCAGGCATAACCTGAATTTTCATAAAACCAAATTCTGTCAATTGCCTTCGTCGACTTCGGCTCGTAAATTGTGGGTGGAAGGAGCGGTCATGAGAAACAAACTTCTATTTGTAATGGACCTCGGTCAGTTCAAAGCATTTCGAATCATTGGCGATGAACATAGCATCCAGCCCCGCGTGACGTTGCTCGAAAGCTTTGTCCCGATAGGTTCCCACGGTAAAATGTCCAATAAATTAACGGATGAAGCCGGGCGATTTCGCGGTGGAACACCAGGCACCAGCGTCCCGGCTTCCGGCGAGCGCCACAACATCACCCTGGAATTCGAGCGGCGCACGATTCTGATGTTAGCGGACCAAATCGAGCAGATCTGCCGAAGGGAACCGGAGTTGCCGTTTATTTATCTTGCTGCGCATAAAGAGATAAACAATCAGCTTATTGAGCGGCTTCCAGCTGATCTCCAGGCCAACATCATCCGGAATGTCCTCGAAGACCTTACGAAGGTGCCACAAACAGAGTTGCTTGATCATTTCCTTCATGCCGAAACGACTGCCGGCATCGGACATTGAACCAAAACGTAGCTTGTAAACCTGTGCGTTTCCGTGCTCATGCGTGAGATTTTTCCCGATGCGTGAAATCCACGCTGAATTCTCGCCAATTCGTTCAAAACCCCACTCTTTACGGCTTTAAACAGGCTGGCACGGGCGTTGCTAAATGTTAAGCAACGGTGTTTTGGTTATGAAGCTGACATTAACTAGCTACAGGGTAATCAAATTCAAACCTAAGCTTCAAGCAAGGGAGGTGAAAGGGAAAACGATGTCACCAGAACCGAATCATCTACTCGTAGTGAAATTGGAACGTTC
>JAQGOU010000243.1 GCA_028293445.1 Verrucomicrobiales bacterium | reverse complement strand
CGGGGCCGATGGAGCCTCGTTTCGCGCGGGTCAGCGGATTCTGTTTCGCGCGGATGCGATCCCAACTGTATTCCAATTGTTCCTTGAGCGTGAAGTCGCCTTCCACTTCGTAATGCCAGGCAATCTGTAACGCTTTGCGATAGGCTTTGATGGCATCATCGCGTCGACCAGCCTGATCGAGGCACCAGGCGCGACCGAGGAATATGGGTTCAATCAGCCAACGATGATGTTCGGCGTTGGTTCCTTTGAAGATTTGAACCGAGGCGCGTTCGTAATAAATAATCGCATTGGTGAGGTGTTGCTGACCTGCGGCTTTGGATTTGGGATCTGCGGCGGGATAAACTTTTTCCGGTATCCGGCTCCCTCCGTATTCCCATTTAAAATGAGGCGCTTGCTCCTTTTTCGTCACGGGGACAACGGCGAGATTGGTCGAATAGGCCATGGAATGAACGCGCGCGAGATGATACAGCGCCTCGACGTTGTCCGTGTCCTGGGCGAGTCGGGATTCCAAATTCTTTAATACTCGCTCAATGGGAACATTCTCTGTTTGTGGAAAAGCGAACATCGCGTTCATGGACATCGAAGTGAACAGGAAAAGAACAAGCACGCGGAAGAGCAGCGCGGGATTCATGATGACTCTATTACAGCACAGCTAGACGAAATGAGGCGAGCAGGGAATTCAGGAGCATTTCTCCTGAGTCAGGAGTTCTCTGGACGATCGAGCTTTTCGTTTTCCACGAGATTTTCGTATTCGGCGAAATGCTCGGGACGCAACGGTTCGGAGATGCTGTTTTCCCCATTAAACCATTTACCGAGATCAATCAGCGTGCAGCGATGAGAGCAAAAGGGGCCGTATTTCGTGGCAAACCAATCGCCGACTTTTTTGCACGCGGGGCATTTGACTTGTTTTGGAATCGCCATCTCCAAATAAGATAACGAAATTCGCGCGCCGCAGCAAATGCGCTTTTGTTTGCGGAAAATAGAACTTTCGTTAACGTCGCGCACATATTCCGAACAAACCTGTTCGAGCAACGTCTTTAGTCTTATGAAATTTTTGAAACTCCTTTGTGCCACGGTCTGTTTGGCCGCCGTCACGGTGCAGGCCGAAGATGAAACCGGTTTCGTTTCGCTCTTCGATGGCAAAACTCTCAACGGTTGGAAGCTCATGGCTCCTTACGGTACCGGTTATGGAGTGACGAATGGCGCGATCTATTGCGGCCGTCGTGGGGGTGGGAATCTTCTGTCGGAAAAAGAGTTTGAAGACTTCGTTCTCCGTTTTGAATTCAAACTCGAAGCCGACTCCAACAATGGCATCGGCATCCGCGCGCCTTTCGAAGGGGACGCTGCTTACGCTGGGATGGAAATCCAGGTGATCGATGATAACCAGAAGAAGTACGGCACCCTGCAACCCTGGCAGGTGCATGGCTCCGTCTATGGAGTATTTCCGGCGAAAAATGGATTTCAAAAGCCAATCGGCGAATGGAACCAGGAAGAAATCGTCGCGCAAGGTCGCCACATCAAAGTCACCCTGAATGGCCATGTGGTGCTCGAAGCAAATCTCAATGACGTTCACGATCCAGCCGTCCTGGCGCAACACTCTGGAATCTTGCGGTCACGCGGACACGTCGGCTTTCTGGGACATGATGATTACGCCGAGTTTCGCAATATCCGCGTGAAGGAACTTCCGGTCGCTCACCCCGACAACACGGCTCCCGAAGGATTTGCTGCATTGTTCAATGGAAAAGATCTCACGGGTTGGAAGGGCTTTGTCGAAAGTCCGCTGAAGCGCGCAAAGATGTCAGCCGAAGAGCTTGCAACCGCGCAGAAGGCTGGAGACGAAAACATGAAGGCACATTGGAGCGCGAAAGACGGCGTGTTGTTGTTCGATGGCGCGAAGACAGGTAAAAATCTTTGCAGCGAAAAGGATCACGCTAACTTTGAGCTTTTGGTTGATTGGAAGATTTCTCCAAAGGGCGATAGTGGCATCTATCTTCGCAGCACACCGCAAGTGCAGATCTGGGATCCGAGCGACAAGAGTGGTCGTCGTGATCACTCCGTGGGCTCCGGTGGGCTGCACAATAACGCCAAGAATCCAAACGTCCCGACCAAGAAGGCCGATAAACCGGTCGGCGAGTGGAATCATTTCCAAATCCTGATGGTTGGGGACAAAGCCACGGTCTACCTCAACGACGAACTGGTTGTTCAGAACGTCACGTTCGAAAACTACTGGGAAAAAGATAAGCCGATGTATCCGACTGGCTTAATCGAACTGCAAAATCACCACAGCCCGTTGTTCTTCAAGAATGTTTACGTGCGAGATCTCCCGACGAAATGATGTAACGGCGCACGAAATTTATTGTTTCAAGCCGAAGCAATAAACGGTGCCATCATCAGAGCCGATTACGATCCTGCCGTCCGCCACGGCAGGAGAACTGCCGATCGCTGCACCGATTTCGTAGGACCAGATCTCTTTTCCATCTTTGAGCGAGACGACGTACACGCGGCCGTCATCCGAGCCAACAACAACTTTGTCATCCGCGACGACCGGTGAGCTTTGCACTTTGCCGTGTGTCGCGAATCTCCAGACCTCCTTGCCATCATCGCGCCGCACGCAATGAAGGAGTTTGTCGTGTCCGCCAAATAAAACTTTGTCCGACGTTACGGCGGCGGAGGAGAAATAGGGGAAGTCTCGATTCTTGTAGCGCCAGACAATGTTTGTCTTCGCGAGATCGACGCATAAAAACTCGCTGCTGTAGTGACCGAAGTAAGCGCGGTTATCTGCCAAGGCAACGGAAGCGCCAATGTTCGCGCCGATTTCGATTTCATGCAGTTGCTTGCCATCAGTCACCGAGATGATGTGGAGCAGGGAATCGCAGCCGCCGAATGCCGTCTTTCCATCGCTCACCGCGGGCGAGCCGTTGATGTAATAACCGGATTCGTAAACCCAGTTCGATTTGCCGGTCGCTACGTCGAGGCAATGGAGTTTGTAATCGTAGCTGCCGATCACGAGTCGGGGAGGTGTGCCGGGAATCACGTTGGGTGCGCCAACAATTTTGTCGTCGGTCTTATATTTCCAAATCAGCTGTCCGTCTTTGGCCGCGAGTGCGTAGAGATAACCATCAATGCCGCCGACGAATACTTTTCCATTGAGAAAAAGGGCAGGGGCTTCGACGGCGTTACTCGTGGTGAAGCTCCACAGTTTCTTTCCGTCGGAGAAATTCAGCGCGTAGACATTGGTGTCGCTTGAACCAATGAAAACTTTCCCGTCGGCGACAATCGGGCTGGCTTTAATCGGGCCGGCCGTTTTGAAACTCCAGAGCAAGGAAAGTTCCTTCGGCAAGTTTTCTGTTGTGACACCGGTTAAGGCGGCATCGCCCCGGAACATCGGCCAGTCTTTTGCGTGAACCGTCGCGCAAAGCAACGAGGCGATGCAGAGCATCAGTATTCCCCGTGGAACGTTGGCGGACGGTCGCAGCTTCATTTCCGGCAGAATATCTGGCAAAGAACGAACCATGGCAAACGAATAGGTTTTGGGTGGATGTGATTGAAAGTGGGCGCAAGCAGGCGGTTCGGAGTCCCGCCTTTAGGCGGCGAGGCGCACGTAAACACCATGATTTGAAAATTTTCCATACGCGCGTCCATACGACAGGTGTAACAGCTGAAGCCGGGACTCCGAACTTCGACATCACCCACTTTCAGTCACACCCCGTAGCCACGGTTTCACCCTTTCGCGATTGACCATTTTGGTTTTTTAGGGTCAAACAATTCCATGTACAAGATCATCGGAGCCGATCAAAAGGAATACGGACCCATCTCGTTCGAACAACTGCGCAGTTGGATTTCCGAAGGGCGGATCAACGGGCAGACGCTGGTCATGGCTGACGGTGCCAGTCAATGGGTGCAAATCTCCACGGTTGCCGAATTCAGCAACATGTTTCCCGCGACGCCTGCTGGTGGCCTGCCGCCGCTGAGTGCTTCTCAAGGCAAGGTTCCGAACTATCTCGTGCAGTCCATTCTGATTACCCTTTGCTGCTGTTTGCCATTCGGCATCGCCGCGATTATTTTTGCCGCGCAAGTGAATGGTAAATTGCAATCCGGTGATTACGAAGGCGCCGTGAAATCTTCCAACAATGCCAAGAAATGGTGTTGGATCGGCTTAATCGTTGGCATCATCACACAAACCGTTGTCATCATTCTTCAGTTAACAATGGCTTCCAAGCAGATGCACTTTTGATGTGCAGCCGTTAGCAAAAAGCAGGACATCTGGATGGCTGATCGGAATTCCCGTCGCCATCGGCCTATTGTTGGTTTTGTTTTTCTTTGAGCCGACCCATTTCGCTTTCTACCCGAAATGTTTTCTTCATCAATGGACCGGATTGTCGTGTCCAGGTTGCGGCGGGCTGCGTGCGACCCATCAATTGCTGCATGGAGATGTTTTCGCCGCCTTTCGTTTTAATCCGCTGCTGATTGTCATGTTGCCTCTGTTCGGCTGGATGCTGATGCGGGAAGTGGTGCGTCGCTGGAAGGGGAAAGTCTTTCCGTCGCCGTTTGAAAATCGCGTGTTCGGATGGACACTCGCCGTTGTGGTTGTTTTATTTGGAATTGTGCGGAACCTTCCTTATCCGGCGTTTGCATGGATGAAGGCTTAAATCCTAAATTTTATGTATAAAATCATTGGCGCAGATGGACGGCAATACGGTCCCATTTCCTCGGAACAAGTCCGGCAGTGGATCAGTGAAGGTCGCGCCAATGCGCAGACCATGGTGCAAGCCGAAGGCGCGACGGAATGGAAACCGCTCTGCAACTTTCCTGAGTTCGCTCCTTCTATTCCTCTGTCTGCTCCGCCGCCGATCGCCAACGTTTACAACCCTGTTTACGATCCGCGCAAATCACGGCTTGTCGCGGGTCTGCTTGGCGTCTTTCTCGGCGGCATCGGAGTTCATCGTTTTTATCTCGGCTATACCGGCATGGGCGTCGCGCAGATTATTGTGACGTTTGCCACGTGTGGCTTTGGTCATTTTTGGGGCCTCATCGAAGGGATCCTCATCCTCTGCAACAGCAGTATCACCACTGATGCGGAAGGCCGCACTCTGAAAGAGTGAGGCATCGGGGAAAGCGTGAGTCATCTTTTGGCGATGACTGATTTCAAAACTTGTGGCATTTGTGGCTCATGGGAAATGTAGATCCTGCGCTCGAAGTTAAGCAGCTGTTCAAAGAAAAGTTTGGCCACACGCCAACACACGTGGTCAAAGCCCCGGGCCGTCTCGAATTGTTGGGCAATCACACCGACTACAACGAGGGACTTGTCATGTCTCTCGCCGTGGACAAATACATCCTGATCGCGTCGTCGCCGCGCCGTGACGGCAAAATCGAACTGGTCTCCTCCGCATTTCCTGAGCGTGAGATATTTTCCATCTCCGAGTTGAAGAAGAATCCGGAAGCGCCGTGGGCTGATTACGTCAAAGGTGTGCTGAACGAACTCCGAAGGCACAATGTTCATTTCGGCGGCTTCAGCGCGGCGATTCACGGCACATTGCCAATGGGCGCGGGCATGAGCAGTTCTGCGGCTCTGGAGGTCGCCACGGCGACGACGGTTCGGCAGCTTTATCCTTTTTGCATTACGGACACCGGTTCGACGAATCCGCCGCAGCGTGACAAGGAGGGTGCGTTGCCCGAAATGTCGCGCGAACAGAAAACCAATTTGGCCAAGCTGTGTCAGCGGGCTGAAAACGAATTCGTCGGAGTGAAATGCGGCATCCTGGATCAAATCTCCTCGCTGTTCGGTAAAGTGTTTCACGCCATCGAAATCGATTGCCAGACCATCAGCGTCGAGCACGTCCCGATGATCGGCGAGATCGCAATCATCATCTGCAACTCCGGGGTGAAGCACTCGCTTGTCGGCGGGGAATACAACGAACTGCGCGAGATGTGTGAAAGCGCCGCGAAAAAGATCGGTGTGCGTGCATTGCGCGCCGTTGACTTGAAAATGCTCACCGCCAATAAAGCGAAGCTGAACGAACGCGAGTATCAATGCGCGTATCATGTGGTCGGCGAAATCCAGCGGGTGATCGCCGGCGCGAAAGCGTTGCGCGAGGATGATTTTCCGCAGTTCGGTCAATATATGTTCCAGAGCCACGAGAGTTCGCGCGATTATTTCAAGAACAGCACGAAAGAACTCGATCTCCTGGTGGAACTGGCCCGTCAACATCCGGGCATACTCGGCGCGCGCCTGACCGGTGGCGGTTTCGGTGGTGCCACGATCAATTTGGTGAAGCGGAATGCGGCGCAAGTGTTTTGCGAATTTATGGCTGCTGAATACGAGAAGAAGACGGGCATCAAAATGACGCCGCTGCTTTGCCAGATCGTGGATGGAGCGCATTGAGAGGGAAGGACGTGTTCGATTTATCGAGCGCAACGATGAGCACGAAGATTTCTTCTCCCTCTCTTCGCGACGCGGGAGCGAGGGCAGGGGAGAGGAGTTGCCGATAAAAATTGCCAGACGTCGGGACGGCAGGACTTTTAAAAACGAACTTCCGAAAACTGATTTTGGGCATTGAACGTTCACTTAGTCTGTACGTTCTTATGTGCGCCTCCTCGTCGCGCCCGCTGTCTGCCTTCATGTTTTCTAACCCTCTCCTCCGCTCTGCGGAAGAGAGGGGAAAGAATTGTTGTCTGGAGACCTTTCGATCGCTTTCCCTGTCTTTGAATTCGTGTCTAAAACTCCCGTTTTCAAAAATCCGCAAAAATAAATTTCACCCCAACGCCTTCTTTCCTGTTGCAACTCAGCAAAGGCTTATAAAACGGGTGTAAAATTTTCCAAACTATTAGGGGGGTGATCAACTTCTGCACGACCCCGCTCTGTAAGCTTTTTCACAGTTCAAGAGAACGCGAGTCGTTCAGGAGAAGACATGAAGACCGGGTAAGATCTGGAAAACCTCATCCAGTCGCGGGTCCGGGCAAAATGTCCAGGGCCGATAGCGATATGCTTTGTGAAGTCAGTAAGTCGGTAATCAGTAAACGATGGTGGATCGGATAGAACTAGATAGTTGCTGCACCGCTCGCGGGTGCTATTCGCGTCAAAAGCTTTTGATCCTGCTGCATCTGAATCGGCGCACTTGGCGGGCTATTCTGCTTGCTGGTAAAAGAAAGGCGACTTTGCCAGTATTCCCGCTGGTCATGGGAAAATTACAAAAACTCTCTCTTTCATTTCATTTGTTTGTGTTGCTGTTCTGGTCGTCGATTTCTGGCGAAGCGCGGCCGGTGACTGCCCCTTGTACCGGTGAGCCGGCTGGCCAGTTACGCACGTCCGATATCATGCGCAGCGCCAAGGTTGCGGACGAAGAAAAGAAGGAGAAGAACAACATCAAGTTCGAGTTCGATTTTGAATTCGAAATGCCGGAGCGCGAGGATAACGTGAATCTTCCGATCTCCGGTTCGAATCCGAACATTCCTGTCGTGGCAAGTTCTCCGCAAAGTGCCGCGATCAGTTTTACGGGGGCGACGCTCGCGGATACGTTGGCTTATCCACCTGACACCATGGGGACGGTAGGACCGGCGCAGTTCATTGTCGCGGTGAATGGACGTATCCGGACGTTTGATAAAAATACCGGGCTGGCTGATGGAGTCATTAATGCAGATACCGATGTGTTCTTCAATTCGGTGATGACGCCGCCGGCCTCGAATAATTTTACGAGCGATCCTCGCATTCGTTATGACCGCTTATCTCAGCGCTGGTTTATTATCATCATCGACGTGCCGGGAAAGGCCGGGGTCCTGCCGAATCGCGTGATGCTCGCCGTCAGCGATGGTCCGGTGGTGACGGCGGGAACCGTTTGGCATTACTTCTTTTTTCAGCATGACCTGGTGACGCCCACCTCGCGCACGGACACGGGAAACTTTGCCGATTATCCGACGCTGGGGATCGATGCCAATGCGCTATACATCGGCGTGAATGTTTTCAACACGGGTGGGGCGGGGAGCTTTGCGAATACGACGGCCTTTGTGATCCGGAAGAGTTCAGTGCTTGGTGCCGGCCCCATCGTGGTGAAGGCGTTTCGAAACTTGATTCCGAATCATGGCGGCGGAGCGTACACGCCGCAGGGTGTGGATAACTTTGATCCAAACGCAACGGAAGGATATCTCATCGGGGTGGATAGCGATGTTTACGGGGCGCTGCAGTTGATTCGCGTCATTAACCCGGGAGGAACGCCCTCGATTTCTACTGCGTCCATTTCTCTCCCTGTAATCAATGGCGCCACCATGAACGTGCCGCACCTGGGCAATACGGGTGGAACGGCCGGTAATGTTGATGGCCTGGATTATCGCTTGCTCGCGGCACATATCCGCAATGGCAAACTGTGGACGACCGCCAATCTCGCGGTGGACAACACTGGGTCGCCGAGTGGCACGGATACGCGCATGGGGGTACGATGGTATCAGTTGCAAAATCTCGCAACCGGACAAACTCCATCGGTCGCGCAATCCGGAACTGTCTTTCAACCTTCGGCCAGCAACACGACGGATCAACGGAGCTATTGGATGGGATCAGTGATGGTGTCGGGACAAGGCCATGCGGCGATGGGATTCAGTGTGGCAGGGGTGAATGAACGCATCAACGCCGGATACTGTGGACGACTCGCGACCGATCCTGCGGGCACAATGCAAACACCTGCTTTATATACGAGCACGACTAGCGCGTATAACCCGGTGGATAGCGCGAGCGCGCCGATTAATCGCTGGGGTGATTACTCTTACACTTCGCTTGATCCGACCGATGACATGACGATGTGGACGATCCAGGAATTTTGTAATGCGGCGAATTCGTATGGGGTGCAGGTGATCAAGTTACTCGCGCCGCTGCCAGCGACGGCCAGCAGTTGTAATCCGAGTATTGTGGTGCAGGGTTCGACCAACGTGAGCGTCGTTGTGACCGGCACGGTGGTAAGCGGTTCCGGATTCTTCGATCCAGGCGCGGGCTTTTCCAATCGCATCGCGGCGGCGGTGAATGGCGGGGGAGTTACGGTCAACACGATTACCTATACCGATCCGACCCATATCACGTTGAATCTTTCAGTGTCGCCGAGTGCCACAACGAGCGCGCGAACCATCACCGTGACGAACCCGGATGGACAGGCCGTGACGAGTGGGACGGCTCTTTTGACGATCACTACTTCGAGCAATCAAGCGCCGGTTCTGGCTGCTATTTCGAATACGACGATCAATGAAGCAACGAACTTCACGTTTACCGCTTTGGCGTCGGATGCTGATGCCGGACAGATTTTAACGTTCAGCCTGGACGCGGGCGCGCCGGCTGGAGCGAGCATCAATGCGAGTAACGGGGTGTTCACATGGACGCCCTCGGAGGCGCAGGGTCCAGGATCGAACTCGATCACCGTGCGTGTCACGGACAACGGCGTGCCGGCATTGAATGATGCGAAGACATTCAGCGTGACCGTCAACGAAGTAAACGTCGCGCCGGCGCTGGCAGGGATTTCCAATCGCAGTGTGAACGAAGGCAGCACGTTGACTGTGACCAATGCGGTGACGGATTCGGATGTTCCTGCGAACGCCATTACTTTTAGTCTCGGAACAAATGCGCCAGCGGGAGCGAGTGTTAATCCGACGACTGGGGTATTCACGTGGACGCCGACTGAGGCGCAGGGGCCCGGGGCTTATCCGATCACTGTGATTGCGACGGATAATGGATCGCCGGTGTTGAGCGACACGAAGACTTTCTCGGTGACAGTGAATGAAACCAACAGTGCGCCGGTTCTCACGGCGATTTCTGACGTCAGTGTGAACGAAGGGATTACCTTGACGGTGACGAACGTGGCAACAGATTCGGATGTTCCTGCGAACGCCATTACTTTTAGTCTCGGAACAAATGCGCCAGCGGGAGCGAGTGTTAATCCGACGACTGGGATATTCACCTGGACGCCCACGGAGGCGCAAGGGCCCGGGGCTTATCCGATCACTGTGATTGCGACGGATAACGGTTCGCCGGTGTTGAGCGACGCGAAAACGTTCTCGGTGACGGTGAATGAAACGAACAGCGCGCCGATTCTCGCGGCGATTTCCGATGTCAGTGTGAACGAGGGGATTACCTTGACGGTGACGAACGTCGCAACAGATTCGGATGTTCCCGCGAATACAATTACTTTCAGTCTCGGAACAAATGCGCCAGCGGGAGCGAGTGTTAATCCGACGACTGGAATCTTCACGTGGACGCCGACGGAGGCGCAGGGGCCCGGGGCTTATCCGATCACTGTGATTGCGACGGATAGTGGATCGCCGGTGTTGAGCGACACGAAGACGTTCTCGGTGACGGTGAATGAAACCAACAGTGCGCCGATCCTCGCGGCAATTTCCGACGTCAGTGTGAACGAGGGGATTACCTTGACGGTGACGAACGTGGCAACAGATTCGGATGTTCCCGCGAATACGATTACCTTTAGCCTTGGGACAAATGCGCCAGCGGGAGCGAGCGTTAATCCGACCACTGGGATCTTCACGTGGACGCTGACGGAGGCGCAGGGGCCCGGGGTTTATTCGATCACTGTGGTCGCAACGGATAATGGCTCGCCGGTATTGAGCGATACGAAGACGTTCTCGGTAACCGTGAATGAAACGAACAGTGCGCCGATCCTCGCGGCGATTTCCGACGTCAGTATGAACGAGGGGAGCGCGTTGACGGTAACGAATGTGGCGACGGATTCGGATGTTCCCGCGAATGCGATTACCTTTAGTCTCGGAACAAATGCGCCAGTGGGAGCGAGTGTTAATCCGACGACTGGGATATTTACGTGGACGCCGACTGAGGCGCAGGGGCCCGGGGCTTATCCAATCACTGTGATCGCAACGGATAATGGCTCGCCGGTATTGAGCGATACGAAGACGTTCTCGGTAACCGTGAATGA
>JAQGOU010000535.1 GCA_028293445.1 Verrucomicrobiales bacterium | reverse complement strand
TTAAATCCCGCATGGAAACCAGCAAAATTTCTCCTTCGTCGACTGGCCCGACTCGCGGCGATTCGCAAGCACCTTGGTATAGCGAAGTCACCCGCTATCAATGGATCGTTCTCGTCATCGCCTGCCTCGGATGGATCTTTGATGTCTTCGAAGGACAAATCTTCGTTGCCAGCATGAACGAAGCGATGCCCTCCCTTTTGCCGCCCGGCACCGACAAAGGGACGATCGCCTATTACAACAACATCGCCTTTGGTGCCTTTCTTCTCGGAGGCGCGCTCGGCGGGGTGGTGTTCGGCGTCATGAGCGATCGCATTGGCCGGACGAAAACCATGGTCTACACCATCTTAATGTATTCCATGTTCACGTGCGTCACGGCGTTCGCGCACAATTGGTGGCAAATGTCCATTCTCCGCTTCTTCGTCGCCATGGGAGTCGGAGGTGAATGGGCGGTCGCCAGCGCGATGGTGGCTGAAGTATTTCCCAAACGCGCCCGTGCCTGGTCGCTCGGAATCTTCCATGCATCGAGCGTCCTCGGCACTTACCTCGCAATCGCCGCCGGTGTCTGGCTCGTGGGCAATCCCAAGTTTGGTTGGCGCTGGGGCTTCGGTGTCGGTGCCATTCCCGCGCTGTTGATTTTGTGGATTCGCTCCGGCTTGAAAGAACCGACGCAATGGGTCGACGCCAAGGAAAAAGGAAAACGCGATGAATCAAAGAAAACCGGCCGCCTTGCAGATCTATTTCTCCCCGGGATCGCACGGAGCACCATCATTGGGGTTATTCTCGCGGCGGTTGGGCTCGCGACCTTTTGGGGCGTGCACGTGTATGGAAAAGATTTGCTGCGCCGGAATGCCGAATATCGCTTTTTGCAACAAGCGAACGTCACCCTGGATGCGCCGAAGGAAATAAAAGCGCCGGTTCTCGCTCAATATAAACCGCAGATTAAATCAGCGGAAATGCTCGGCATGTTGCTGGTGACCACTGGCGGCGGATTAGGTTTGCTCTGCTTCGGGCCACTCTGCGAACGACTCGGACGCCGCGGCACATTCCTTTTCTTTCATATTGGCGGATTGGTCGCCGCCCTCGCCCTCTTCCAAGGCCTGGTGAATCCAAGCACGACAGTGCTTTATGTAGTCCTTCCGATCTTCGGTTATCTCACCCTCGGCATGCACGCCGGTTACGCCATCTATTTCCCAGAGCTCTTCCCGACGCGCGTGCGCGGAACGGGAGGCGGCTTCTGTTTCAACGTTGGACGAATCATCGCCGCGCCGATTTTGTTCCTGAGCGGCTGGATGCAGAAAGATTGGGGATTCAGCCTGGAGAACTCAGCGTCCCTCTTGAGCCTCCTCTTTTTGGTGGGGATTGTCGCACTACTCTTCGCCCCTGAGACCAAGGGACAAGAACTGCCAGAGTAATTCAAACCGATTGCAGCAGCACAACTCACTTTGCGCCGCGATTAAATGGAGAGGTAAAGGTGCTCAGAAACCGACGCATTCCATCGATAAGATTCGCCTGAAACATTTCGCTTCTCATGCTTAGTCGCCGTTCACCTGAAGAAAGGACGCGGCCTCCTGTTGGAGAGTGGCAGGATCACAGATCCCTGTGCGATGGATGTGCCCGGTGACCGTAATACTGGAACCCGTAGCACCGAGATGCGTTTGGGCACGGGCCCACAGGTAATCCAAAGAAAAAACCCTCCGACTCAGGTCAGAGGGCCTGGGCGGACAAAAATTTATCTATAAAAACCTGTTACGTGGGCATTGATGGTCCACGCGTTCGTACCCACTGCAGCTTGACTCACTCGTAAAGTAAGACTTTCGCCATTGGTTAATACAGACGCATCGTTTTTCGGGGTTCGGATCTGGATCGTTCCCGGTGTGGGCGTCGTTCCGGCACCGACCGCCGTTATAATGCTGGCGGTGCTGCCCGCACTTCCGAGAGTGACCGCCACGCCAGTCGTATACGTGCCAGCTTTCACAGTCGTCTCGACGTAAAGAGCAGTCGCAATGAAAACCTTGTTGGTTGGCACAACAAGCATCGTGTAGTTCGCCACCGTTTTCGCATTAATTCCAAGATAGGAAATATTAAAAATACTTGGCGGCTGCCACGAACCCGTTCCGGAGTTATCAGATGTCAATACGTAGCCATTCGTTGGCGCGGTTGTAACTTTGAGTCCAGTCACGGTTGCCGTTCCATTTACATCGAGAGTGCTCGCGGGTGTGTTTGTTCCGATACCCAACTTCCCAGTGAAAAAGCTATCTCCGGAACCTGAAAGCATGACCTGGCTGGTTCCGTTTGTATGCTTGATACTGAAAAAGCTCTCGTTATCGCCGCCATGAAGCTGAAAACGATCCACCGTTCCTATTACGGATTCAGTGCGAAACTTCCACTCCCCACCCCATCGGCCGAGATCGTGATCGGCGTAACCCCATCCGGTAGTATCCGTTACTTTAATTTTGTAGGACATGTAGTCATCGGCAGCACTATTGGTCGAAGGCGATAACTTAAGTGTTCCCTGCACAAGTGCATTGTTGGCTTCAATATCTCCAGCTATCGCAGAAATGCTGGCGAGAAACAGGGCTTGGACTGCTAGAGCGATTTGTATGCGTATGGTTTTTCTCATATTTGTAATTATTATCTCAAATTCAAAGTACCGTTGATGACCGTAAGCTTTACGTTGTAGGTTCGCATGTTGACATTTTCAGCATAGTTACCCGGAAAGGCGCGAAGGACCGCGCCGGACGGGGTTGCGCTAGCCCCGAATTGCACTGTGCGATACGGCAAATCATAGGTGCCAGCGTTGGTGTTCGAGCCAGATGTAGCCACATACCGTGTCGGCGTTGCCGAACTCGCAGGCCCGCCGGCAATGTACCAGTCGATTGTCGGCATTGTCGGCAGGTTGCTCAGAGTTTGGGCAGCAACAACATTGGTTTGGCTCATTTGCCAAAAACTAAGAGTGCCTGAAGTATAATCTCTTAATAAGATGTCCACCTGGCCGTCTCCGGTGAAATCGTCAACGCCCACTATTCTTTGATCCGAACTCAACGCGGGAGCAGAATTAAAAGGCACAGTCCTCAAATAGTTAGTGCCATCCATCAGCCACACGTCCACTAAACCGGTCGTATAATCCCTCCACACAATGTCAGTTTTACGATCGCCATCAAAATCACCGGTCCCGGCTATGGTGAAATTAGCCCCCACCCGATTTGGCAGTGAAAGTTCCAACCAATTAGTTACATCGTGTCGCAACCAAAGGAGATTACTTCCCGACGCGATATCTCGCCAGACAAGGTCGGTATAGCCACTGTCAGTGAAGCGACCCGCCCCCACAACCTGAAACGGAGCGTTGGTTATTTTGTTCGCAAAAGTGGACCGCAGCCAATTCGTTCCGGATAAACTCCAGACAAGGTTTGATGGTTGAATTGTTGACTGCCACAGAATGTCATTGTTCAGGTCTCCGTCAAAATCTGCCACTGCGGCAATTTGCCACGACGAGGGTAAAAGTGCCTGGCTAATATACTTCGAACCCACCAGATTGGTCCCATTTAAAAACCAAACGAGGTTACTTCCACTAAATTGGTCACGCCAGAGGATATCGGCATGCGCATCTAGATTAAAATCACACCGTTGCTGCGTTGCCGTGACGCCTCCAACGCTATCGGCGATCCGCTCAGTAATTGGCAATAATACATTGGATGCAGAACGATTTTCGTAAACCGCCGAGAATTGGACCAGATTAGGACTGACGGTTAATCCCCGGTTAGTGTCCGGCAAGGTAATGGTGTTATAGGCGGCCCAAATATTGGTAACAACGTCACCATAGAACTGGCGGAAGTTAAAACCGAACAGGTTGACTCCGGAACCTACGTTATTACTGGAAACAATATTGTCACGGAGAGTAATCGAAGAGAAAATCGATGTGCCTCCTGGCTCCGTATACCACCAAAAGGCGGCGCCATGGTGATAGGTATCACTTTCGCTGATGTAGATGCGATTGGATTCAACCAGGTAACTGCCGCAGTTTTCAGTGACATTCGTCCCCGTAGTCAGGCTAAATATTCCACTTCCCACGTTGGTGAACAAATTGTTTTTTATCGTATAGAGAATATCATAGTTATTGTCATACGAATGGTTCGGTTCCTGATAAAAAGCCGTCGCACAGCCGTCTACCGTTGAATTGAGCAGGGTTGGGACAGAAAAGCCTTGTGAGTAAAGAAAGTCCGATTTCACGTTCAACACATGGCAATTCGTCACAATCGCATTCGTCAGGTTGTGAGTGATTCCCGGAAGCTGATTGGTTCCTCGAAAGCTTCCGATGCCGAAGCAGGTGAGCCCTCCATTGAGATTGTTGGTGGCAGGACTGGTGACGGTGATGTTATCGAAGAGAATATTGCCAAAGTTAGTGGCGGCACTGTATTTTTCCGTCCCATACGCCAAAGGAAAACACTCCTTATTGATTGCGCCGAAACGGACAACGGTGAGGTTTTGCAAGGTGATGTTGTTTCCGGACAACCAAACGCCGGTAACCGACGTGGAATTGGTATTGCTAAACTTCGGCTGATTGTTTGCGTTACAATCCAGGGTCAGATCGTGCAATTCGAAGCCATCGCACGATGCTATCCAGGCATTGCAGGCGAAAATCATGCCATCATCGTGCACATTCGTGCTACTGGCCCCCACCAACTTAATGATCGTATTCGTTCCAGTGCCGAGATGCTTACTCCCTGACCACGCCGTTCTCCTCTCATCGGAATAGTTCGGCCAGTTGGTTCCGGCATGCCAGCCATACGTCTGGTAGGTTCCAGGCTGATAGTGAAAGGTATAGTTTGACTGCTTGTTCGTCAGCACCCAAGTGTATGAATTGGCGGACGCTGCCACGAAGGGATTCCCCACCGTGCCAGTTCCGGTGCCATCGGTCCCAGTGGTGGTTAGATAGAAATCCGTGTTGGCGTGTCCGACGATGGCCGAGCTTAGAATTGCCAACGCAATCGCCCGCTTGAATAAACTGAGTATTTTCATAACTGCGCTTGTCTATATTCCGAGCTTGTTTGAAACCAACTACCTTATTTCCTCTGCTCAGAAATGAATTACCAATGCATTACTGAAGGCTCAATACCAATAACTTATCCAATTGTGACATTTACCTTAAAATCACCAACTGTTTCCAAATCACGGATAGTCGATGGCTCCCGTCGTTTGAAGCGATCCTGGTAAGTAGCCGGAGTAAGGCCGAAGCATGCTTTGAAGGCACGTGAAAAGTGGGACACCTGTCTGAAGCCAAGATCAAAGGCAGCTTCTTTAATAGTTTTCTCGCGCAAGAGTATGCTCGCCGCAATCATCCGCTGCTCTGCGAGCCAATTGCCGGGAGATCTCCCCAGGTCAGCCTGACACCAACGGTCCACCTGCCTTCGGGTGACGCCGCAATGTTTAACCACAGCGCCTAATTTGAATTGGCAATGACGAGCGATGTGCGTCCACAGCACGACTCTGGAGGGGTGTGGCTCTGAAATGGGAGCGTTCGGGCTTGCTTCTGCGGAGTAGAGAACATCGGGCGGGAACACAACTGACCGATTCATATTTAACGATTCTTCAAATGACTTCGTATAAGTTATCCACAGCGAATGTGAAGCCGGCCATTTCCACTGCAGGGTGTTTTTTGACAAAGGAAAATCAGAAGGTCCGAACAGGTGTGGCGTGGCGATACCCGATGGGCGTGCTTGGATTTGCGGCGACTAACTGCTTCGATGTTTTCATATTTTCTAACGATGAACCGCGACTCCGGTTCCGAGGAATTCAACGCCGCAAACGCGGAATCCGGGGAAACATTAGACTGCACCTCGCTCCTTGTATTGTCCGTTTAAATACGTAAGGTTTTCCAGTAAAGGAACTTGAAGCTGCTCCGATCGGGGAACCGCGCAGCGTACGCGATTTCTAAAGCTGCAGCGGGTGTCCGGCACGGAAAGCTCTGCATTTCCGAAGCTGCAACGACGGTCCGGCATTCCTGCTCTAATTCCCCATGAAAGGTTTCCCCTCCCCTTTTCATCGGCGAAAAAGCGGGAGGGCTTAAGCTCTCCCCAAACCAGCTCCTCTTTGGTTTGAGCCGGGATCCTTTCCACCGACGGGAGCTGCCAAAAAAACGTCCCGATTT
>JAQGOU010000490.1 GCA_028293445.1 Verrucomicrobiales bacterium | reverse complement strand
AATTTCACGCGGACCTTTTCGATGAGCCCGCATTCGCGTGGACATTTTAAAAATGCGGATGCGCCTTCCGATATCATCGGCTGCGAATCCTGCCATGGTCCCGGCAGCAAACATGTTTCCGCGCCGCGTGATCGTGCGCAACTGATTGTGAATCCGGGCAAGGATCCGGCCGCTTGCTTTAAATGCCATCTGGAAACTCATGCCGAGTTTAATCTTCCGCAGCACCATCCACTGGTCGAAGGGAAAATGAATTGTGTGCAGTGCCACGACCCGCACGGCGCCGACATTTTCAAACCTTCGTCTGGACTCGCGATGGCACGCGTCAATGAAAGTTGTGCGCAGTGCCATCGCGAGCAAACTAAACCGGTCGTCTTCGAGCACCAGGCGATGCGCGAAGGCTGCACCGTTTGTCATAGTCCGCACGGTTCGGTGAATAAGAAGATGCTGGTGCAACAGGACGCGAATCTATGTCTCCGTTGCCACGCGCAGAACCAGGGAATCGCGGCAGGCACGGGAACGATTTACATCGAGGCGACGGATCATACCCAATTATTGAAGCGAGGCACCTGCTGGACGTCGGGTTGTCATACAGCGGTGCATGGATCGAATGTCGATGTGCAGTTGAAGTATTGATGCGAATGGAAAGCTCCAAGCACCAACAACCAAGCTCCAGTGAAGCTCCAAGACTCAATCTCCAAAACGGGATGATTGCAGGAGGCTCCTTTGGAATTTGTAGTTTGAGATTTCTCTGGAGCTTGGTGCTTGGAGCTTGGTGCTTCATGCCTTCACTCCTCGCCGCACCCGTAGACCTCTCAAAGCTCCCTCCTCCCTCCAACGTCACCGTCGATTTCAGTCGCGACATTCAGCCGATCTTCGAACAGTCGTGTTACAAATGTCACGGGGTGGACAAACCTAAGAGCGGCTTTGATCTAAGCAGACGCACCTCTGCGCTGAAAGGCGGCGAGACTGGCGTGGATATTATTCCGGGAGACAGCGCGAAGAGTCCATTGATTCATTATGTCGCAGGGATTTCCGAAGAATTTGCGATGCCGCCCGAAGGCAAAGCGCCGCCGCTAACGACAGAACAAGTTTCATTGCTGCGGGCGTGGATCGATCAAGGAGCGAAGTTTCCGACCGAAGAATCGTCACAGCCGCAATTCTCCGTCGAGCCCACCATTCGCTGGACCGCGGTACACGGCGATAAGAAAGCCTTTCGCGAACAGTTCTGGCGCAAGGAAGGATTCGCCGGTGGCGTGGAACATTTTGCCATTCGTGATGAATCGGCGGAGGACGTCACGGTGGCGGTGGATGGACATGTCTTTTCCGATGCCAACGAAGTGATGGTGAAGTTTGCGGCCACGAGGAAGAATTTTGGTTTCGTGCACGTTGGCTATGAACAATATCAACGTTACTACGACGACACCGGCGGCTACGCCCCTACCCTGCCGACAAACTCGTTCAGCCTGAATCGCAATCTGCATTTGGACATCGGACGGGCCTGGATTGACTTGGGCTTAACCCTGCCCGACAAACCACGCGTCGTGATCGGCTACGAATACCAATTTCGTGACGGCAACAAATCGACGCTGCAATGGGGACCGGTCGGAACGCTGCCGCCCTTTGCGACCCCGACGGATGCAAAAAACATTTATCCGGCCTCCAAGAACATCGATGAGCGAACGCACATCCTGAAGTTCGACGCGAGCCACGAGATCAACGGCTGGTATTTCGAGGACAATGCGCGCGTGGAATTTTATAAACTGATCACCAGTCGCCAGAATGTGGTGGGTCACACGTTTGGCCCCACCCCAAACACCATCACGGTCCTACGCGATGAGCATGATCAAATCTCCGGCGCGAATACCTTTCATGTGAACAAACAACTCACCGACTGGATGTTTGCGTCGGGAGGTTATCTCTACAGCAAGCTCGGTGCGGACGCCTCTTTCCAACAGAATACCGTTAATGGAGTTGGCGGCCCAGCCGCTGGCGATCAATGGTTCGCCAATCAAATCCTGCTCGATCGCGAATCTCATGCGGGCAGTGTTGCGGCTCTTTTCGGGCCGTGGGAAGGGTTAAGTCTTTCGTCTGGCGTGCAAGGTGAATGGATGCGTCAACGCACGATGGGCGATGCGAACTTCGCGTTCGGCAATCCCACCACGCCACCGCTGTTTCTTATTCCGGTCAGTAACGAAGGAAATCTGGACGACGCCAAAGTCCGCGAAAATGTGGCGCTCCGTTTCACGAAGATTCCTTTCACGACCCTTTACGCGGAAACACGTTTGCAACAGGAAACGCTGAGTCGATTTGAAGAACAGATTGGTGGGTTCACACCTTTCACGCGCGATACGGACGCGGATATTCAGTCAATGGAATATCGAGTGGGTTTCGATACATCTCCCATTGCTCGCACCTCATTTGGAGCACATTACAAACATGGCGATAAACAAACGGATTATGTGCATCTCACTCATCTTAATCCGAGCGGGCGGGCGTATCCTGGCTTTCTGTTGGCACGAGATATCATCACCGATGAGGTAGAACCGCGCCTGGTGATCCGACCAGCAACCTGGCTGCGAACCACCCTCAGCTATAAATTGGCGGCAACTGATTTCAAAAATGCGACGGCAGGAATAGTGGGCCTGACACCGGGCGGTCCCGTTTTCGCCGGGAATTACGATGAACACATCTACAGTGCCAATGTTGTCCTGACGCCCATTCGACGGTTTTATCTTTCTTCAACGGTATCCCTTTCCGATTCGCGAA
>JAQGOU010000484.1 GCA_028293445.1 Verrucomicrobiales bacterium | reverse complement strand
GAATCGGTTCCGCGACAATGACACCCGGGAGTTGCTGAATGAGATGATGCGTCTTGGCGCTCGAGGGTTCGATATAGCCGAGCGTCAGATCCTGGCGTTGCACAACATCCCATTGGAATTCGAGGATGGCGTTGATGCCGTCGCGAAAACAATTCGGCACGATCAGGATTCCGGTGGCGAGCGCCAGACCAATTACCGTGAAGCCCGCTTGTGCCGGTTTGCGTTCGAGATTGCGCACCGCGATGCGAAAGGTGTGCGAGAGGAAGCGCGCAATCCCGGTGCGCTCGACGAACGCGGGCCGATAATTTGCCGGCGGTTCAGGTCGCATGGCTTCGGCGGGTGGCAGTTTTGCGGCACGTCGCACTGAGCCGAACACGCCGACCAGCGCTGCGCCCGCACTCACCAGCAACGCCATCACCAACGCAAATTCGTCCAAACGAAAACTCAGTTCCGGGAAGCGGAAGAACAGATGATACATCTTCACGATGCGATGGCCTAAAGCGATGCCGCCGATGCTCCCGAGCACAGTTCCACCCGCCACCATGACGAGTGCGAATTTGATATAATGCATGCCGATCTGGCGATTGGTGAAACCGAATGCTTTCAGAATCGCGATTTGCTCTCGTTGCAATGTCAGCAAGCGCGAGAGCACCGCGTTGGTCATGAACGCCGCGACACTGAGGAAGATCAGCGGGAACCCAATCGCAAGTGTATGCAGGACGCGAATCTCATCCGACACCCGAATATGCGACGGATGATCGGCGCGTCCGTAAGCGCCGCGTCCACCATACAACGTCAACAGACGATCGAGATCGGCGACGACCGGCTTCTCGGAAGTGCCGGGTGAAAGCGTGAGCGCCACATAATTGAACGCACCGTCGAGATCGTAGGCCGAAGCGAGTTCTTTGTAAGGCATCCAAAAAATCCCGTAGGTGCGATTATCCGGCAAGGCGGTGCCGGGTCTGGATTCAAAAATAAATTCGGGCGAGAGCACGATTCCTGCGACGCGCATTTGCTGCTGACGTCCGTTGAGCAGCATCGCAATCGGATCTCCAGGTTTCAGTTGATTGGCTTCCGCGAACGCCTCGCCGACCAACACTTCACCGTGTCGACCCGGTGCCAGCCATCGACCCGCGCGCAGGAACAGTTTGTTTAACTCCGGCGTTCCCACATCCGGCAACGAACGGACCAATCCACTGGCCGGTTCATCGACACCCGGGAGATCAAGTGTCACCTGCACGGAAAGTCCAACCTGCACCGCCGCCACCCCAGGAATTTGTTCGATGCGTCGCGCCAAAGAATTCGGCGCCCGCTTCACGTAGGCAAAGAATTCGGCAAAGCGGTTGGCCTCGTAATATTCCGCGCGGGTGTTTTCGAGCGAGTGGATCAAACTTCGCGCCATGATCATCATCGCCAGACCGCACGCCATGACCAGCGCCACCGCAACGACCTGGCCTTTCATGCGATTGACGTCGCGCCAGAGTTTGCGATCGAGATAAGAGATCATTACCACTTAAGGCTGCTGGCCGGCGCACGCGTGGTGTTTTCGTGAATGCGATTCACGCGGCCATCTGAAAAATAAATCACGCGATCGGCCATGTCGGCCATCACGGCGTTGTGCGTGATGATGACCGTCAATGTGCCCAACTCCTGGTTCACCCGTTGAATGGCTTCAAGCACAACGATGCCGGTCTTCACGTCCAACGCGCCGGTCGGTTCGTCGCAGAGCAATACCTCGGGTCGTTTGGCAATGGCGCGGGCGATCGCGACCCGTTGTTGTTCGCCGCCGGAAAGCTGTGCGGGAAAATGATCCAACCGCGCTCCAAGATTTACCATGTCCAACGCCTCTTCCGGAGCCATCGGATTTCGCGCGATTTCGGTGATGAGCCCGACGTTTTCGCGCGCCGTGAGGCTGGGAATTAAATTATAAAATTGGAAAACAAAGCCGACGCTGTCCCGGCGAAATTGGGTCAATTGATGTTCGTCGGCCTGCGTCAGATCGACATCGTGATAACGAAGTTCGCCGGCGGTCGGTAAGTCGAGACCCCCAAGATTATTTAGCAATGTGGTCTTACCGCTCCCGGACGGTCCCAAAAGACAAATCAGTTCGCCGGCGTAAAGATCCAGATCGACCCCGGAGAGGGCGTGCACCGCCGCCGTTCCGGTGCCGTAAACTTTCGTCAGTCCGCGGACGTGAAAGACCTGCTGGCGCTTCTGATCCGTCGACATTTGAGGGATACCATTCAACGGGATCATTTAGTTTTGCCCGAGAACAATATGCAATGCTTTTGCATCTGGGCGATCGAATTGCCGAATCCATGGTAAAATCGGAGGTATAATTGCTTCTTCCTCTGCTGTAACGAGTTAAAGTTTCACGAAACTCCTTTTAGGGTCGAAAAGGGCATTTTAGAAGTTCCTAAAAGCGCATTCTCACGTGAAAACGCCATTTTGACTTCCCAAAAAACGCATTCTCACGTGAAAGCGTCACTTTAACTTCCCCCAAAGCGCATTCTTACGTGAAAACGTCACTTTGACTTTCCCAAAAGCGCATTCTCACGTGAAAGGGGTCCTTTTGACTTTCCCAAAAACGTATTCTCACGTGAAAACGCTGCTTTGACTTTCCAAAAAACAGTCTTTCACGCGCGAGGTTGTGTTCAAAAAGTCTCTTTAGAGGGTTTTTTAAGGAGGGGCATTCCCTTGGCTCCTGGCCCATTCCCGGCAACAAATCACAAAACCTCACTTGAGCAGCGACGAAGGAATCTGCATCAACTCTCCCTCCCGAATCGCAAAGACTCGCGCCGACTTTTCCGGTTTCATGACGTGCGTGCCGGTAAAACTGCCAAAGGCCGGGAAGATGGCAAAGGTCTCTCCGAACACGAAACAAGGGAGACGCAGGGAGGAACCAAAGTCACGATTGAGGCAAATCGACGGATGAATGTGGCCGGACATCACGTAATGCTTTTCGATGGTTTGCGGTTCATGACAAAAGGCAAACGGCCCTTCGCGCAGTTCCGCTCCGGCGAGGTGGATGTTCCAGCAGGCGGGCGGATTCCCGGCGAGGCGATCGTGATTTCCGGTGACGAGCACGGTTTGCAAGGAGGAGTGCTGAGCGCACCATCTCTCCAGCGCCTCCATCGTCGCGGCGCTACGTCCAGAACGCGCATGCAGAAAATCGCCGAGAATGATCAAACGTTCGGCGCATACTTCTCCGAGCAACGCAGTGAGTCGTTGCAAATCGTGCGCGGTGACATCTTCCGGAACAGCAACGCCGGCGTGTCGAAAGGCCGACGCCTTCCCGAAATGCGGATCGCTGATGAGCAGCGTTTTTCGCTTAGGCCAAAAGACCGCGCGTTCCGCGAACAAGTGGAGGCGTTCTCCGGCGCAGAGGATCTCGGCAGTCTTCAAATTTTCTCCTTCGCTGCGGCGGCTTCGAGTTGTTCGGCCATGCGATGAATGCGATCGGTCCATTTCTCGGAGCTGACGTTCGCCTGCACAAACGAAGCCCAGAGTGGGAACGAAAGCGGTGTCAGTCGCGCTGTTTCCAAGAGCGTGATCTTGAGATGTGAAACTGTTTCCAAGGTTTCTCGCAATCGTTTGACTTCGAGCTGCCGCTCCAGGACTTCGCGTCGTGCCTGTTGCAGTAAAAGGTTCTCCGGATCGTAACGTGAAAAGACGTCGTAAAAAAGTCCGCTCGAGGCCTGGATTTGGCGGGTGCTCTTCGACGACCCGGGAAAGCCCTGGAAGACGAGGCCTGCGATACGGGCGATTTCGCGGAATTGTCGTTTGGCCAGCTCCGTTGAGTTCAAACAGGCGAGTAAATCTTCGACGAGATTTTCCGGTGAAAGAACTTTTTTCCATTGTTCCAGATCCAGAGCCACCGGCGCGCTACTAAGAATGCCAAACCCGTAGTCATTGATCGTCACCGAGAGGGAACTCGGCTGGACCTGGGAAATGCGATGCGCGAGCAACGCGGAAAGTCCTTCGTGCACCAGTCTTCCGGCAAACGGGAAAACAAAATGATGCGTGCCGTCGCGGAGGGTCGTGCGTTCGATCAGGAGTTCGTCTGGATTCGGAATGATAGACCAGGTGTTTTGAATCTCGAGCACCGGTCGGACGGCTTTCATTTCTCTTCCGTCGTAAATACCGTTGCGCGCTTCGGACATCTTTTTACGCACGACCGCTGCAAGCTGGGACGACAACGGCATTTTGCCTCCCATCCATTGCGGCACCGCGCCGCCGGATTTCTTGGAGCGCCGAACGTAGGCGACCATGTCGCGCACGCGCACGAACTCCAAGGCGTGTCCGGCAAAGCTGAAGCGCTGGCCCGGTTTGAGTCGCGCGATGAAAGATTCCTCCGTGGTGCCGAGCGTGCCGCCTTTCAGAAAACGAATCGAGACGGCGCTGTCGCTGGTGATGGTCCCGATCGACATGCGATGGAAATGCGCGAGGTGCGGTTCCGTCATGGAGTAAACACCGTCACTTTTGATGACGCGGCGGAATTGCGGATAGGCCTGCAACGCTGAGCCGCCGCGCGTGACGAAGTCGAGGCACCACTGCCATTCCTCATCCGTCAAATGACGGTAGGCATAGGCGCTTTTTACTTCTTCGTGCAATGCCGCTTCGTTGAAACCACCGCCGAGCGCGATGGTGACGAGATGTTGCACAAGCACATCGAGCGGACGGTCGAGAGGCTCGCGCTTTTCTAACGCCGTGGCGCTGATGGCTTCGCGAACGGCTGCGAATTCAACCAGTTCCAGGGCATGCGCCGGCACACAAACAATTCGACTAACGGCGCCCATACGATGACCGCTCCGACCGGCGCGTTGCAACATGCGGGCGACTCCTTTGGGCGCGCCCACCTGAATCACCTGTTCGACGGGCGGAAAATCGACACCAAGATCGAGGCTCGCGGTGCAGACAACGCAACGAATGGATCCTTCACGCAAACGGTTTTCCACCTGCTCTCGCAAATCGCGATCCACGGAGCCGTGATGCAACGCGACGTCGCCCAGCCAATCGGGTCGCGCCTCGACCAACGCGCGAAACCAGATTTCAGTTTGCGAACGGGTGTTGGTAAAGAGCAGAGTTGTCTTGGCGCGTTCCAGATATTTCAGAACCTGCGGTAAAAGATTCAACCCGAGATGGCCCGCCCACGGAAAACCTTCGACCTGCTTTGGAATCAGAACTTTCACTTCTACTTTTTTCTTCAGGTCCGCCGAGATCATCACGGACTGACGCTCCGTTGCGTCACTGCCGGTAAGCACGCGAAGGGCTTCGTCGAGATTTCCGAGAGTCGCAGAAAGCCCCCACGTGCGGAGGCTCGGAAACCAGGTGCGCAGTCGGGCGAGGCAGAGTTCGGTTTGTACCCCGCGCTTGGAGCCAAGGAGTTCGTGCCATTCATCCACGACGACCGTCTTCAACGACTGCATCTTTTCGCGGGTGTCGGGATTGGAAAGGAGCAGCGACAAACTCTCTGGAGTTGTGACCAGCGCGCTGGGAAATAACTTCCGCTGTTTCGCGCGCATGCTCGCGGAGGTGTCGCCGGTGCGTAATTCGACCGTCCAGGGAAGATTCAAATCAGCGACCGGTTTTCGCATCGCGTTCACGGTATCATTGGCGAGCGCACGCAAGGGAGTGATCCAAAGAAGTTGCAGCGGAGCGGCTTCTTTTGTTTTTTCTGGATGCGCATTGCACCATTCCATTAAGGCAGGGATCCAGATGGAGTATGTTTTACCCACGCCGGTGGGCGCATGCACCATTCCGCTTTTTCCTTCGAGAAAGGCAGACCAGACTTCGCGTTGATACGGAAAGGCTTTCCAATTCCTGGATTGGAACCATTTTTCAAAAATGTCGGTCGCGGGGCCGAACTGCACAAGGCAATGTGTACCAAGACTGCCGCTTTCTAAAGAGCCGAAGCAAACTTCGCCAGCGGTTGTCTTACATCACCAAAACTTCCACCACGGTTTTGGTCTTTCGAAGAGGTAATTGTACTTTTTTGCGAGTTTCGGATAACGTATCGCTACTTCACGATCTTCGTTCCAGGGTTCGCCCGTTGGATCGTCAGGATGAGCACGTGATCGAGGCGAAGAAAGACCACCACCGAGATCGGCCTCCACTTTGGTCGGCACATATTGGTAGCCTTCGTAGTGCGCAACGTCTTCGTCGTAATCAATATCTGCGAGGTATTCTGGATTCTTGAGGGTGCGCTCGAACGTTTGACGCCCCATGGAAATTAAAGTGCTGCGGAAATCTGAAAAAGCATCGTCGGAACAACCGCCTCCAATGATGTATGCGGCCGCCCACAAATTATAATCATATGCCCGGTCGTAGCATTCGTCGAAGCGTGCATGAAAGGACTGAACTTCCTGCAGCGTTAGCCCTCGGAGTTCCCGGTCCAGCAGTTGACATTTAGCGTCCATATCGCCTGCGGCATTTTTATGAACCCGCTCCACAAGATTCCAAAAGTCTTCAAGTGTCATGCGTCAATTCGTGTATTGATAATCCGGGCCTGCTTGAAGTTAAAGCCCGGAGATTCTCGATCGTGTCCGCTTCTGCAGGTGTCTTGTCGTGGCGCCAACGATTCATCCGCGGGAAGCGGACCGCGATGCCAGACTTGTGACGCGTCGATTCCAGCACTGCTTCAAAGGCCAATTCAAAAACAAGTTCGGGTTTCACGATGCGGACGGGTCCATGTTTCTCCAGAGAATTCTTGCGCACGAAATGATCGACCTTCCTGATTTCCTCGTCGGTCAGTCCGGAATAGGCCTTGGCGACAGGAACCAGCTCTCCTTTGTCCCAGACGCCGAAGGTGTAATCGGTATACAGATTCGCGCGCCGTCCGTGACCGCGTTGCGCGTAAATCAGAACGGCATCGATGACGTGCGGATTGATTTTCCATTTCCACCAGTCGCCGCGCGGGCGGCCAACTCCATACGACGACGCTCGCCGTTTGAGCATGATTCCTTCAACGCCCTCGTCACGAGCGCGACTACGAATGGATTCGAGTTCTTCCCAGGACGCGACACTGAGGACAGGTGAAAGCCGAAGGCAGAATGCATTACTGGACTCCGTTGTTTCATCCGTGAAAAGCGCCAGGGATTGTTGCGTGATAGTTTGTTCTGAGGGTGTCTCAGATGCAAATCGATGAGCCGATTCCTCCAAGACGTTCTCCAAAAGCGTTCGGCGAATCTCGAGAGATTCCGCGCGAATGTCGGAACCATCCTTCTCCAGCAAATCGTAGGCGAGAAACGCAATGGGAAAGTCTCGCTGGGTGCGGTCGCTCACCTTCTTACGACCGAGACGTCGTTGCAATTCGCCGAAGATCAACGGGCGATCCCCGCGCCACGCCAGAATCTCTCCATCGAGGACAGTTCCTTCCGACAGAAACTTTCCTGCGTTGACTAGTTCGGGAAAACTATCCGTGACCATTTCTTCACCGCGCGACCAGATGGATGTCTCACCCGCACGATGAATCAACTGCGCACGAATGCCATCCCATTTCCATTCCGCTTGCCAGTCGTTCACGTCGCCAAATTCGTCCGCAATGCTCTCGCCCGATTTAAGTTTTATTTCGATCGGTGAAGCGAGAAAGAAGGGATACGGACGCGCAGTGAAATCACTCTGTCCTTCCGGCTTGAGCAACTGTTTAAAATCTTCCGCTGTCGGCTGCCACTTTCCGAGAACGCGGTGCGCCATGATTGCGGGCTCAACCTTGGCGACATTGGCCAGAGCACGGACAACAAGCGTCTTGGAAACGCCGATCCGAAATTCGCCGGTGATCAATTTGTTCCAGACCAGGCGTTCCGGACGATTCAGTTCGCGCCAGGTTTGCACGAGCAGTTGACGTTTGGAAATGTCGGCGAGTTCCCGTATCGGCAGCAATCGCTCGCTCACGATTTGCGAGAGGGTGAGAAGCGTCCCGCCGCCGGAATCCTGAAACAGCAGCGCGAGCATTTCGGCGAGGTCGCCCACCGACTCATAACATTCTTCCATCAGCCACGCCGGGAACCCGGTTTCAACCGAAGCCCAGTCCCAAAGATTACGGGTGGAAATAACACGCGGTGGCGTGCGTCCGGAGAGGAAGGCCAGAGCCCACGCGGCGTCAGCAGGAGGAGCCTCGCGGAAATAGTTCTCGAGCACCGCGACCTTTTCATTGGTCCGCGTCGTTTGATCCAGCTCGCAAAATAGTTTCGTGAAACGTTGCACGGCTAGTCCTCTCGATTCTGTTCTGTCGTCTCCGGAAGGTCTTCTCCCTCCGTTTCAGATTCACCTTCGTATTCCGTCTTGATCGCATCGGCGTCCCAGCCGTTTTCACGCAACCACCGAACCACAGGCGCGGTGTAACCATGCGTCGCCCAAATCTTCTCTGCGCCCGTTGCTTTGATCGTGTCCATGAGCCCCGGCCAGTCGACATGATCCGAAAGTGCGAAACCACGATCCAACGCCCGTCGACGGCGCGTGCCGCGTACCTGCATCCAACCGGAAGCGAATGCGGTGGAACACTCGCCAAATTTGCGGAGCCACGGGGTGTTGTCTGCTGAAGGCGGTGCGATGACCATCGCCTTGCCGCGCGTGGCGCGAACGTTCTCCGGCTTGGTCACAGAAATGGCGGGAAAACGGACACCGGCACGTTGATAGGCGGGAATGAAATTGGCCACGGCACCGTGAAGAAAAATGGGGCCAATATCTCCCTCGAGTCCCGCAAGCAGCCGCTGGGTTTTTCCCAAGGAATAACCGAACAGCACAGAAGTTCGTTCCTTCTGTTGATTGTCACGCCACCATTCATTGATCTCGGCGAAGATTTCTTTTTGAGGCGACCATTTATAAATGGGCAGGCCGAACGTCGATTCCGTCACGAACGTATGGCAACGAATCGGTTCGAACGCATCGCAGGTGTTGTCGCTTTCGATTTTGTAATCACCGCTCACCACCCAGACTTCACCTTGAAACTCGACGCGGATTTGTGCGGAACCGAGAATATGACCGGCGGGATGCAGCGATAGTTTCACTCCGTTGCGCGCGATCGATTCGCTGAAGGAAAGCGTTTGCAGATTCGCCTGTGGCCCAAGGCGAGCGCGAAAGATTTCCTCGCCGATTTTGCTGACGAGATAATGCTTCGAACCCCAGCGCGCATGATCGGAATGTGCGTGCGTGACGACGGCGAAATCCACGGGCTTCCAGGGATCGATGTAGAAATCTCCTGCCGAACAGAAAAGGCCGCGTTCTGTGTTCTGCAAAAGCATTAACTAAAACTCAGTTGCCAGAGGATAAAAGTCAAAGCGCCGGCAAATCTCGCATTGGCAAAGATTCAGGGCTCTGGAATTATCGCGGTGAATGAATCCGTATCGCAAGGCCGTTGCCTCTGTCTTCCGGTTGGTTGCTTTGGGTTTTATTTTTGTGCCTCTGATTCTGTTCGGGCTCGATTTCTTCGCTTCAAAAACCAAGCAGGCGCCCGCGGGAACGCTGTCGATGATTCTGAAAGGCGGTTCGTTTCTATTCGGGTTAATCCTGCTCTTCGCCGCCGGCAGCATCGCGCGGAAACTCACCCGGGATTTGGACGAGTAATCTGATCTGGTTCCAGGGTCGTCGCGGTGCAGGAGTTAAGACTTTACCTGAATTAGTTCGACACGACTCAGAACTGCTTGCCAGAAATGCCCGTCCGGCTTACGAGAGTGTGATGCAAATCCCATTGGTGATGACGATTATTGGTCCTGACCGCCCCGGATTGGTCGAGTTACTCGCAGGTCTGGTGGTCGAGCACGGCGGCAATTGGCTGGAGAGTCGCATGTCACATCTCGGCGGGCATTTTGCAGGGATCTTGCGCATCCTCATTCCTGCTGAACGACAGGAAGCCTTCGTCAAAGCGCTCAGAAGCATTGATCCCCGCCAACTGACTGTGGTTGTGCACGCGGATGAATCACTCCCTCAACAACCGGTTGAGACGCTGGCCCGGTTGGAAATTGTGGGGCATGATCGTCCCGGCATCGTGCGGCAAATCTCACAGGCGCTGTCGCAATACGGCGTGAACGTGGAAGAACTTCATACTGAATGCGAAAGCGCACCCATGTCCGGCGAAACCCTCTTCAAAGCCAAAGCGACCTTGCATATCCCGGCTTCCTGCAAAGTTTCTGAACTACGCGCGCGACTGGAGAAAATCGCGCAAGATCTTATGGTCGACTTTTCTTTCCAACAGCTGCATTAGACTTGAGAAGTTCTGAGACTTTCGCGGGAACGGTCTTCGACGTGTCGGAAGCCAGAGCTTTCGGCTTCGGTTTTACGATGACCTTTCCCTCATCATGCGGGACCGTCACGATGACGGTCGTCGATGTTGTCCCGCCATTTGCATCAGTGCATTGGATTTCGATGTTATAAATCCGGCTCTGTCCTTTTTTGCCCGAACGTTCGGCGCGCAACAGGAGCGATAAATCTCCGGTGATGACGAAATCCGGTTGAATATTGCCGCGACGTTTTCCCGTAATCGGTTCGTTGCTGGTCACGGACACAATGCGGCAGGAGGCAAAACTTTCGGGATGTGAAACCATGATCGTTATCGGAACCAGCTTATGATTCGGCGGAAAGAGCACATTGGGCGAAGCGTTCGCCGTGAAAGTTTCATTCGATGGCGTGAGCGCATAGATGTAAGCAGCTCCAGCGCGGACGGCGGCCTCACTATCGAAGCCAGCGCCGGAAATGATGTTGCTGCTGTCGAGATCGAGTGCGCTCCCAAACCGCGCGTCCGCTCGCGCATCGGTAGCAGACACTTCCTGCGCGAGAACCCAGCTGCTCCCGTTAAACCGGAAAAGATCGAATGCTCCGGCGAGCGCCAAACCATTGACTGTTCTGCCGGGAAGCCCCACGACAACTTGTCCGTTCTGAATGGCCACGTCCGTGCCGAACCCAAGATTAGCTTCGGCGTTTGTCGGCACGAGTTTCTGTTGCAAGGTCCAGGTGCTTCCAATGCGAACAAAAACATACGCGGCTCCGCTGTTCACACCACCGATGACTTCCTCCGGCAGCCCGAGAACGGCGATATTGCCTTCGATCGCGACAGTAACGATGGAATGCACGCTCAGCTGCACGTCGTTCAGCAGCAGGATTTGTTGTTGGATCCAATTCGTGCCGCTGCGAACGAAAACATAAGCCGCCCCCGGAACATTCGTTGCGTCAGAGAGCGTCCCTGCGATAATCGTGTCGCGGTCAATGGCGACGCTGGCTCCGATACGTTCAAACTCTAAGGGCAGGTTGGGAAAGAGCTCCGTTACAAAGGCCCAGTTCGTTCCCGTTCGTTGATAGACGAAAACGGCTCCCGCACTAGTGGCGGCGGAACTGTTATTGAGGTCACCGGCCACCAACGTGTTGCCGCTTAAAGAGACGGAATTTCCCATTTGGATAAATGGCTCCGTTCGCAAGACGGGCTCGAGGAGAGTCGCCTGAAGCACCCAGGTGCTTCCTGAACGGACATAAACATAAACCTGACCCGAAAGATTCGACGAAGCAAAGGCGAGTGGTTGGCCGATTGCCAGAGTGTTGCTTTCTAACGCAATAGAGTTGCCGAACTGATCAAACGGCAACGTGATCGGCACGTTTATTTTTTGCGTCTCGGTCCAGACGCCACCGACAAGATCAAAAGTGTAAACTGTGCCACGCCCGAACTCGCCAGCGGCGACCGCGGCTGAAGATCCATCAATCGCTACGGCATTGCCGAAGATTAATTCCGTTCGCGCATCGCTAGCCAGCAGCTTCGTTTCCGTATCGACCACGTTCGTTGCCGCACGCGACGCAAACGGGCTGGCGAGGACAATCGATAGGATAACGACGTAAAACATAGCGAACCCGGAGATTTGTTTCTTCATATAGTTGAACCCTTTTCACAACGCGAAGACGATGCCTCGCAATGTGCCTCTCCAGTATTTCCCGTTTGGATTTGTGAACAATGGGGATCAGTCCCAGTTCAAAGGCAGGACCTTCCCGACTTCTGTGCCCGTGAGGAATCGAGGGCAAGTTGCGCAGTTCCCTATTTCCAAATCAACCAACCGATGAGAATCATGAAAAACGTGCTGACAATTACCCATAGCACAACGCAGCCGATACCCGGAGGTTGATCAGTATTACAACCAGGGCACCAAGTCGCTTTGTTTCGCAGCGGAGCGCCGCATGTAACACATTTCCGAGCCATTTTTACCTATTCTAGCTTTCCCGAACAACTTTGGATGCACAAGTGAAGATTAGGTTCCCATCTTTTTCAGAGGGCGATCACCCCGTAATGACCGGAGTGCGCAAAAGCTTCCAGATGCGGGTAAATGTTTCATCATTAAATCCCATGGCCCGCTTCAATTGATAATCGCGCTCGATGACGCTTGGGTGCGCGTTCCATTGGCGAAACGTCTTGTAATCAATTAGTCCGGTGAGCCATCCAAAAAGACCAGAAACCGGCACCGGAAAATCACTGCCGTGAATCATACGCGAGGCAAGCGGTTCGCGAAGGCACTCGCGAATGTGACCGCCGCGAATCGGCACGTTAAACGCGCTGATGTCACCGTAAAGATTTTGATAGCGTGTTGTCATCTCGGCAAACACATGGAAATACTGTTGATCGAATAAACCACTCTTGGTCGCGCAGTGGGCGGCAATCACAGTTACGCCGCATTCCAGCGGCAGTTGTAGAAATCGCGGGTCTGCATAATTTTTATCGAAAACTGGCACCGTATGCTCGCCGCCCGTATGGGCCAGCAACGGCAGTTTCGCTTCCGCCATTCGTTCCCAAAACTTTCTGTAACGCGGATTCCCGCAATCGATGTTGTGACAGTTGGGAAGGCATTTCATCATCACCGCTCCTCCTGCAAGGCAGCGGTCTAGTTCTTCCAAGGCATCTGGCCGGCCGGGATGAATCGACACGGCGGGGAGAAACTCGGGGTGTTCGCGCGCCAGCTTCAGAACGTACTCATTGGGCACATAGACAGAACTGAAGTTTTTGATTTCACTGCCATTTTCGTCGTAAACCAGGTCGTGGGCGAGAATAACGATGGCACCCAGAGAGGATCCACGAACGTGTCGCAACAGCGTTTCCACGTAGAGTTGGTCGAGGTCGCCTTTCATGTCACCCCATGACAGTCCGATATGTTGCAGCATGTATGCGGCAAGCGGCTTGTGCCATCCGGTCACACGCATCCAGCAGCCACTACCACTCGAACCGTTGCCGACAATGTGGACATGGGCATCGACGGGCTTGAGCGCTGAGGGGTTGGTTGCCATGGTGGAATTTTCGTTTGAGATGAATCGGATTTATGAAACCATAGTCCAACTTTTCACCATGAAACCAGCACGGAGTTACGTATCTACTTTTTTTAAGGGACAACTGTTTCTAATCGGCGCATTGCTCGCGATGCCAAACCTTCGCGGAGACGACTTTGCCGATATCATTCGCAAGACAGAGGCACGCACGCCCGAGGAGGAGCGCAAAGCGTTTCACCTGCCTCCAGGCTTCGAGGTGCAGCTTGTGGCCAGCGAACCGGAAATTTGTAAACCGATGAACATGGCGTTCGACGCCAAGGGGCGCTTGTGGATCACACAGTCACGCGAATACCCGTTCCCAGTCTTGCCCGTGGACAAGGGAGGACGCGATAAAGTGATGGTACTCGATGATTTCGACACCGTTGGTCACGCGCGGAAGGTTTCTACCTTCGCGGAGGGGCTGAACATCCCGATTGGTTTGTATCCTTACAAAAACGGAGTCATAGCCTTCAGTATTCCAAAGGTGCGCTTCTTCGAGGATACAGACGGGGATGGCAAATCGGACAAGGAAGAAGTGCTGCTCACCGGATTCGGTTACGACAAGGACACGCATGGTTTGACGAGTTCTTTTCGCCGCGGCTACGACGGTTGGATTTACGCCGATCATGGTTTTCACAACGATTCGACCGTGGGAGCCCGCGATGGCAGCAGCATCAGTCTAACTTCCGGCAACTGTTACCGGTTTAAACCGAATGGTGGCCACGTCGAGCAATACTCCTGGGGCCAGGTCAATCCATTCGGTTTGATGTTTGATCATCTCGGCGATTTGTGGTCATCCGATTGCCACAGTTCTCCGACGTATATGTTGTTGCGCGGCGCGCATTACCCAAGCTTCGGCCGCCCGCATGACGGGCTCGGATTTGCCCCTGAGATTTGCAAGCACAGTCACGGATCAACGGCCATCGCCGGGATGGTTTATTACGCCGCGACAAATTTTCCGCAGCAGTTTCGTGGGAACACCTTCATCGGAAACGTGATGACCTGCCGGATTAATCGTGATTCGTATCCTGAAACAGGTTCAACCCGCATTGCGAAGGAGGAGCCGGATTTGCTGAGTTGTGATGATCCCTGGTTTCGTCCGGTTGATGTGCAGCTCGGACCCGACGGTGCGCTTTACGTCGCTGACTTTTACAACCGGATCATCGGCCACTACGAAGTGCCGCTGGATCATCCGGGGCGCGATCGCGAACGTGGGCGCATCTGGCGCATCGTTTATACCGGAAAGAACAATGCACAACCGGCGCAAGCTGTCTCCAAATCGTTGCAGCTTCCAACTGATCTGAAGCCGCTGCTCGCTGAGCTTGGTAATGCCAATATTGCCCGACGCATGCTGGCCATGAATCGTATCGCGGACGAAGTGGGTGAAAAGGCGATTGAGCCTCTGCAAAAATTACTGCGCAATAAAAAAGCGAACGCGTCGCAAAAGTCGCAAGCGCTTTGGTTGCTGCAACGTCTGGGTGGCCTCGAAGAGAAATCTCTATTGAGCGCCACAAAAGAATCCGACTACATGGTGCGCGTTCATGTGATGCGGGTCCTGGCTGAGACACGTCAATGGACTGAAAAATTGCACACTTCGGTTTTGGCGGCGCTGGAAGATTCGAATCCCTATGTCCAACGCGCCGCTGCGGATGCGCTCGGGCGTCACCCTGATTTCCAAAATGTCCGTCCGTTGCTGCGGCTGCGGAACAATGCGTCGCCCGGAGACGTGCAGTTGGTTCATGTCACGCGCATGGCCCTACGCGATCAACTGATTCAAGACGGCACCTTGACCCGCTTGCAGAAGGCGAATCTCAATGAAGCGGATTCCCGGGCGCTTGCGGACGTAGCGATCGGCGTGACGAATCGTGAAGCGGGAACCTTCCTTTTGAAACACAGCGAAAAATTCGAGGAGAATCGCGAAAAGATGACGGATTATCTGCGACACGCCGCCCGTTATGCTGCCGCCGAAGACATGGATGTGCTGGTGAGCTTCACGATGAAGAAGTTCGATGATGACATTGATTTTCAACTCGCCCTTTTCAAGTCGATTCAGGAAGGGCTTACTCAACGGGGTGCGGCACTTTCGCCTGCCGTTCGAGCTTGGGGCGCACAACTCGCGGAGAAGCTCCTCGCGTCTGTAGATGAAAAAACAATGGAATGGCGCAACTCACCCATCAAAGGCGTCGATGCGAAAAACCCTTGGTTCTTTGAAACCCGGCCCTGCACTGATGGCAAAACCGCGCAGGTAGTTTCAAGTCTCTCGCCCGGTGGGGAACAGTTAACCGGCATTTTGCGTTCAAAGTTTTTCGCGATGCCGGATACGTTTAGTTTTTATCTGGCTGGCCATGATGGCTCGCCCGAGAAACCCGCGAAGAAAAAGAATCTGGTTCGCTTGCGCGACGCCGAATCGAACAAGGTTCTTGAACATGCGCCGGTGCCACGAAACGACACGGCCCATTTAGTGAAATGGGATCTGAAAAAGTATGCAGGAAAGAAAGCGTTTCTCGAAATAGTCGATGGAGACACGGGCCGTTCCTATGCGTGGATCGCAGTCGGACGGTTTGACCCACCGGTCCTCGCGATGCCGAAAATCATTCCTAACCAAGTCGACCGGCGTCAACAGTCTGCCGCAGAGTTGGCAGAATCCCTGCATGTGATTAAACTGGAAAAGGATTTGGGTGCGTTGCTTATAAACGCGGACGCAAACGCCGATGCTCGGGCCGCCGCAGCCAAAGCCCTGGTTTCTTTTGATGCAAAGAGCAATCTGTTGCTTCTCACAAAGATCCTCGCGGATACCACCGAACCGGAAACCTTGCGCGTGAAAGTAGCCCAGTCGCTCGCAGAAATTAATTCCCCGGAAGTTAATGCCACCTTGATTGAAACCGTGAAATTGGCGCCTCAGACTCTTCAAACCCAAATCACGTTGGCTCTCGCGAGCAAATCCGAAGGGGCGGAAGCGCTCCTGCAAGCCGTCGAAAACGGAAAGTTGTCGCCTCGATTGCTACAGGATCGAACAATCAAAGACCGATTGTCGGCCGCAAAGATCGTCGGCGTAAAAGAGAAGCTGGAGAAGCTGACGAAGAACCTCACGCCGGTTGATGAGCAGCGTCAAAAGACCATCGATGAGCGTCGCGGACATTTTGTGGCGAGCGAAGCATCGGCTTCTGGCGGCGAATCAATCTTCAAAAATAATTGTGCCGTCTGTCACACGATTGATGGTCAGGGTGGGCTGATCGGGCCGCAACTGGACGGGCTCGGCAATCGCGGCGCGGATCGCATCATCGAAGATATTCTGGATCCGAGTCGAAACCTTGACGGTGCGTTCAAGTCGACGCTCGTGATCAAAAAGGATGGCGATGTGGAGAGCGGCTTGTTCCGGCGCGAAGAAGGTGAAGTGATCGTGCTCGCTCAGTCCACAGGTAAAGAAATATCCATTCCAAAAAAGGAGATTCAGGAACGACGCCAGTCGGAGATGTCGTTGATGCCAGACAATTTTTCCGAGATCATTTCAAAGGAAGACTTCAATAACCTGGTTGCGTTTCTGCTCTCCAAAGGCAGCACGCCGACTGCGAAGAAGTAATCAGATAATTAGTGTAGAGACGCCCCAATTAAGGCGTCTCTACACTCCAAATTACTTACCGAGAGTCTTCTTGAACGTGGACAAAACGATCTCCACATTTTTCTGCGTTGAGTTTTCGCCCATCATGCCGACGCGCCAGATTTTTCCTTTCATCGGTCCGAGGCCGGCTCCGATTTCGATGCTGTAATCGTTGAGGAAACTTTTACGCACCGCGGCTTCATCGACACCTTCCGGCACACGCACGGCATTGAGCTGCCAGAGTTGGTGACCTTCTTGTGAGGCGAGCGACAGGCCCATTTCGGCCAAGCCTTTCTTCAAGGAGAGATAACTTTGTTCGTGCCGTTTCCAGCGGGCTTCCAGTCCTTCTTCCAGCACAAGGCGCAGGGCTTCGTGCAGGCCGTAGTTCATGGTGATCGGAGCAGTGTGATGATAGACGCGTTCCTGGCCCCAATAGGACGCAAGCAGGTTCACATCGAGATACCAGCTTTGCACTTTCGTTTTGCGCTTCGTGGCCACTTCCATGGCGCGAGGGCTCAATGAAACCGGCGCCAAGCCTGGAGGTGCGCTCAGACATTTCTGCGTGCCACTGTAAACAGCGTCCACCCCCCACTCGTCGAGCTTCACCGGACAACCGCCCAGCGACGTGACTGTATCGAGCAAAAACAACGCACCAGCTGCGTGGGCCAATTTTGAAATTTCTTCCACCGGCGTCAAAGCGCCCGTCGAGGTCTCAGCGTGAACGATGGCGACCAACTTTGGCTTCGAAACCTTCTTCAACGCCTCGGCGACTTTGTCGGCTTCAATGATGCAGCCCCATTCCGCTTCGACTTTTGTCACCTTGGCGCCACAGCGTTCCGCGACGTCGCACATGCGCGTGCCGAAGACACCATTCACACCGATGATCACTTCGTCGCCGGGTTCGATCAGGTTCACAAAGCAAAATTCCATTCCAGCGCTGCCGGTGCCGCTGATCGGAAACGTCAAATCGTTCTTTGTCTGGAAAATGCTGCGCAACATCACCTTGATTTCTTCCATCATTTTGACGAACAGCGGATCCAGATGACCGAGCAGCGGTTGCGACATGGACTGCAGGACAGAAGGCGCAGCGTTGCTGGGGCCGGGGCCTAACAGAAGTCGCTGCGGCGGGTGAAAGGGCGCGAAATTTTGCATGGGGCGGAGAATAAAGAAATCCGCGTCTCCAATCAACGAAACTGATTAACTAGTTAATCCACATGACAGGCGTTTTGAAGACTTTTATTTCGTCTTTTACTTTTTTCGATTAGTGCGAATCGGCGCGGCGTTTTCGCTTCTTCGCTTTGTGGTCGCTGAGGCCAATCGAAGAAACGAGCCAGAACCCGCCGCCCGCCGCGAGAAGAAAGCAGACCATCGCCAGACCTGGATATCCAAAAAGCGTAAACGGCGTCTGCACTTGCATCAGCAAGGCCGCACCAATAATGAGCGCTGCTAAAACCAGACCGGTTGTGATGCGATTAGCCACCTTTTGAAAGCCTTCCATCAGAAAATGCACATCGGTCGTCCGGACTTTCAATTCCAGTTCAGCATTCCCGACCGCATCCAAAATTTTGTTCACCCGGTGCGGCAGACCTCCCACGAAATCCTTCATCTCCAACAGCGACGAAACAACTTTCCGTGGAGTGGCATCCTTCTTCAACCTTCGCGCCAGAATTTCATCCACGTGACGGCGGACCGCTTCGGTCGGGTTAAACTTGTCGTCGAGTGCACGTCCAATCGTATCGAGTTGCAGCAAGGTTTTGCCCAACATCGTCAATTCGACCGGGACATAGAGGCCATTTTCGCCGGCCGCGCGCACGATTTCCAAAATGATCCGGCCAACATCAATCTTCGCGAGGCTCTGTTCGCTATGTTGGGCGACAAGATCGGCGATCTTCCGGCGAAACTCGACGTCATCGAAGTATTCCGTTGTCTCGCTGATTTGAATCGCGATCTCCGCAGCTTCGTCGCTCCGCCCTTCGCTGATCGCCAGAAGTAACTTCAAGAGCTTCTCCTGCATCTGCGGAGTGGTGTGCCCAACCATGCCAAGATCAATCAAGGCAATGCGATTATCGGGCGTCAGCAACACATTTCCTGGATGCGGATCGGAATGAAAAAGTCCATCCACGAGAAGTTGCTTCAAGTAAGCTTTGAACAGGTCATCGGCCAGTTTCGCTCCATTCATCTCTGTTTTAACCACCGGCGAAACATCGGTGATTTTTACCCCGTCGATGTAGTCCATCGTGAGGACCGCTCGCGTGGTATAATCAAGGACCGGACGCGGGACAACGATGGTCTCAAACTCGGCCAGGCTGTCGGCGATCGCCGTCAAATGCATCGCTTCCTGTTGATAATCCAATTCGCGAATTAATGTTTTTTGGAACTCACCAAATATCTTTCGAAGCTGATAACGGTGCGCGGCCTCAATGTGTTCATCGAGGAAGGTGGTAATTTCATCGAGAACCTCCAGGTCTTCGGCGATTTGTTTGCGAATCTCCGGCCGTTGCACTTTCACCACAACGTCGCGCGCATCACGCAGAATGGCGCGATGCACCTGTCCAAGCGAGGCCGCTGCCAACGGTTCTTTTTTGAACTCGGCGAACGCTTTGGAAATGCGCACCCCTAATTCAGCAGCAACAATCCTTTCGACCTCGTCGTAGCCGAAAGGTTTTACTTTATCCTGCAGCCGGGAGAGCGCCTTCAGGTAGCGTTCCGGCAAAAGATCTGCCCGGCTGGAAAGAATTTGCCCGAGTTTGACGTAAGTGGGTCCCATTTTTTCCAGGTCATCAGCCAACTCTTCGGGCGGGCCGGATTTGCCCGCGAAAACGTCCTCATCCAACAGCTCCGCGCGTTCACTGAATTGCTTGGCGACGTCAGCCCGGCCGTACTTAAAAAGGAGCTTCGCAATATCCTTGTAACGTCTGAGGTGACGGCGCTGGAACGAGAGGTTCATACCTACAGCCTAAGCGCAGGCGAGACGAACTCAATCGGGCAGAGTTTTAACCACTGGTGGGCCAACTCCCTGAAACACCCTCGCTTCACGGAGGGTCATGTGCTCTAAATGAGCGAGACGCAAGGCACCTCTCAACGCTTCCCGCCTCCCTTCATTCTCAATAAATCCGTTCATTAGATAAGGTTAATCCAACCTCCCCTCCAAAGGGTTTTATCGACCTCCGGTTGCCATGACCTTCGCTTGTTTTGCCGTCCGACCATCGGATCACGTCCACCGTCGAACTCTCGTGAACCTGACCTCGCCGAGCAACCCGCTCTCGCTCCACCAAAACCGTTCCGAAACCGAGAAAACTCCTCAAATGTACCTATTTGCCTGCAAAATAAGCTCTTCCGGCCCAAAACTGAACGCCGCGTCAGAGCAACATAGGCATCCAATCCGCGAATTCATCGTTATGTCAGAGTAACATTGGCGTTCAGCTCGCGATCTGAACCGTTTGACAGAATGGAAAGTTAACGAGTTCGCGAGCGGAACGATTTTCCAGAGTAACATTGCCACGAATTTTGCGGCCGGAGTCGTTTTCGTGAATGGAAATTCACTGAACTCGGAAACGCACCAACTTTTCCGGCTGACACGCGACTGATTTCGCGAATCCACCTCCATGTTGGCATGTAAACCCTTTCAGATTTGGAAACGTACGCCTATGTCACTCTGGAAAATCGTTCAGATCGCGAGCGGAGCCATTTTCCAGAGTAACATAGCCACAGATTTTTCGTCCGGACTCATTTTCCAGAGTTACATCGTCGTTCCGCTCGCGAAATCTATCGCAATGTAAGAATAGCAAAGCTAATGCATCTGCGTGGACGACCGACGGTGGATGCAAAGGCAATTTCCCGCCTGAAAGCAGGTCCGCACTTTACAAACATTTACTCACACCGGATTCTCACACCTCGAACCAAGTCTGATAGAGCCGATGAGTAAAACCGCCGCACCAGATTCCAAAGGCATTCGTTTTGATCGAAACGAATTCGCCGGTGCTTTTGGTGACATCGGGACAGATCTCCCATTAATCGTCGGAATGATCCTTGCGGCGCAACTCGACGTCGCCAGTGTCCTGATTCTTTTTGGCGCGATGCAGGTGTTGACCGGATTATTCTACCGGATGCCGATGCCGGCCCAGCCGCTCAAGGCGGTCGCGGTGATGGTCATCGCGCAAAAAGCCGGCCAACAGATCACGCCGGAAATTCTTTACGGGGGCGGACTGGCGATCGGCATTTGCATGCTGTTGCTGACCGTGACCGGACTCGTCGATTGGTTGGGCAAAGTGATCCCCAAAGCTGTCGTTCGCGGAGTTCAATTTGGACTCGGTCTGCAATTGGCGTCGCTCGCGCTCAAGGATTATGTGCCGAAACATGGAGCTTACGGCTACGGCCTCGCGGCCTTTGCTTTTGTTATCGCCATTCTCCTTTACGGAAATCGGAAATTTCCGGCAGCCCTGTTTCTCATTCTCATCGGCGGCATTTACGCGGTGGTTTCGCTCAAGCTAAATTTATTCGCCGCAAGCCAAAGTATCGGCCTGAACTTTCCTAAACTGCATACGCCAAAGATGCAGGATATCGCCACCGGTTTTCTGCTGCTCGCGTTGCCACAAATTCCACTCTCGATCGGCAACTCGATTCTCGCGGCGCGCCAAACGGCACTCGACCTCTTTCCAGATCGGGCTCCCAGTCTAAAAAAAATCAGCTTCACCTATTCGCTGATGAATCTGCTGAATCCGTTCTTCAGTGGCGTGCCGACCTGCCATGGTTCCGGTGGATTGGCTGGGCATTACACCTTCGGAGCGCGCACTGGTGGATCCATCATCATCTACGGCTCGATTTATTTATTGATCGGATTCGGGTTCGCAAATGGCTTTGAAAACGTCGTGCAAGTTTTCCCGTTGCCGATCCTGGGAGTCATTCTTTTATTTGAAGGTATCGCCCTGATGTTGCTGACGCGGGATGTCGTCGACTCCCGGTTCAATTTGTTTCTCGTGCTGCTGGTCGGGTTGATTGCCAATGGGTTGCCGTACGGATATCTCATTGGCCTCATCGTGGGAACGGTCCTCGCGCATACGCTGCCGAAAATAAACTCGAATTTTGTCCGTTGAGTTGGCTACTCTGGCCCCAATGAATTCCGTGGCCGCACCCTCGCGCAGTTCCAAAAGCGCCAGCCGCAACCATACCGTTCCCACCATTGACCAGGTGATGGTCGAAGAACGCGCGGCCTCTTTCACCAAACGGAGCATCAAGACAACTTCCAAAATCGCGGGATTAAAACTGTCCGTCTCGATGATGGATCTCACCACGCTGGAAGGAAAAGATACTCCAGGCAAAGTGGCATATCTTTGCCGGAAAGCATTGCGTCCGATCGATGCTAAATACGGTGTGCCAAGCTGCGCGGCGGTCTGCGTCTACCCGAACATGGTGAAGTACGCCCGCAAATTTCTCGGTGCTGGCTCGGCTGTGCACGTCGCCGCAGTCGCAACTGGTTTTCCCAGTGGACAATTTCCGTTACGCACGAAGCTGGAAGAAACCCGCCGTGCCGTGGCCGATGGGGCGGATGAAATCGATATGGTGATCGATCGCTGTGCGTTTCTTTCCGGCGATTATGGAAAAGTATTCGACGAGATTGCTGCGACGAAAGAAGCCTGCGGCGCAGCCCATTTAAAAGTCATTTTGGAAACGGGCGAACTGGTCACCTACGACAATGTCCGACTCGCCTCGCAAATCGCCATGGAAGCGGGCGGCGACTTCATCAAGACGTCCACTGGAAAAGTTTCTCCCGCCGCGACGATGCCCGTTACGCTCGTGATGCTCGAAGCGATTCGTGATTATTTCTTCGCGACGGGTATCCGTATCGGCATGAAACCGGCCGGTGGTATTCGCACCTCGAAGCAGGCGCTGGCTTACCTCGTGATGGTGAAGGAAACGCTCGGTGATGATTGGTTGAATCCGGAAATGTTTCGTTTTGGCGCAAGCACGCTCTTGACCGATGTTCTCATGCAGGTCGTGAAGACGGCTGATGGGAACTATCAAAACGCGGATTACTTTTCGCTGCCGTGATGTCGCAATAACGCTGCGCGTTGCCCTTGATGGCCAACAAATTTTATCAACCGGGTGAACAACGCGGAGCCAAGGTCAATGATCTCTTTGCCGCAATCGCCCCGCGCTACGATCTCATCAACGATCTCCAAAGCTTCTGGCTGCATCGCCTTTGGAAACGGCAACTGATTCGTCTCGCTGCTGTGAAACCGGGAGAACACGCCCTCGATATTTGCTGCGGCACCGGTGACATTTCCTTTCTTCTCGCGAACGCCGGCGCAGAAGTCGTTGGACTCGATTTCAGCCAGGCGATGCTGGAGGTTGCCGCGACGCGGAACCAGAAATCACACTTGTCCCATCCCGGCTTCATCCGCGGCGATGCGCAGGCTGTTCCTTTTCCAGATAACCATTTTGAAATCGTCACCGTCGGCTACGGACTGCGTAATCTACCGAAGTGGAGCCGCGGGCTGGAAGAAATGTGGCGCGTGGCCAAGCCAGGTGGTCGTTTGCTGGTGCTTGATTTCGGCAAGCCGGACAATGTGATCTGGCGAAAGCTCTACTTTGCTTATCTGAAATTATTTGTGCCCGTATTCGGTAAACTGTTCTGCGGCGACTTCGATACGCACGCTTACATTCTCGAATCGTTGAAAAACTATCCCGCTCAGCGTGGCGTGGAGAAAAAGATGAAGGAGATCGGCTGCGAAGAAGTGCGCACCATCAATTTGCTCGGCGGCATCATGAGCATCAATTACGCAAAAAAGCCGCGATGACGAATCATCGCGGCTTGCGGAAACTTTAAACGTCTTACCAGCCAGCAGCCGGCTTGGTGCCTTGTTTGGTAATGGTCTTCTCTTCTTCCCAAACAGCGAGGCCGTCCGACGAGCTCAAGGACAATTGGAAGATGTAGGAAGCCTGACGCACGTTACCAACGCGCGCGCGGTCTTCAATGATCTTGCCAGAGAGCGTGTAATCAGGATTGCGGGTCACCTTCGTGTTCTTGATGAAGGCTTCCTGGTCCTGCAAACCTTTGGCGAGCGGATCTTCCGCGCCGCCGAGGCCCTGGGTCGTGGTCGTCACCATTTTGCCACTCTTGTTCAGCGCGACACGCATCTTCTTGGTGAGCATGTCGATGTCGATCTGTTCAGTGGTGTTATTCAAGATACGACTGATCGCGAGGATCGCCGGTTCAGTGCCGTGCGTCTGGACTTTGCCGGAATCCAACAATGAATTGATCATCGTCTCAGCGGCATTGGACCAGTCTTGGATGTTGATCTTGTTTACCGTGGCCAGCGTGTGCGTGCCATTCGGATCAACGTAGGTGGCATTTTGTGTGGCGCAGCCTGCGAGCAGGGCAACGCCGAGAATCAAACTATAGGAACTTGGTTTCATGTTATTAACGATTGTCTTCAATTAGTTTCACCCGGAAATCCTTGGCCAGCGGCGTGGGTGCAATCGCCGTGATGAACAAACTTTCCTGGCCTTCAATCTGGCGCGGAATGGAGGTCGATGTCGGTGTGTTCACCAACATCCCATTTTGGTCAAACCACTCGAAGCGATAGCTGAAATGCTTCAGCGATCGCGTGCGGTTCAAGATTTCAACCTGGACCTTGAGGAAGCCATCCGGCGTGGAGCTTTCATTGACCCCAACGATGCTCGCGCCTCGCGCCAGACCGGCGTCGGTGAGAACACGCTTGTCAGCAATCATTTGCTTTTGCGCAACGGGCTGGGCGCGTTCGACGGTATTAACCGTCGTGCACGCGGCCATGGACACACCGAGTAATGAGGCGAAGAGATAATTTATTTTCATCGGAGCTTAGCTTGTGAAACGAGCAATGGTGATCTCGAGTTGATCGATTTCACGAAAACCAGATTGACCAACCCGTCTCCCACTGTCACGGGGATTCTTTGCGCGCCGGCAGCCAGTTCAACCTTTCGGTCTGCTGGCGTGGCCACGCGGCAGATTTGATATTCTTTTGGCAACGTGGTCCAGGTGCGGAGGTCCGCAATATTCATAGCAGCTTGTGTTGCGGCAGTCGCGAGCTTTGCGAATAGACCAACCATGGAATCCTGTTTGCTCGCGGCTTCATTCACAGCGTAAGCAGCCACGGCTTTCGCGATGGTCGACACCAACGTTTTCGTAATGATGATCGGGAGTTCATTTTTGAAATCCTGCGCCACAACACTGTCCATGCTGGCGATCAGTTGCGTGGTTTCATTCGTACCGTTCGCACTGACGGTCAGCGCGGGCACATAATCATTCTCAAACTTCAACTTCGGAAACGCTGCGCCCACGTAGGAGACCTTCGCCACGAGGATCGGGATATCGATCCGGATCTGTTCGCGAATCGGCGCGCCACCAGTTTCAAAAACAACATAGGTCACGGGCGACATCGGCTTGCCCGCCAATAATTCCTTCATCGTTTCCTGGTCTTGTTTGATGAATTTATTCTCTGCGGCGAAACTCGCAACGCGTTCCAGGGATTTGCTGGCGTGCTCCAGATCCGAAGAGCCGGCCGCGGTATTCATGAAGTAAAGCGCATCGAGATAAACCGAGAATGGATTGACGTAATCACCGTAGACTTTGACTTCATCCAGGCCTTTGTAGGCACCGTCCATCTGGGTTTTGAACTTTTCGTCCTGCTGCGCTTTTTCGGTTTTCTCTTTTTCTTTGTTTCCCTCCTGGGCCTTTTCGAGACGGGCGGCATTCAAGGCGACGGCGTCTTCCTGCCATTTATAAACACGATTTAGATCGACCCGCGCTTTGTCGAGGTCACCCAGTTGAAGGTCGTTCAGCGCCTTGTAAGTCGAGAGCATGATCTTGTCATACATGCGGCCTTCGTAAGGAAGATTCGCCTGATTGGACATGAGCGCACCCGCTTCGTGGCCGAGTTTTACTTTGGCGCTCTCGTCATACTTAAGAATTTTCTCCTCGGCTTTTTCGAACGCATCGTTGCTCTCTTTAAATTGTTGGGCGGCACGCAACGCCGCAGCATGTTCCAGTCGCCAGATAATCGCGTCCTTGGTCTCTTTTGCCTTCTCCGCCTTGAGCCCGAACTCCTCCACCGCGCCAGGAACATTTCCAGTGTCCCATTTCTGCGCCATGCTTTTGTTCTGCTGCTGGTAAGTAGTGCAGCCTGTTCCAAGACCGACGATGCAGAGCGCCGTAAAGGCCACTGCCCGTATGTGTGCGTAGGATTTCATTTGTTGTTGTGCCGAACCGTTGGGTTTGTTGTGGTGGTGTTCGGGGGAAAACCTAAAAGCTTGTTGCTACTTTTTAACCTGCGGCAGGCGAAGCACGGCGCCTTTGTCGATGCCGGTATCTTCAAGAATCTCAGCAGTAGACATCTTTGGATTGACCGCGACGATCTTCGCTTTGCCGACCAAAACTTCTTCGCGACCGAGCGACTCCTTTGTGTCTGGATCGATCAATTCTTCGCCGAGCGCGAAAACATTCCATACCTGATCGATGGAAACACCCGCACCTTCACCGCGATTGATCATGATTTGTTTGTCACGTTTGCTGAGAACACGCACGGGGAACACTACGTCCGCGACGCGGTTGGCAATCTTTTCTGCGGCATCACGCGACATGGCGACGAAGAGTTCGTCGAATTCATTTCCATCCTTCGCGCGACCTTTGACGATCTCGCGAACGTCATTGGTGCTGAGCTGAAAATTCGCCGAATCAAGCAGCTTGCTGCTGCTCGCCTCGTAAATTTTTCCCACGACGGACAAACGCACCGTGCGGCGGGACATCGTTTTGCCAGTGCCATCGAACGTCTGCTGTTCGTTCAAGGAATCAAAGTCATCGATGCTCGTGACCAAAATGTATTTGGCGCCAGCGAGCTGAAACTGCTTGGCGACCGACTTGTCGTTCGCATCGAAGTTGCCGGAGTTAGCCAGCTCTTGTTCTTTGACGACATTTTTCAAATCGCTCCGAGCCACGAGCTGAAATTTGCGCGTGGCGTTGATGCGATCGATGAGCTGACTGTCGAGCGATTCCTTGACGCGACCCAGCTCGAGCGTTTTGCCGGATTTCTTGATCGATTCAACCAGCGACGGTGACGCTTTGAATTCGTCGACGCCGAGCGTTTCCTTCTGGGCGAAGGCGAAAGTCGCGGAACAAAGTAAAACAGTGAGTGCGGCGAGTCTTGTAATTTTCATGTGTGTGTCTCTCGAAAGAATTAAATTATTTAAAAATGCTGATCTGCGGTTTGGCAATGGCATCACCCTTGATGTCCGAGACATGTTTGATGTCCACTTTGAAGCCGCTCTGACGCAACGTTTGCGCGAAACCTTCTGCGACCTTGACGGCCGCGTCGGTGAGTTTCTTTTCTGTTTCCAGTGTTTGCAGGAATTGCATGTTGTTCTGCCAGCGCGCATACCCTTCGTCGTTCATTTGCAGCGCCACTTTGAGGGTTTGGTTTGCCACGATATTGATCGTACGTTCCCAGGGACGAAATCCTTCGCGGCTGATGCGGACCTTGTTCAAACCTCGAGGACCTTTGAATGTTCCCGGGGTTGAGCCAACGACCAACCCATTGAGTTCGATCGTCGCGTTTAATACTTCGATCGGCAAACGATTGGTCGTCACCACCAGGCCGTCCTTGCCCATAACGATATCCGGAATGCTGATGGGCAATTGCGCGAGGTCCTGCATGCCGCAGGAAATCGTGAAGTCAACGAAGTCGGCCTTCGCGTTTACCGACGCGATCTTGTTTTGCTCGGCCTTCCTGCCGATGCTGTCGGCAATCTGCGTGGAAGCCTGGTCGAGCAAATCATTGATGACGTCGCTGTTCGCAGAGCCGTTATTGTTTTCGGTGAAACGCTCTGTCTTGCTCACCTTGAAGGTGTCACCCACGAGACTACCGCCTTGCGTCGCTTCCAACACCTTGTAGGTCACGCGCAAATTGTGGATGAGATTCACGGTTTGAACGTTCCCATCCGTAAATGACTTCTTCTCCGTGCCGTAGGAGGCGATCGAAGCCACGAAGAGATAATCGACTCCCATGCTTTGCGCGAGGCGCAGGGCGGAAGTGTTGTCGGTCAACAATTGGTCGGCTTTGGTGGGCGCCGATGTTGCGGCAATCTGCGCGGCGCTCGTTTCGGCCACAGCGACGCCCGCAGTCTTTTGTCCCGAAGGGGCGCTGATGCTGGCTCCCGTCGCGTTCTGCGTGGAAACGGAAACTCCGGCGGACGTGTAAGAGTTTAAAGCATTGATCGCAACTTCGCGGCTCAAGATCGAGAAGCCCTTCTCAGAGACCCGGCTGGTCAAAAAATCTTCGAAGGTGGAAATCTTGTCGTTGAACGACGCGCCGGCTCGGTTTTCGATGAAAATGGCTGCCTTCCGTGACTGGGCGGCAGCATTAATGACGAGGGAAGCGGAAACCAAAACAAACAGCGCTCGTGACAAATAGGTATGAGTCAGTTTTTGCATAAATTTTCAGGCCTGTGGCCATTTTCGCCCCGTTTGAACAACGGAATAGGGGTATCCTGTATCGGACGGTAGGGATACTTTCCAAATTTGCGAAGAAAACAAGGCTTTTTTGGTTCTTCGCTGTTTTCCGTGGAATGCAAATCGTCTCCCAACGATGGAAGCCGCGTTGGTATCACGATGTTTTCTCCCTCACCCTAGCCCTCTCCCGCTGGGAGAGGGGACCTGCGCCTCCGTTGTTCAAACCATTCAGTCCGTGCCGGGCGCGGCGGCACCGTTCGAGATCCCAAGCAACTCACGGCCCTCCGATTCCCTCTCCCAGCGGGAGAGGGCTAGGGTGAGGGAGAGTCGTTTCATCGGATCAGGACGATTGGAGCGCCCTCGGTTCTCGGCAAAGAGCCCGTCTGAAGGAAAATGACTGGAATTTCGTTCTTCGGTCCGGCGGAGGGTCTTTTTTCAGAGCAAAATTTTGCTTTTCTCCAGAGAAATCCAAATTTTTGCTCTCAAAAAAAAGTTTTCTCTGGAGGAAAGTTTATTTTGGGAGCCAAAAAAAACATTTCTCCAGCGGCGACCACTTTTTTGGAGCAAAAAAAGAGATTTCCCCAGAGGAGACGATGTTTTTGGAGTCAAAAAATAGTTTTCTCCAGCGGAAAGAGTTTTTTGAGAGCAAAATTTCCGATTTCTCCGGAGAAAAGATTTTTTTGGGAGTAAAATTTTGGGTTTCTCTGGAGAAAACTTTTTTTTGGACGTCCACCGTCGTTTTCATTGGGCTTTTTCGATTTTCTCAACGGCACCCATGTTGGCCCTCCGAGTGGAGGCTATAAGGGCACAAGCCGTTTCCATCCCTTTCGAGGTCGTCGAAAACGTGCAAAAAGTGGTCAAATCATCTCGGGAACGGGCTTCACGGGAAGCGCCGGAGTAATCGACTTCATTAAATGGGCGATTGACGCCCGCCCATTCCTGAATAAGCTTGCCCGCGCCGGTCCGCAGGCTGAAACCACTCTCCGTTCTCTCAGGAGCGTAAAACAGATTTTTTATCCGTTCAGTAACGGTTTGCGATTGGTGACCAATTTTCCATGCTTACAATTCGTGATCTTAAGATGACGCTCGGCGCTCGAATGCTCTTCGAGAACGCTTCGCTCCAGGTAAATAGCGGTGACCGCGTCGCCCTGGTCGGGCCCAACGGTGCCGGCAAATCGACTCTCTTCTCCATCATTCTCGGCCAAAAAGAACCGGATACCGGTGTGGTCGAACGGGATGCCTGGACGATGGTTGGCTTTCTGCCGCAGGAAGGTGAAGCCCACGGCGAAGAGACCGTGCTGGAGGTTGCGACTGGCCGGGTGGAAGAATTGCCCCGCTTGGAAAAACGACTGCACGAACTCGAAGCCGCCGGCGATGTTTCCTGTCCTGAATATTTCGAGGTGCACGCCAAGCACGACGCGTTGAACGATCCGCAGGTGGAAACCAAAGCCAAGAAGATGTTGCGCGGACTCGGTTATCGCGATACTGACTTTGATCGCAAAGCACGCGAGATGAGTGGCGGCTGGATTATGCGGGCACGCTTGGCCCGGCTTCTCGTGATGGAGCCAGATCTCCTGTTGCTGGACGAACCGACGAACCATCTCGATCTGCTCTCGCTGCTTTGGCTGCAGAAATATTTAAAGAACTATTCCGGCGCGCTGCTGCTGATTTCCCATGATCGCGAGTTCATGGACGAAGTCGTGACGCAGGTGCACGAAATTTCAGAGAAGAAGCTCATCGCTTACACTGGCAATTACACCGACTTCCTCCGCCAGCGCGAGGAACGGTATGAACAACAGTCAGCGGCTTATAAGAATCAGCAGAAGGAAATTTCATCGCTCCAGGAATTTATCGATCGCTTCCGCGCGGTGCCGTCGAAAGCATCGCAGGCCATGAGCAAGCTCAAGCAGATCGAGCGGCTCGAACTGATCGATAAACCGATCGCCCCGAAGAAGCCGTTCCGCTTCCAGATTCCACAACCGCCTCGTGGCGGGCAACGCGCCGTGTCGTTGAAGGGAATCCACATGGCCTACGGCGCGATAAAAGTTTACGAGGGCCTTGATCTCACGATCGAACGCGGCGAACGCACTGTCCTCGTGGGCCCGAACGGCTCCGGCAAATCGACGCTTCTGAAAATTCTCGCGGGCGTGGTTGAATTTCAAGAAGGCGAACGCGACCTTGGACACAATGCGAAGATCGGTTATTTCAGCCAACATCGCGCCGCGACGCTTGATGCCGAAAAAACCGTTCTCGACGAAGTGATCGCCAGTGCGCCGTTGATGCGCGAAGACGAAGCCCGCGCCATTCTGGGTTCATTCCTCTTCCGCAAGGATGACATTTTCAAAAAGACGGAAGTGCTGAGCGGTGGCGAAAAGACCCGGCTGAATCTGATTAAGTTCCTCGTCGATCCGCCGAACCTATTGCTCATGGATGAACCGACGACGCATCTGGACATTCACACCGTTGAATCGCTCACGCTGGCGCTGGAACGTTACGAAGGCACGCTTGTTTTCATTTCCCACGATGTGCATTTCATTCGTCACCTCGCCACGAAGGTGCTGCACGTCAATTCAGGCAAGATCACGGTGTATTCGGGCGGCTACGATTATTTCCTCGAGAAGACCAACGCGCTCGACGACGAACGCGCCGCGCTCACGGCCAGTTGAGTTGAAGTTTTAACTTTGCCCACGATCGCAATCATCGGTGGTGGACCGGCCGGCCTGCGCGCAGCGGAAGTTGCCGCTCAAGGTGGCGCTGCGGTCACGCTGTTTGATGCAAAGCCTTCGGTCGGTCGCAAGTTTCTCGTGGCAGGACGAGGCGGATTGAATCTCACCCACTCGGAGCCGCGTGATCGCTTTGTGACACGCTATTCAGGTGTTGGAACTCCGCCGGACTTTTGGCCCTCAGTCCTCGCTGAATTCGATGCTGACGCCCTTCGGACCTGGGCGGCCGAGTTCGGTGTCGAAACCTTCGTCGGAACGAGCGGTCGCGTTTTCCCGAAAGAGCTTAAAGCGGCTCCTCTTCTGCGTCGCTGGGTCGAGCGCTTGAGAAAACAGGGTGTCGAATTTCAAATGCGCCACCGCTGGACAGGCCTCACTCGCGGCACTCGCTGGAATGTTCATTTCACGGTTGAAGGCGAACCGCACACCTTTGAGGCCGATGCGGTGATTCTTGCGCTGGGCGGCGGTTCATGGCCCGACACCGGATCCGATGGAGGCTGGACCGATATTCTTCGCACGCTCGGCGTCACGATCGCTCCGCTGATGCCCGCCAATTGCGGATGGGAAGTTTCATGGCCGGCCGCGTTGCTTCCGGAAGCTGAAGGCAAATCGGTAAAAAACATCACCGCGCGCGTCAGCTCGACCGTTGCGGTCGGCGAATTATTAATCACGCGCTACGGCCTTGAGGGCGGCATCGTTTATCAGCTTGGCTCGGCGTTGCGAGCCATGGCGGACCCCGAGATTTCGATCGATTTCAAACCTTCCTTCACTGCGGAACAACTCATCTCGAAATTGGGAGGAGCCCGACGCCATTTTCTCGCGGAAGCCCAGTCAAAGTGGCGGTTGAGCGAGGCAGCGTTTGCGATGCTGAAACATTTGTCGAACGAAGAGGCTGTCGGTTCGGCTGCCGCACTCGCCGCGACGGTAAAGAATTTCCGGGTCCGGCTCACGGGTCCGCGACCACTGGCCGAAGCGATCTCCTCCGCTGGCGGCGTCTGCTGGAGTGAATTGGAGTCCACCCTTATGCTGCGGAAATTTCCCGGAGTATTTGTCGCCGGTGAAATGATCGATTGGGAAGCCCCGACCGGTGGTTATCTGATGCAGGGTTGTTTTGCTACCGGCACCCGCGCTGCGCGCTCCGCCCTCAAGTTAGAAATCGCTTCACCGGACTAGCTCTTCTCCTGTTCAGGCGCTTTCGGCGGCACAACGGGTTGAGGCGCTTCGGGGGTCCGGTCCGGTTGTTCCATGATGAACCATGTTTCCACCTTTTGCCGCGCCCATGGGGTTTTGCGCAGAAACGTGAGGCTGGATTTGACGCTTGGATTGTGGAGAAAACAGCGAATCGGGATGCGGTCTCCCATTTCAGCCCAACCGTGGCGCTCCACTAATTGTTTAACAATCGTCTCGAGGGTAATTCCGTGTAATGGATCTCGAGGATGAAAGGATGGCGATGGCATGTCGGCCCTTAAGCTAAAGGACTGCTGCGCTGTGGTCAAAGCACGATCGGTGGCCCGCCTTTTGATCGATATTTCATCTCCAGCGCCCGCTCCACTACAACCAGGGGATTCTTGTCCTACAAAACTACCCCAGCCTCTCTGATATCAAAGCCTTTGGATGAGAGGTAGAGTCTCCGCCGTCCTTATGAGTTATTTTATGAAAAAACGCATTCTCGTCGTCGATGATGAACCCATCATGACCCAGTGGATTTCGGTCGTTTTAAACAGCACGGACCGATACGAAGTTGACGGCGTGAATGATCCGATGGAAGCCCATCGCCGCGCTTCGACAATAAAATACGACTTGCTCATCTCCGATATACAAATGCCCAAGATGACGGGTGACCTTCTTTATTGCTGCCTGGATACGGACCCGGAAACGGGAACGAAAACCATGCGTCGCCCAAAAATGTTGCTCATGAGCGGCGCGATCGATGATGTAGCCCTGGGTCAACGCCGCCAGATGATTGGCGCGATTCGGCATCTGCAAAAACCTTTCCGCCCGGAAATCCTGCTCGATACAGTGGATGCGATTTTTCGCGATGAATAGGCCGGAAGCGGCTTATTGATTCGTGGAGAGTGAAACAGCGGGCGGCGCGTTTGTTTCTTTCTTGTGGCGCCGTTTTTCTTCAGGCGTCTTTTCCTGTTTTCGAGGACGACTCTTTAGAAGTTCATCAAACTTCTTTTCCTGCTCCGGAGTGAGTTCGATGCGAATTTCGTTCTGCACGCGAGTAAGCTCTTCGTGCAACTGTGGCGAGATTTTTTCCCAGACCGGTTTCATCCGCTCCTGGCTGGTCTTAAACACCTGCTCAATTTTGACCTTTTGCTCCGGCTTGAGATCGAGTTCTTTCTCAATCCGCTTGTGGAACTCAGTACGCTGCAAAGCCCATCCCCCGGGACCACTTCCTTTTTGTCCCTTGAGCGGATTCTTTTGCGGCTGTGTATTCCTAACCAGCAGGCCGCCGGTAATGACGCCGCTGCAAAAAATAATCAAAGTCGCCAGGATGACCTTCCACTGACTCACCAGGTCTCCTCAACATGCTGATCAAATGAAGCGAACACCGCATCTTCAAAATCTTCGGAAAGACTGTCATTCTCGGCGGGCGGCAAGGGTGCAGCCGACCAGACTCCAATGGCGGCAACCACAAAGACACACGTCAGTGCGGCACGCCAGAGTGCACGACTCCAAATCGCCCATACATCCACGGCCTTCGTGGTTAACCGCGCCATGATTCTTTTTTCAAAAGCGTAAGGGACCTTGTCGCTAGGGGGATTATTTCGCGCCGCCGAAACCAATTTGTTCTTTAACTGCTCCAGATTCATACTCAATTAATCAGACGCCTCTTCTATTTTTGGGGTTACAAGTACTTGTCCTTGGCCATTCGTGCCAAGATCTTTTTCATTTCCGCCCGGGCACGAAAGGCTCGCACTTTGACCAGGGGGACCGACCAACCGGTCAATTTTGCAATTTCTTTTACTGAGCGGTCCTCAATTTCCAATAAGGTGATCACCAGTTTCGCTGCAGGCGACAGCTGGTCCAGAATCTTATTAATCAATTGACGGGCGGCCTCCGCATTCTCATCGGCACCGCTCGGTTCCGCCACGAATCGTTCCAGCCAATCTTCTTCTGGCTCACTAAGTTCGGTGAAAGCTGTTTCCCTGTTTCGTTGATGTCCCCGCAGAAAATCGTAACAGGTCCTGACGGCCAACCTCATCAACCAATGTTCGAACGGCGCTTCACCACGAAAACTGCTGAGCTTTTGAAAAGACTTGAAGAAAACCTCCTGAACGATGTCTTCGATTTCGCTTTCCCGACGTGCGTATCGTCGAGCCGTGGCAAAAACCCGTGGCTGATATTTCGCCACCAATGGCTCGAAGCTGGCGGTGTCGCCTTTCAACACCGCGGCAATCAGCTCCGCATCGGTTTTTTCCATGTGGCGAAAATATTACAAGAAGAAGGTCACCATAAAAGCAGAAAGCCACCGCTTGAACGCGGTGGCTTCGAGTTTGTACGACAAAATTTATTTCTTCTCGTCGGCGGCTTTGCCGTCTTTATCGCCATGGCGTGGGCCGTGATCGCCACGTTTTTCCTGCATCTCTTTGCGGCGATCTTCCATTTGCTTCAACGTTTTCTTTTCTTCTTCGGTGATGGTGCCGTCGGCTTCTTTCTTTTTCAGTTCCGTGTGCTTTTGCTTCATGGCTTCGAGGCCGCCGCCAGCGCCGCCACTTTGTTCCCTGAACTTTTTAAATTTTTCCATGCGCTCCAGCGATTCTTTTTCCTGATCAGTAATGGTGCCGTCTGTTTTTTTCTTCTGGAGCTCAGTCATTTTCTTCTCACCGGCTTCTTTGATTTTCGCCCGGCGCGCTTCGTCTGAAAGACCTTTCACGTCGTCAGGCGTCAATCCAATCTCCTTCAGCATTTTCTCTCTTTGCTCAGGAGTGAAGTTTCCACCGCGCTGGTGTCCTTCGGGACGGCCTTCCGGCTTTTTATCTTCAGCCTTTGAGAACGTGGTGAAACCCAGCGCGATCGCGCCGGCCAATACATATACCAATTTCGTTTTCATATTCGTTTTGTTTCCGGTTAACGGACTATTACCACTACGAACGCTCTGGAAGGAATGTTACACGCTTTTACGAGGGAGGGCGGGAAACGTGTTAGGAAAGCGTAAAATGCACCAGTGAAACAGCACCAACTAATCCCGCATTATTCCGAGGATTTTTTCAAATTCCACAGAAAAAGCCGTCATCTCGTTGGAAATACGCTTGGGCTGTTCAGACAGCGTTGCGCTCATTTTTTCGCGCAACTCCGGTTTGAAACGAATCAGTTCCGCTGCGGCGATCACCAGGGAGAGGTGGTTGTTAATTTCGTGGCGCATGTGGGAGAGCTTCTTGTTCAACTCTTCAACCTGTTCAGGCGTTAACGTGATGGGACTTTGCGGCGCAGGCATTCAAAAACGATGCGGCGAACAATATCTGAAATCAAGAGCATTTCCTAACTTCCGCAAGACCTTTCAGGATAAGCAGTGTGGGCGTCGAAAACGTCTCCGCTCAGACCATATACAGGATTGCGTTACGTCTCTGTTTCGGGAACAACATTCTGATGCAATTCCCTCGAATCCTGCGACTTGCCTGCTGCCTTGCGTTTTTCTCCCTCGCCAATCCCGCCCAAACCGCCGAAGAGAAACTCAATGTCATCGTGATCCTTGCCGATGACATGGGCTACGGTGATGTGGGCTGTTTTGGTAACGCCAAATTCAAAACGCCTGCCATTGATCGCATGGCCGCGGAGGGAGCGAAGCTCACCGATTTTTATGCAGCATGTCCCTACTGCGCGCCGTCGCGGGTTTCATTGCTGACCGGCCGCTATCAATTCCGGAGCGGCCTCACGAAAAATCCCGCGCCAGATGAAAGCAAAGAAAGCGACACGCGTGGCATTTCAAACAGTGAAATCACGCTCGGGAATGTCTTTCAAAAAGCCGGATACCGCACTGCGATGATTGGCAAATGGCATCTCGGCCACAAACCAGAGTTCGCTCCCACGCGCCACGGTTTCAACGAATACCTCGGGATTCTTTACAGTCACGACATGCGTCCCGTGCAGTTGATGGACGGCCCGAAGGTCGTAGAATACCCGGTCCTCGTGGCAAACCTGACCAAAAAGTACACGGCTCGCGCCCTTCAGTTCATCGAGAAGAACAAAGCGAAACCGTTCTTTCTCTACTTCGCCCATGCCTTGCCACACAAGCCGCTCGCCGCGTCGGAAGATTTCTATAAGAAAAGCGGCGGCGGACTCTATGGAGATGCCGTGCAGGAGGTCGATCGCAGTGTCGGTGAAGTGTTGAACAAATTGAAGGAGTTGGGCCTGGATAAAAATACCCTTGTGATTTTTACCAGCGACAATGGCCCATGGTTTGGCGGCAGCACCGGCGGCTTACGCGGCATGAAGGGCACGACATGGGAGGGCGGGATTCGCGAACCGTTCATTGCGTGGTGGCCAGGTAAAATCCATGCAGGTCGCGTCAGTCATGAGCCTGCGATCATGATGGATATTTTTACTACGTCGCTGGCTGCAGCCGGATTGAAGATCCCGTTCGATCGTTATATCGATGGAAAAAATATTCTCCCTCTCTTGACCTCAGACGCCAGCACGCCACACGACGCTTTATTCAGCATGCAGGGAGACGACCTGGCCACCGTGCGCAGTGGAAAATGGAAGCTGCACATGATCGCGTCGAAAAAGCAGAAGATCATTGCCCCAGACGACAAGTGGATCGATAAACGCGCTCCCGATGGTGTGACTATCATTGCGCCGTACGAGCAGGCGCATCCGAGTCAATATCCCGGCTTGCTCAGCGGAGATGAAACAAAATCCGGTTCGCTCTTCGATTTGGAAAAGGATCCGGCCGAGCAGCACGACGTAGCGAAACAACATCCTGAGGTCGTCGTACGCCTACGGGTCACGTTCGACGCGATGAACAAACAAGTTGAACAAGCCGCGGCGCAACGGCACGAAGAGAAAAAATAATCAGATCCGCTTTTCGTCCGCATCGATCATGTCAGCAAACGTCTTGATGTCGTCGCGCCCGCCGAGGCCAACCTGTTCTTTGCGAAGTTTCAAACGCGCCCTGGTGGCGTCAGATTCATTTCCATAATTTGACACGCGTTGTTTAAACTCCTCCTTTTCGGCGTCAGACTTCTTCACGTTCTTCTGTACCCAATCGCAGACCTCGCCGTCGGTCACTGAATTTTTTACGACATCGATGAACTGCGCTGCCTCCAAGCCAGCGGTCTTGAGCCAGACAGCATCGAAACCTTTCGTGAAGTTCTCCTGGTAATCCGCGTGCAATTTTCCGACCAGATGGAGGCGAATTTTGTCGATGAACCTGGGAAGATAAACCCATCCGGCCATTGCTTCGCGGGTGCTGCGCGGAAAAATGATGTCGTCGCTCATTCCTCCATTTTTCAAACCCGATTGATCCTGTCAATCAATGGTGTGAAGCGTTGTTGCGACTCGCAAATAAGCTTTCGATAAACCGGACGCCCCACAAGGTCGCAATAGCATCGTTCTCGTTCCTTGTTTCGTGTAGAGTTCTCGAAATGCGAGATAGCGTCTTTCACATCCTCGCCGAGGCAGCAAGAACCGGCGAAAGGGTTGCGCTCGGGATCATTACCGGCGTAAAAGGTTCCAGCCCACAAAAGGTTGGAGCCAAGGCGCTGTTCTATTCTGATGGGCGAATCGAAAGCACGCTCGGCGGAGGTTGCCTGGAAGCAGAGGTACAGCAACGGGCGATTCGTTCCCTGCAAACAAATGAATGTTCCAAATTCGATCTCGTCCTCGATCACGATTTTGGCTGGGATGACGGACTGATCTGCGGCGGAAAAGTTTTCGGACTCATCCTGCCGAATGCCCAGGACAAAGGAGAACGATTTTGGAGGGAGCTCGCGGAGCGCAACGCGGAGCGCACCTGGGCGGTGACGGATGACTTTTCCATTGTAGGAATTGATGACGCGGATTCAGGGAGCGTTTTTCTGTACCAAGAAATCATTCACCCTCCGTGCAACCTCTGGATCGCCGGTGCCGGACACATTGCCCAAGCGGTTGCTCCATTCGCAGTGCAATTGGATTTCAAGGTCTCGGTATTCGACGACCGCCCCGCCTTGGCGAATCATCGGTTCTTTCCGGAAGCCGTTCATATTTCGACGGAGGATTGGAGTAAATTAGCCACACGGCCGTTTCCAGGAAAGCCGACCTTTGGATTAATTGTGACACGCGGACATCGACACGACGCACTCGTGTTGCGTGATTGGATTCAGAAACCGTTTGCATTCGTGGGGATGATTGGGAGCGCGCGCAAAGCGCGAATCATCTTCGACCACTTTGTAGAAGAGAAGATTGCCACGGCGGAACAAATTCAACGCATCGCCTGCCCGGTGGGCATTGATATTGATTCCAAAACCGTTGCAGAAATTGCCGTGAGTATCGTGGCTCAGCTTATTGAGAAACGCGCCGGATTGCGGTAAAGATTGCTTCACACGTTGCTGGCGATGCGAGTTTCACCTCGGTTGATTTTCCACCGAACGCCGCCACGGCATCGCGGATCGCTTCGCGAACGGAAATGGCCAGCATCAACGGCGGTTCGCCAACGGCTTTGCTGCCATGAATGGTATTCGGTTGCGCGGCCTCAGAAAGAAAACTCACGTTTAACTCTAGTGGTGTATCGCCAATCGCCGGAATTTTATAAGTGTCCGGCGAGTGAGTCAGTAGTCGGCCTTTGTCATCCCAGACTAATTCCTCACAGGTCAACCAACCCATGCCTTGAACAAAGCCACCTTCGATCTGACCGCGATTGATCCCGGCATTAATCGAGTTGCCAACATCATGCAAAATGTCGGTGCGCAACACGCGAGTCATTCCCGTGAACCCATCCACTTCAACTTCCGTCGCCGCCGCACCGACAGCGAAGTAATGAAATGGCTTTCCCGTTCCTTTCACGCGGTCGTAATGAATTTCAGGCGTGCGATAATAACCGGTCGCCGAGAGGCTGATGGGTTGGCAGTACGCTTGCGTCACCAATTCGCAAAAGGTTATTTGATCCTCGCCCTTTATCTGACCGGAGTCGCAGCGATCACTCTCTTGCAGACTCGTAATCTTTCCATCAGTAACCTTCGTGCGCACGAAAACCAATCCATCGTGGAAACCGATGTCTTGCGACAAAACGTCGCGCTTTAATTTCTCACTCAGCAGTTTTGCGGCAACCGGAAGTAGACGTTCCCGCAATGTTTCACAGGCGTTCTTTACCGCCATGCCATTGAGGTCCGTTCCGCAGGAAGCGGCCGTTGCAGACGTGTTCGGAACCTTGTCCGTGCTCGTCGGCATGATGCGGATGTTTTCGACCCGAAGGCCCAACTCACGTGCCGTAATCATGGCCATGTTGGTATGCAGGCCCTGCCCCATTTCAGTGCCGCCGTGATTCACCTGCACCGTTCCATCCTGATAAACCAACACGAGCGCTCCCGCCTGATTCAAATGCGTCATGGTGAAAGAAATTCCGAACTTCACCGGTGTCATCGCGAGCCCGCGCTTGTAATGCGATTGCGTGGAATTCCAGTTTGCAATTTCCGCGCGACGTTTCTCAAACTGACTGCCAACCTTCAACTCCCGCCACACCCGCTGAATGCGGTTGTCTTCGATTAGTTGTCCGTAGTGTGTTGTATTCGTTTCGCCAGAGCCTCGATAAAGATTCCGTTCGCGAATTGTTTCCGGCGTCACGCCTAAAAGCCGGCCGATGCGATCAATGATCTCTTCGATGACCAACATTCCCTGGGGACCACCAAACCCGCGAAATGCCGTGTTCGAGGCGAGATTCGTCTTGGCGACGCGTCCGCTGAATTCCACGTTCGGAATGTAATAAGCGTTGTCGAGGTGGAACATCGCACGATCTGTCACCGCCAGCGAAAGATCCAGAGACCACCCCCCGTTGGAAAACAGCTCGATTTTCGCAGCGAGGAAACAGCCTTCGGCATCGAAGCCGACTTTGTATTTGGCGAGGAACGGATGCCGCTTGCCGGTGAGCATCATGTCAAGGTCGCGATTAACTCGCATGCGGACCGGCCGCTGTGTTTTCGCCGCGCCTAGCGCCGCCAAGGCTGCAAACGTCGCCGCCTGCGTTTCTTTTCCACCGAAACCGCCCCCCATCCGTGGACTTTGCACCACGACCTGGTTCACTGACAAATGCAGCAAATGCGCCACGATGTGCTGCACCTCGGACGGATGCTGTGTCGAGGACATGAC
>JAQGOU010000473.1 GCA_028293445.1 Verrucomicrobiales bacterium | reverse complement strand
CTTTTAAAAATCATCGGTTTCAATCCGACCTTGTTCATAAGCCCGCGATAATTGAACCCATGCATAATGACGCCGATACTGCCGGTGATCGTGAGTTCATTGGCGACAATCCAGCGGCAGGGAGCGGAAACATAATAACCCCCGGAGGCCGCAAGCGTTTGCATTGAGGCAATCACCGGTTTGCCGGTATCCGCCTGGAAATCCTGGATGGAACGATAGATTTCATCGGAGGCCAGCACTTCGCCGCCGGGCGAATTAACCTTTAGAATCACCGCCCGAATGTTGGAATCGTCCGCAGCGACTTGCAACTGCTCAGCGATACTCTCCACCATATTTTTTTCGCGCCGATCCATGTCTGCGCTCGAGATAACTCCGCTAACATCAATCACGAGCACTTTGTTAGGGGAACCGTTGTCCTCGATAGTGACCTCTTCGAGATACTCCCGCTTGTGGCGCACCGATTTTCCACTCGATCCGCTTGCATAGCCACGCACCGCACTTTTCCACGCGAAGCTGCCAAATAAAACCACCGCAAGGAGCGCCAGTAAAAGGATTGAGAAAATCATCCAGCCGCGACCTTTTCCGCCAGACGATGGCGAGGGCGACGGTGGTAACGTGAACAACGGCGGTGGTGTCGATGGAGGAGGTGGCGGCGGATTGAACGGTGGTGGCGTCACCGGCGGAGGCGGCGTGCTGAACGAAGGCGGAATATTGACGGGCGGCGGTGTGACCGCGCTCGGTTGCGAAATGGGCGGAGGTGGAGTTGCACTCGCCATCGGTGGCGGAGTCGGAACAGCTGGCGGTGGTGTCGCAGCGTTCTCAGGCAACGGCGCCGGATTATTTTCAGGAGGTTGACTTGAAAGCGGCGGCTGGTTTTCGTCCATAGTTGGCGAAACCTACTTTAACACACTGCCACGGGCAAGAGTGATTGCCTTGGAAGCCTTGACCACCTGAAGTAGATTGTGTCAGCCAACAAATTAATATGAAAACGCTTCTGCTCCTTTTAATCGTCATTGGCCTCGGGCTGGGAATATATTGGTATTACAACAATCCTGACGCGGATCAACGCCTCAAGTCGGCCCGTTCGCAGATGTCCAACGGCGTGGAGGAAGCGCGGAGCAAGGTCAGTGAAACCTTCTCCAACATCGACACCGACCAAATCAAAGATGAACTGGCCCGCACGGGTCGTGTGGTGCGAAAAAAAACCGAAGAAGCTGGTGAGAAGATTGTAGACGCCACTGCTGACGCGCGTGTAACCGCCGCCATTAAAACCAAACTTGCCAGGGACCCGGATCTTTCGGCCCTCAGCATTTCTGTGAATACGACGCAGGGAAAAGTCACTTTGTCCGGCACGGTTGCTTCCCATGCCTTGATCAAGAGAGCCATTGATCTCGCATTACAAACCGATGGCGCGAGCGAAGTTGTTTCGACGTTGCAAGTGAAGAATTGAGAACTTGTTCAAAAAAAACTTGGTGACATCGGGCGTTGATGGTTTTGTTTTCAACGCATGGCCCACATTCACGAAAAAATTGATTTTACCGTCGCGATCTTTGTCGTGCACGAAGGCAAGATACTTCTAATCCATCATCGCAAACTCAACAAATGGCTGCCGCTTGGCGGGCACATCGAACTGGATGAAGATCCGGAAATGGCTGCATTGCGGGAAGCGCGGGAAGAATGTGGATTCGAAGTGGATTTGATTGGCGAACGCCCTCCGACCACGGAACCTGGCACACGCGCTTTGATCGGGCCGCGTTTTTTGGACATTCACCGGATTTCTGACACCCACGAACACATCGGCATGATTTATTGGGCACGCCCGAAATCATCTGTCGCGGCAAAATGCGCAGTGGAAGAACATCACGACATTCGTTGGTGCACGAAAGCGGATTTAGAACTGCTTCAACCCACCATGTCTAACGCGGTGAAATGGTATTGCCGCAAAGCCATCGACGAACTCGGCTAACTATACATTCCACTGCCACCATTTGGATGCAGCACCTGGCCAGTCATGTAAGATGAATCAATTTCCGACGCCAGGAACACATAGCTCGGCGCACATTCCGACGGTTGGCCAGGCCGCTTGAGTGGCGTATCGCGGCCGAACTTCTCCATTTTCTCCGGCTCAAACGATGCGGGAATCAACGGTGTCCAAATCGGTCCCGGAGCCACGCCATTCACGCGAATTCCTTTGGCGGCCAACTCACGCGCCAGGGAACGGGTGAAATTTAGAATCGCCCCCTTGGTGCTCGCGTAATCCATGAGGTACGGATCCGGTTCGTAAGCCTGAATCGAAGTCGTATTGATAATCGAAGCGCCGGCCTTCAGTTCTGGAAGTGCAGCACGGGTCAAATAGACGTAACCGAAGAAATTCGTTTTATATGTCTTGAGCAGTTGTTCGGCGCTCAATTCCTCGAGACCTTTGATAACGTGTTGTTCCGCTGCGTTGTTCACCAGGATTTCGAGATGCCCAAATTCGCGCACTGTTTGGTCTACGATTTTCTGGCAAAGCTTTTCATCACCAACATCACCGCGAATCTTGATGCAACGACGGCCTAATTGCGCGATTCGTTGCTGCGTTTGTTGCGCGTCCTTTTCCTCCGAAAGATAAACAATGGCCACATCGGCGCCTTCCTTGGCGAAAGCAATCGCGGCGGCACGTCCGATCCCGCTATCCCCACCGGTAATGATCGCCACCTTGCCTTCCAGTTTTCCACTGCCTTTGTAGCGCGGATCCTCGTCGAGCGGTTTGGGCACCATCTTCGTTTGCTTGCCGGGCAGCTCTTGCTTTTGCGGCGGTGGAACGCGTTGGGTGGAAGGGGATGTTGGTTTGGTGTGACGTGGTTTCATTTTGCCTCCTGAATTTGAAACACGGGAATCGTTTTCAAAATTCAAGGCAACCTACCTCGCGCCTAAAGGATTGCTATGGGAAGAGCTCCCGATTGGAGCGTCGGCTTTTGCGGGGAACTCTGGAGCTTGTATCTGCCGAGGTTGATTAATCCAAACCGCTCGCCACCTTGGCGCGTTGCAAAACTTTTTGTGCCAACGCCCGCGCCCTTCCAGCACTTTCCTTGAGCACCTGATGGACATGGTCGAGGTTCGATTCCAATTCTTTCCGTCGGGCTCGGGCCTCCGTGAAGTGATTCCAATACTGTTCGAACAGCGCTTTCTTTAAATCGCCATAGCCCAGTCCGCCGGCGCGTAGTCGGGTTTCAAAATCAAGTGCAACATCTGCCGGAGCGACGAGTTTCAGCAATTGAATGGCGAGATTCTTGTCTGCATCAGGCTTCGGTTCCTGTGGCGTGCGACTGTCCATAACGAGGCCCATGATCTTCTTCTTGACCGCCTTTTCTTCGCCAAAAATTTCAATCGTGTTGCCGTAGCTTTTGCTCATTTTTTGGCCGTCGGTGCCGGGCACAACGGCAACATCCTCGCGAATCTGTTCCTTGGGGACAACGAACGTCTCGCCGTAAGTCATGTTGAACTTGACGGCGATATCGCGCGTCACTTCAACGTGTTGTTTCTGGTCCTTGCCGACCGGAACAATGTTTGAATCGTAAATCAAAATATCGGCGGCCATCAAAACCGGATAGGCGAAGATTCCGTGATTCGGCGAAATGCCGCGCGCTATTTTTTCTTTGTAGCTGTGGCAGTTTTCCAACATCGCCATCGGCGTCAACGTGGTCAGCAGCCACGCCAGTTCGGTCACTTCCGGCACGTCAGACTGTTTGAAGAAGACTGATTTTTTGGGATCCAACCCACACGCGAGAAAATCGAGGGCGACATCCAAACTGTTCTTCCGGCGTTCCTCAGGCTCGAAGAGCGACGTCATCGAATGATAGTTGGCGATGAAATAATAAGCCTCGCCCTTTTCCTGCAGTTCAATGGCTGGTTTCATCATCCCGAAATAATTCCCGAGATGCAGCGCGCCACTGGGCTGAATGCCTGACAAAATTCGCATGGCGAGAATCTATTTGAATTTCGAATTCAGGAAAGCGCGAATGTTGCTAATAGATAATCAATTTTATTTGATTACTTATTCGTTTCGAGGACTCGCTCTTCTATTTTGACGCGGGATTTCTTCCATCGATTGACGCGCCAAAAAAAGACTCCAAAGAAAATAGCTCCGCAGGCATTCACTCCCACCGTGTAGCCAAGCTTGTAAGGTAAACCGTTATTTTCTACCGCGTAAATCATCACATCTTTCCCCATCGCGAGATTTGGCATGGCCACTGGCATGGTCGCGCCATGCAGCATGCCACGCGCAAAACCCGCGGGCGTTTTGTCCCGATCCAGGATGCGGTTGGATAAGCTCACCGCAAAACCTATGGAGTACGCTACCGCGATGAACGTGAGAATGCGTATGAGAATTCGGGTGGCGCGAGTTCTTTGCGAAGGTGACTTTGACGACTCAGACATGTTTTACAGAGACTGGGTTTGCAGAAACCGTCGGCTTTTCCGCGCAATGCGGACACGGCGAGAATCTGGCGTTCAGAGTTCGAAGATTGCGGAACCATCGAAACCACCGAATCGTATCCTGCCAGGGACGAATCTTACTCCGCTCGTTTTTGTAAATGACTTCAATCGGAATAAATTCAACGTGATACCCGGCCGCGATAAAGGCCAATAAAAGTTCTGACTCAATCTCAAAGTGTGTCGTTTGCAGGTTCAGTCCTGACCATGCCTTCAAGTTAATAAGTCGAAAGCCACATTGCGTGTCCGGCAGTTCGCGTCCAGCCACAGTAGATAATCGTTTGCTCATCCAACGATTCACCATGCGACGCAGACGTGGAATTTTATCCTGCTCGAACATGCGGTTGCCGATCACAAGCGGGGCCCGCTCCAGCGCGTTCAGAAATTTCGGGATATCGCCGGGCGAGTGTTGTCCATCGCCGTCCATCGTCAGCGCCCATTGAAAACCGAGTTCCATCGCGCGCTTCCACCCGGCTCGAAGCGCCGCACCTTTTCCTTGGGCCGCATCGTTCCGGATGATTTCAGCTCCGCCGGAACGGGCCAACCTGCTCGTTTCGTCAGTTGAACCGTCATCAATGACGATCACGTGCGGTAAATGCTTTTTAATTTCACCGACGAGCGCAGCAATCGTGGTCGCCTCATTATGACACGGAACAATGACAGCGATTTGGGACGGCGAAGACACGGCGTAAACGTTACAAACAAGCCACTGATTCGTCCAACGAGATTGTACCACTATTTTTTTCAGCCTTTCCCCGAACGGAATTGAATTGCGGTTTTGTTA
>JAQGOU010000409.1 GCA_028293445.1 Verrucomicrobiales bacterium | reverse complement strand
TGCGACGGCCGTAAACTTTGTCGGCCTTTTCAACGCTTTACCACTGACGTTTCGAAGCACAATGCGTGGGCCGGTCTGCGACGTCTGGACCGCGGAGACCGTTAAAGCCGGGTTAAAACTGCAAATCGAACTGATTGCCTACGGGGCTGGTTTTCTGGACGTGAACGCTCAGCTGACAAATGAGTCAGCGGACGAACGCGCTAAAGTTTATGCGGCAGTCGTGTGTTGCTGGGAACAGCCTCGGGTCAAGTCGCGGACGATGTGTTACGACAATCGCATCGGACCGCTCGCTGATAAGGCGTCGTCTCCGTTCCACACTGGCGAAGGTCGCCATCAATTCACGCAACGCGGCTTGGATTGGGTTCGTAACACTTTGGATAATGGTGTCACGGCCGCCTGGTTGAATGATTTTGCGCCGTCGTTCACACTGTTGGACAAGTCGTCGAAGAACAGCTTTAAGCAGCCGCGCTATGAAGGGGCGAGCATGCCGCAACTCGGGCAGGAAGCTCAGACCGCTGGCGAGAAATTTTATTCCATCACGGAAATCGCCCGCAGCAATACGAAATCATATCGCGATCGGCTCGCCGAAAATACCCTCCCCGCGCACGGAGAAGGAGTGAGCTTTTCGTCTCGTCTCGTCTTGGGTAAACAATCGCTGGGCGACACAGAGACCGATCAGATGTTCGTTGGGTATACGAGCTTCAACGAACAACGCAAAACTTCCGATGGTGCCGTGATGTCGTTCGGCGTGAAGTCGGTAAGATTTGGTACCAGTTATTTTCCTTATTCCACGCTCGGCGAAAATTTCGACGCACTGAAACTTCCCGGCATGGATCGCGAAGCCTTTTGGCCGCTCGCGGCGGACACGGTGCTGCGCTGGCGCGAATTCGCCGACGACATTCGTCGTGATTTGCGCATCGCGAAAGCGATGGGCTTTCAACTGATTCGCCTGCATCACCTGGAACTGCTCGCGCCCATTCCCAAAGAGGTGCGACAGGAATATCTCGATTTTCTTTTTGGCGAAATCCGCCATCTGAAACTCCAAGCGTTGCTCGATACCTATGCGTCTGACGCCGCCATTGTGGAATTGCTCCAACGTTACGGCGATGTCATCGACACGGTGGAAATCGAGAATGAAATTCTCATCTGGGGTCTGCCACTCGACCGTCCGCCACAATGGAAACAAACTTACGCCGCTGTCAAAAAAGCCGCGCCGCACGTGCGGGTGCATCTCACTGGCTACAACAATACCGGCATGTTCAATCGACTCGAAACGCTGGGCGTACCCTTTGATCGTGTCGGGCTGCACTCCTACGTCGATTCGCTGGATGCGATTCCAACCGCGCGTGGCTACGCGCTCGCACTCGGCAGTTTCTCCAGCAAGATTGGTAAACCACCGGTGATCACGGAATGGAACTGGCGTCAGCTCACGCGCATGACGCCGGAAGCGCGTGCAAAAATTTATCCTGCCATCTTCGATAACGCCCTCGCCACGCGCGCGATTCCCGAGATGTATCAATTTCAATTCAACGAAACGATGGCACCCAATTTGCGCGCTGGTCGCGGTAATATCTTGCGGCACTACGAACTTCTCCACCTCAGCCGCCGGCCCAAACTCGAAGCCCTGGAGTTGATGAAGCTGATTAAAAAATATAGCGCCCCCGAAGACGCTTTGCGCTGGCTGGACGTTCCACAGACGGTGGTCAATCTCGACAAACATGGCGAAGGCGTGGCGGTAGTAAAAATCAAGAATACAACTAAGCGCTCGCTTGAATTAATGACCTCCATCGAGTCGGCGACCAATCTCGCAGCGATCTCAAAACAATTGACCAACGTAACTTTGAAAGCGGGTGAAACGTTCTCCGTGCCGGTCGCACTGAAGACGACCGATTTGACTCCCGGCTTTTACCAGAGCTTTGTGCGCATGGAAACGAGCGATGGCCAATTGCGTTACGCCTGGATCGAAGCGCGACTTCTCGGCACGCCAAAATTGGAAACGGAAAGTAAAACGAATGTCGTTTATGCGCGTGGTGTGAGCGAGGAATTGAAATTGGATTTCGAGCGGCCTTTCACTGTCGTCTACGGCACGGACGCGCCGGTGCTGGAAGTAGAGACCGCCTTTGCGATCGCGAGCACCTTGGAGAGCGCGACCGGGCAGCCGATCGAAATGATTCAACTCAATGACTTGCCCAAAGATGCAGGCAAGGATCGAAACCTGATTCTCGTCGGCACGTCGAAGTCGAACGCGTTGATCGGGCAGGCTCAATTGCCAACGGGCAAGACAAGTTTTGTCGCGCGCATCGATTCCAAATTGATTGTGAGCGGCGAAGATTCGTTGGCGGTTGAACGAGCGGGAATGGATCTGTTGCTCCGCTGGTGGAAGCACGCCAAAGATTCCGCCGTGCGTCGTGTCGGTTTAGTGGAAAAGGAATTACCGCGTGGTGGAGACGCAACAAAATTACCTTAAGGAGCTTCAAAGACTTGGCAACTGACCGCAGGACCAATAAATAGAACACTATCACCATGTCATCGTTAACCAAAGACCCCGTGGACTCGTCAGTCAGACCGCGCATCAGTAATTATCGTTGGGTAATTTGCGTGCTGCTGTTTTTTGCGACGACGATTAACTACATGGATCGGCAGATTCTTTCGCTGATCAAAAGCACGCTCGACACGGAACTGGGCTGGACGAATGAACAATTCGGTTGGGTTAATTCTGCATTCCAAGCGTCATACGGCATCGGGTTGCTTGGCTTTGGCTGGTTTGTGGATCGGTTCGGGACAAAAATCGGTTACGCCGTTTCCATTTCTGCCTGGAGCCTCGCGGCGATGGGACACGCCTTCGTTGGCAGCGTACAAGGCTTTTTCGTCGCGCGCATTTCTCTTGGACTAGGCGAAGCAGGAAATTTTCCGAGTGCAATCAAGAGCGTGGCGCAATGGTTTCCCAAAAAGGAACGCGCATTCGCCACGGCCCTCTTCAATTCGGGTTCCAACGTTGGCGCGATCGCCGCACCGGCAATGATCCCGTTGATCGCGGTCACGTGGGGTTGGCGATCCGCATTCGTCATCGCCGGATTGGCCGGGTTTGTCTGGCTCGTCGTGTGGTGGATTCTTTATGATTTGCCAGAGCGGCGTAAGGAGGTCAGCCCGGCAGAACTCGCGTATATCCGGAGCGATCCAGCTGATGCAGGAACAGCCGAAAGAGTCTCGTGGTTGAAACTACTGCGCTATCGTCAGACCTGGTCGTTCGTGGTTGGAAAATTTTTAACCGATCCAGTCTGGTGGTTTTTTCTCACGTGGTTGCCGGACTATTTCAAAAAGACCCGTAACCTCAACATCACGAAGAGCTGGGTGCATCTCGTCACGATTTACGCGATCATCACGGTGCTGAGCATCGGTGGAGGTTGGGTTACCGGGTATTTGACGAAACGCGGATGGAGTGTGACCCGCGCTCGCAAAACCGGCATGTTTGTTTTCGCGCTCTGCGTGTTGCCGATTTACTTTGTTACCAAGACCGGCGACTGGACAGCGGTTTTCCTGATCGGCCTGGCCGGTGCGGCGCATCAAGCGTGGTCCGCTAATCTTTTCACGACCGTATCCGATATGTTCCCGAAAAAGGCAGTGGCTTCTGTCGTTGGGATCGGCGGATTGGCTGGCTCATTGTGTGGAATGATGTTTCCCATTCTCATCGGTCGCATGCTGGATCGCTTTAAAGATAACGTCACGACTGGTTACGCGATTCTATTTTCAATTTGCGCTTTCGCTTATCTTTTGGCGTTTACGTTGAATCATCTTTGCGCACCGCGTTTTGAACCCGTGAACCTCGACGAAACCACCACGAACCCGACCTAAATCATGTTTCGCATTTTCTTCTGCCTGCTCGTTCTCGGCATCAATGCCGTCGCGGTCGAACACGGTAAAATAAGTCTCGGCAAAAGAGACTTTTCACCGGGAAAAACTTTTAACCTCAACGGCACCTGGCTTTACCAGCCAGGCTACGCCGTTGCGTCGAATCAAAACCCGCAAAGTGTCGCTGACAAAAAATGCGTGCCGGTTCCCGTGCCGCAATTGCTCAACCGAATTCAGTGGTGGCTCGATGACTCGGAAGATTTTAAGAGATATGAAACAAACCGCTTGAACAAACTGGGCTTCGACACCGACCGCGCGGAAGATGGCTGGTATTATCTGCGGTTGAATCTGCCGGCGGTTCCGTCGGGAAAGAATATTTCCATCGAATTTGATGGTGTGGCGATGGTCAGCAAAACGTTTTGCAATGGAACCTTGCTCGGCGAACACAAGGGCATGTTCAGCCGTTTCAGCTACGACCTCACACCGCATTTGCAGGCCGGGGAAAACTTGCTCGCCGTGTTTGTTTCCATGGAGAAAATTCCTCCGTCGACTCTCACCATGGGTGAAGCGGTGACCGTGAATCTGACGGCCTCGAAGGTCAGGAGCCTGAGTAAAGGGATGTTCGGGCCGCTTTCGCCCAACTCCGACAATCGCGCCTATGATTTGCACGGCATTTGGCAACCGGTAAAACTCGTGGTGCGCGGCGCGGCGAAATTGGATGACGTCTGGTTCGTGCCATCACTCGAGGGCGCGGAAGTGCGGGTCGAAGCACGCTCGTTGGCCAGTTCTCAGGGCGCGAAACTGAAAGCGAAGTTGACGGACGTAAAAACCGGCAAGCTCTTGGCGGAAATTTCACCGGAACAAATTCAGATCACCACGAATTCAGTTTCGCACACACTCAACGTCCGTGATGTAAAACCAAAACTTTGGACGCCTGCTGAACCTAATCTATATCGCCTGGACGTTGCGCTCGAATCTGACACAGGCGAGGTCCTCGATTCATGGACACACAACGTCGGCTTCCGCACATTTGAAGCGCGTGGGAATAAATTCTTTCTCAACGGTAAACCGTACTGGCTGCGCGGTGCGAATCATTTGCCATACGGGAAAAATCCTTTTGATCCGGCGCTCGCGCGCACGTTGATCCAATCTTTGCATGACGCGAATATTCGCACCACCCGCACCCATGCAACTCCTTGGAATGAACCGTGGCTTTCCGCCGCCGACCAAATCGGATTGGGCGTGAGTCTGGAAGGAATTCGTCCCTGGGGCCTCGCTGGAAAAATCGGCGCGACGCCGCCGGATTACATGGCGCATTGGCTCATGGAGAATGAGGACGTGGTGAAGCGCGCGCGCAATCATCCCAGTGTTTTGATCTACACGGTTGGTAACGAGATGATGTTGAAAGATTCGAAGAATCTGGAGAAGTGGCAACAGCTTTCGGATGTCGTGAAGCAGACGCGCAAAACCGATCCGACACGCCCGGTCATTTGTTCCTCGGAATACGCACGCGATCCGGATCTCTACAAAGATGTCCTCAAACCGAAAGGGATTGACGACGGCGACGCTGACGACATCCATCGCTACAACAATTGGTATTCACCATCGTCGTTTATTACGGATGCGAAGTTCGAGAAAGAAGCCGAGAACAGCGGAGCATCGCGCCCGCTCATTGGCCAGGAAATGTCCACGGGCTATCCTGATCTCGATACCGGTTTGCCGGTGCTGCGTTACACGCGCGATCTGCTCACGCCGCAAGCCTGGATTGGTAATCTCGCGTATCTCGGTAACGATCCGAAATTTTTCCTCGAACATGATCGGGCAGTGACAAAGCGTTGGGCGGAACGCCTGCGCTTCGAACGGGGTGATCGCACCGCCGGTTTTATGTTGTTCGCGGCGGAATGTTGGTTCTCGCACAGTTATGATGCGGCGACTGCGAAACCGTATCCGGTGATCGAAGCCATGCGGGAAGCATTCTCGCCCGTAGGTCTTGCGTTGGAAACCGGACGCCGCCGATTTTTCCCGAATGAAGAAATCGAGACCGCTGTGTTCATCACGAATGACAGCGAACAGCAGGACAACTTTTCTGACCTGCGAATTGAACTCAGTTTCGTTGATCGAAACGGTGGGAAGAAAATCAGCTCAGTCGAAATCGGACAATTGCCGAAGCTCGCGTATTTCGAGACGGCGCGTGTGCCAGTGAAGATAAAACTTCCGCCCACCTCAACCCACCGCGACTTCGCGCTCCAACTCCGTTTGCGAAAGGGAACCAAGGAGATCAGTCGAACAACCGATTTCGTCGAAGTGTTGCCTGCGGTCCAGCCGGTCCAACTGGAAGCCCCCGCGTTCATGCGGAGCATTGGCTCGGAACTCAACGGCTTTTTGAAAAGCAGCGCGCAATTCAAATCGTCAGCTGAACTCGCGACGGCTCAGGTGATTTTGATGGGCCCTGGTGATACTTTTTCCGGACTGGAAAAAGGCGGCGCGATGCGAGCGGCCATCGAAAGCGGAGCCACCGCGATTGTATTTTCGCCGGGATCGAAATTCACCCCATTGTTTTCTGCGGACATTATGGACGGGAAAAATGCTCCCGGCGAATTTGCGGACTTCTTCCCGTGCGCAGGAACGAAACTCGCTGAGAAACTCGCACCGATGGATTTGAAATGGTGGGGCAGGAAAGGGGACTGGCGCGTTTTCTCATCCAATGCGTCGCATCGTCTGAAAACTGGATCTCAAGCGCGCGAGTTGATCCGGTTCATTCCATCGCACAGTTACATTTCGGCCGAGAAAGTGCCGGAACAATATCGCACCGTGCTGTTCGAGATTCCGCTGGGTCGCGGACGGTTGTGGGTTTGCGATCTGGATCTGGAGGCATCGGTGTCAGTGGATCCGGCGGCGCAAAAATTTGCCGTAAATCTTTTGCGCGCCGCAGCCGATCGCAATTCAACAACAAAACTTCCGAGGATTCCCTCACACGAAGAATTGTTGCAGGCATCGTCGAAAAACCGGCGGTAAGCGTCTAAAGGCCGTTTTAATGGTGCGGCAGCTCAAGACGATTCAATTGTCGACGTTTAGTCCTGAGACGAACAAATGGTTCAGAATTTGTTCTGTTTCAACAACAATGATCTTGACGCTGGTTTCTATTTACTGGATTTTAAGGCCAAGTTAAACGTTAAACTAAGCCAATTTCTAATACTGATCGAAATCGCCAAAGATTATGAGACCTGAACAATGGGATATTTTCAAACGGGCTGCCCGGCTCGAAAAATTGGACAAAGTACCGATGGCGATGATCGTCGATAGTCCTTGGATTCCGGGACATCTCGGAGTCAAGCACATGGACTTCTACCTCGACCCCGAAGTCTGGTTTCAATCGCATCTGAAAATTCACCAGGAATTTCCCGACGTCATTTGGGTTCCGGGTTGGTGGATGGAATATGGAATGGCGGCTGAGCCCTCCGCGCTCGGTTCGAAGATTAAATTTTGGACAGATAACACTCCCAGCGAATACCACACACTCTTCCACATCGAGGACATCGATAAATTTCCTGAATACGAAGTCGAAAACGATGCTTTCATGGCTATGACGTTGCATCGTATCCGCATGCAGAAACAACGGGTCTTCGATGCCGGCTACATCATGCCGTTCGTCACGTCGCGTGGGCCGATGTGCACCGCGGGCTTTGTTCGCGGCACGACCGATCTGATGATTGACCTCGTGGAAAAACCAGAGTGGGCGCACAAACTTCTCGATCTCTCCACCCGTCTGATTATCGACTGGCTCAAAGCTCAGCACAAAGCGATTGGCAATTGCGTCGAAGGCATTTTCATTCTCGACGACATCGTCGGCTTCGTGAACGAAGATCATTACATGGAATTCTGTCATCCCTATTTAAAGCGGATCTGCGACGCCTTTCCTAAAGACTGGGTAAAGCTCTATCATAACGACGCAGAAGTTCAGGCATGCCTGGATCATTTGCCGGATGTTGGTTTCAACGTGTTGAACTGGGGCAAACAAACCGACTACGCCGAAGTGAAAGATCGTGTCGGCGACCGCATGTGCCTCATGGGAAATGTGAATCCGCTTGAAGTCGGCGTCCGCGGCACTCCCGAAGAAGTTCGTGAAGCCACACTCGATGTTCTCGAAAAGAGCGCCGGAGAAGGTGTTATTCTTTCCGTTGGCGGCGGGACAAGTCCAGGTATGCCGAAACGAAACATTGAAGCCATGCTCGCCGCATTGGCTGAATTCAATGGCGGTCGCTCCAAAGCTTAATCCCGAAAGGAAACCCCATGCCAGACTACGCTTTCATGAATCAGTGCCTTTACGAAGGCAAAGCCAAGGAAGTTGGAGAAATGACGATTGCCGCCCTGGCCGAAGGGCGGAGCGTCAAGGAAGTGTTGACCGAGGGTCTCATCGCCGGGATGAGCGTCGTTGGCGAAGATTTCAAATACAACATTCTCTACGTGCCCGAAGTTCTGATCGCGGCCCGCGCCATGAAGGCCGGCATGTTAGTGCTTAAACCGTTGCTGGCCGCAAAAGATTCTGACGTGCAACCCGCCGGCGTTCTCGTCATGGGAACCGTGCGTGGAGATTTGCACGATATCGGAAAGAACCTCGTCTGCATGATGGCGGAAGGTGCGGGCTTTCAGGTGCATGACATCGGCGTGGATCAAAGCATCGAAAAATTCCTTACGGCTTACGATCTTCATAAGCCGAACATCATCGGCATGAGCGCATTGCTCACGACCACGATGACTTACATGAAAACCGTCATCGACGGCTTTGAAGAAAAGGGTCTCGGTCACGTCAAGATGGCCATTGGCGGCGCGCCGATCAGCCAGATGTATGCCGACGAAATCGGTGCCGATGGTTATGGGGCTGATGCGTCGAGCGCCGTTGATTTGTTTCTCCACTTCGTTGGTAAAGGTGTTCCTCCGTCGTTCAAAACGAAATTGGAAGCTGCTGCTCCGGTGATTGCCGAGCGTGCGGCGGGCGCTAAAACACGCGATCCGAACGCCAAATCAAAATTCCAGATCCTTTATTGGCAGGACATTCCTTCAGAAGTGAAAGCCTGGGACGACTTCGACGAGATCAAAGGGAGCCTGCCCACGCGATTCGCAGAACTCATTGATGAGTCGGCGCAAAAACAAGGCCTCACCACAGGTGATGCCTACATGACGCATCTGCGTTGGAGCGACGAAGCGGAACGTGCCGGAACACCGCAGGAAGTGGTTGATGCCATTCGCAAAGAGATGGAAGCAAAGTTTTTGGCGGGCGCGAGCGCAGCATAGTTCTCAGACCATGAATCGATGCAAACATTGCACGAAAAACTTTTTCAATCCTCCCGGTTTCTCATCGGGACTGAATTGGTTTCCGTGCGTGGATCGATGGCGGACCGCAACGCGGTAAAGGCGCGCACGTTCGCGAACCAACTGGTCGAGTGTCCGCTGGTCGATTGGATTTCCATAACCGACAACGCGGGTGGGAATCCGCAACTCGCTCCCACGGCGCTCGGAAAGCCGATCCTCTACGCTGGCAAGGAAGTTGTCATTCACCTCACCTGCAAGGACCTCAATCGAAATGGTCTTGAAAGCGAAGCGTGGCTACTCAATAGCGAAGGCTTTCATAACATTCTCGCCATGACTGGAGATTATCCAGTCGCGGGGAACGACGGTCTCGCCAAGCCCGTTTTCGACATCGATTCGGTTGGGCTGATTTCGATGCTCGATCAGATGAATCGCGGGTTCGATCCGAAGGATGCCCAGGGCAACCGCAAAAAGCTGCAGCACGACAAAACCCAATTCTGCTTCGGCGCCGTCACGACGAATTATAAATTGTTGGAAGGCGAAGTAATGCCGCAGTACTTCAAGCTTCAGAAGAAGGTGGAGTGCGGCGCGCAGTTTATCATCAACCAGATTGGTTTCGATTCGCGCAAGACGAGCGAGTTGCGGGTTTACATGGATGCTCACGGAATGAAGCAGACGCCGCTCATCGGAAATGTGTACCTTCTGAACGCGCGCGTGGCGGAGATCTTTGCGGAAGGAAGAATCCCGGGCGTCGTTCTTCCTGCGCCTTTGTTGGAAATCTGCCAGCAACATGGAAAATCTCCCGATGGCGGTAAATCTTTCTTCTACGAATTCGCCGCGAAGCAAATGGCCATTTACCGCGGACTCGGTTATCGAGGCGCGTATCTCGGCGGAGTACATAACTTTGCAGCGGTCGAAAAGATTCTCGAACTGGAAAAAACCTTTTCAGCAGATGATTGGAAACAGTTTGCCCGCGAAATTAATTTCTCCCGTCCCAAGGAGTTTTTCTTTTACGCGCAACATCCGGTCTCGGGCCTTGCGGACGGCACCGTCCGGAGTGTAAATCCGCCCACAGCTTCCAAGCATACTGGCTTCAGTTATCGTCTTTCTAAATTCAGTCACGACGTCGTATTCGCCCGCGACAGTGCGCTCGGGAAACTCGGCGCAAAGATTTGCCGAAGCGCGGCCGATCCCATGCAAGGTCCCAAGCCGATGCGCGTCATGGAACACGTCAGCAAAGCCGTGATGTTTGGTTGTAAAGATTGTGGCGATTGTTCGTTACCTGAGATCGCTTACCTGTGTCCGGAATCGCAATGCGCCAAGAACCAGCGCAACGGTCCTTGCGGTGGCACGCGTGAAGGACGTTGCGAAGTGGACGGCTACGGCGATTGCATCTGGTTGCGCGCCTACGAACGTCTCAAGGGCGACGGCACCGAAATTCATCTTCTCGATCACGCACCGGTTGTTCAGAACCAGGGACTCCGCGGAACATCTGCCTGGGGCAATTTTTGGCTTGGCCGCGACCACGCTGGAAAACCCAAAGCTGAATCCGCAGCCGTTAAGAAGATCGGCAGTGTCAGTAAAGATTCCAACCCGAAAGAAGAAACAACATGAGCGACCAGAAACTGAATATCATCGGCGAGTTAATGAATAACTCCTATGCGCGCGCCCGCGATGCTTTTACGGCGCGCAGCATTGAGGGTTATCAGAACCTCGCGCGCATCCAGACCGATTTGGGCGCGGCGTTTCTCACGCTCAATGTGGATGGCACAAACCGTATTCAAGTGCGCATGGAAGAGATGCTCGCCTTTTTGCCGGATGTGATTCCCGCGATTCAAGAAGCTTCGACCACTCCGATCAGCTTCGACAATCCTTCCGTAGAATATCACAAGGTCGCGCTGAAATATTATGACCGCAAAAAGGGCGGCATGCCGATCGTGAACTCGCTCGCTGCTTCGCGGACGAATCTCGATGAAATGGTGGAACTGGTGAAGCACTACGACACAATGGCTGTCGTCATGGCCTCAGAACATTTTGTTCCCGGCGGCACGTCGCAATGCCTGAATCCACAAGATGCTTATGCCGCAGCGAAACATTTTGTGGAGTTGCTCGTGACCAAAGCGGGCCGTCGTCTCGATCAGATCATCATCGATCCTGGGCTTGCCCCCGTTGGTGCGGATACGTACGGGTTGGTGAACATTGGCCTCGATGCGATGCGAATGATGAGCGCAGATCCTGATTTGAAGGGTGTTCACATGATTGTCGGTCTCTCGAATTTTGCGTGGGGAACTCCGAAGGGTATTCGCGAAGAACTCGAGAAAGCCTATCTCACACTCGGCATGGAAGTCGGATTGGATTTCGCATTGGCCAATCCGGAGAAAACTCCGGGACCGCTGCCGGCCAATCATCCGGTCGTTGCCAAATTGCGTGAGGCATTGGAACAGGGCCGTCCTCTCGCAGGCGAAACCAGTGAGACCTCCGGATATCGTCAAGCCGAAGCGATCATGGCGATCTGCCAGGAAGCAGCCGACGCAGTCGAACGTTGATTCATGCAATCTCTCTCCATTCCGGCAGCGACCAGCGACCGCCGCGTCTGGTTACGCGTGGGCACATTGCTCGACGGCGTCAGCACGCAACCGCTCCGCGATGCGCACGTTGTTTATGATCGCAAACAAATCCTTTTCGTTGGTGACGCCAAGACCCCACCGCCACCAGAGCTGTTAAATCCCAACCAGCGCGAACCGGATCTTCACGCGCCGGACTACACGTTGCTGCCCGGTCTGATTGAGGCGCACGCGCATTTGTTTCTTGAGGGTGGCGAATTAAATCTTGATAAACGCGCCGCCTACCTGAAGCAAACTCCCCTGGAATTGCTGGAAAGTGCACGCGGTCGATTGGAGAAGATTGTTCGGCTTGGCATTATCGCAGTGCGCGATGCGGGCGATAAAGACGGCGTCGGTTTGTGTTTGAGCAAGCTTTACATGAGCGCCGATCGGCCGTTGATGCCGTATGTCGATAGTCCCGGCGCGGCGATTCATCACAAGGGTCGCTATGGCAGTTTCATGGGTGATCCACTGGAGAATTTTCCCTCAGCTCATGCGTGTGTGGAAAGTCGCGTCAAAGCAGGGGCCGACCGCATCAAGTTAATCCCGACCGGCATTATCAATTTCAAACAAGGCGCGGTGACGACCGAACCACAAATGACCACGCAGGAAATTTCTGAACTGGTCGCGGCAGCGAAATCTTTCGGTAAACAAACGTTTGCACATGCTTCCGGGGACGCTGGCATTGAACGCGTGATTGAAGGTGGAGCCGATTCTGTTGAACACGGTTTCTTCGTCCGTGAAGATCAACTCGCCCGGATGCGTGACCGGCAAATCGCCTGGGTTCCGACCTTCGCTCCCGTGCAGGAGCAGGTGGATCATGCGGACATCATGGGTTGGGATGCGACGATCATTTCCAATCTCCAGCGTATCCTCGATCAACATGCCGCGAGCCTCGTGAAGGCTCACGAGATGGGCGTGCAAATCATCGCCGGCAGCGACGCCGGATCCGTGGGAGTCGCGCACGCGACCGGTTTTCTGCGCGAACTTGAATTAATGGAAGCGGCAGGGGTTCCGTCGTGGGCCGTCATTAATTCGGCCACCGGCAACAGCGCGAATCGTCTCGGCTACAAGGAAAAGTTTGGCTGCATCAAATCGGGATATCAGAGTCGCTTTATTCTGACGCAACATTCGCCCCTCGAACGGGTGGCTAATCTCGCTCGGCCCAAGCAGGTCATTTTCGATGGCGTGGTCTACGACTCGGGCGAAAATGCCGACACCGCAGGATTATGACGTCAGTGTCGGGAAGAGTCCTTCGTCATCCTCCTAATCCCGCACGGTTGCACTCTATGGTGAAAAATCCGGTCTAAAAACGTTACGTTTTCGTCCTGAAAACTAAAATTCTCGGAAGAAACGTAACGTTTTGGTGGCGAAAACCAGTTTTCCCGGTCGCGTCGTGATGTTTTCGGCGAGAAAACTAGTTTTCCTGACAATTCCATTACAACGGAGCGGGGAAAACCAGTTTTGGAGGCTTCGTCGTAACGTTTCGGTCGAGAAAACTAGAATTCTCGGTGAAAACGTAACGTTTGAGTCGAGAAAACTAGTTTTCTCGGTCGCACAGCGCTGTTAGCCAACAACTTAAGCGGAAATCACTTTTAAGACCTGTTTTTGAGACGAGGTGTCGATTTTTGACCACTTCCGTTCCAAACAACTCGGATATCGAGCGCCAAAGGGGTGGATCGTCCATTTTTCGGGTCCGCTTCGGCAGTTCACCTGGCTCCATGTTGGGATAGCAATCCTAGGCTGCGTAGCCATTCGGTCGCACGGTCGTTCCATGTGGTAACCGCTTTCTCGGTCTTCCGGAGTCCATAGCCGTGTCCTCCGGTGGGATATACGTGTAACTCAAACGGAACCTTCGCTTGTTTCAATGCCAACGAATAAAGCAGGACATTTTCGACGTGCACCGGGTCGTCCTGCGCCATCGCCATAAACGTGGGTGGATGGTTAGTCGTCACTTTGAATTCGGAAGAAAGTTTTGTCAGATCATTGGTCGGCGTCAAATAGGCGGGATACACGAGCAGCGCAAAATTGGGATGGCAATTCACGGCGTCGGCAGCGTCGACAGTCGGGTAAGTGCGCTCCGCGGTGCTGGTGGAAAGCGTGGCCGCCAAATGGCCGCCCGCGGAAAAGCCCATGATACCGATGCGCTTTGGATTAACGTCCCATTCAGACGCGTGTTGTCGGATCAGGCCCATGGCGCGCTGCGCGTCCTGGAACGGTGCGGTGTGCTTTTCCAAACCTTCATGGCGCGGAACGCGATACTTTAAGAGCACACCAGTCACTCCAATGGAATTCAACCATGCGCAGACTTCCTGGCCCTCAAGGTCTGCCGCCACAATGTTATAGCCGCCTCCAGGGCACACCAAAACGGCAGTGCCGCTGTTTTTATCCGAAGGCGGACGGTAAACTGTGATGGTTGGTTTTGAAATATGACCGATGCGTATCACGGGTTTCCCAGCGACCGGTCGACCTGTGGGCGTGGTTATGTTGCGTTCCTCGTTCGGAGATTCTTTTTCACCAGGCGCGAGAACTGGCCAGAGATTAATTACTTTAAATGATTCAGCGGCGAGTGCGTGGGTTGGCAACGCCAACAGCAGGCAGACCAGGATAACCGGGCATAGGACGAGTGCTTTCATGCGAAGAATAAAAGCAGCGTGACTGATTAAGGCGAAGACTTTTTTTCAGGCACCGTTCAAGCCTTATTGAACTTGTCCACGAGGTTGCGGATCGCACGGGTGTGTTCGGGCGTACTTCCGCAACAGGAGCCGATGATGTGTGCACCTGCTTCCAGAACGCCTGGAACTCCGAGCGCCATGTCGGCTGCAGATTGTTTGTAAACGGCCTTGAGATTCTCCAAGACGGGAAGACCGGCGTTGGGCTGCACCATCACGGGAAGGTTGCAACTGTCACGGTACATCTTCGCGACCATGGCCGCGCCATTCATGTCCATGCCGGTACCGCAATTCAGCGCGATGATGTGGGCCCCACGTTCCTCGACGAACGCCGCGGCTTGATCCGGCATCACACCCATCATCGTGACGTAAAACGTTTGGTCTTGCGAAAGATCATAGGCGAGCGAGGCAATGATGCATGGCGCGCCTGCAGCTTTGGCGGCGTCAATGGCGATTCCGATTTCTTCCAACGAAGTTTGCGTCTCGAGAATGATGGCGTCTGCGCCGGCGTCGACGAGTGCGGCAGCCTGTTCTTGATAGGCGGCCAAGGCATCGGCTTGCGGCATGTCGCCGTAAGGTTCCAAAATCGCGCCGAGCGGACCGAGGTCGCCGAGCACATAACCTTCGCGCTGGCCGAAGGCTTCTCGCGCGATGCGAACGCCAGCCTGATTAATGGCGTGTAGATCTTCCATGCAACCATGGCGCTTCAACATGGTGGGGCTGCCACCAAACGTATTGGTAATAATGCAATTCGCGCCGGCATCGGCGTAACGTCGCTGAATTTCAAGGACGCGCTCGGGATTGGTGAGATTCCAATGCTCGCCGCAGTTGCCTTGTTCGAGGCCCGCGAGCATGAGTTGCGTGCCCATGGCACCATCGCAAACGAGGCAGCGTTCGCGGACTGCCTGGTGGAGCAGCTTCTTGGTTGTCATGGTTATTTGAAAGTTTTCGAGGTGAAGCGGGCTGAAGCCCGCGCTCCTTAAGCCGCAATCAAAATTTCGGTCTCGGTGATTTGCATTTCCACGCCAGCAGCTTTGGCGGCTTCTGCCAAGGCGGCTTTGAGCATGACGATCGGATCTGGGCTCACGTCCATGCGGCGCATTAGTCCTTCGCCTTTTTTCGTGCCTACGGTAAGGCTAATCTTGAGTCCGCGGCGTTTGCAGGCTACACGAGTGCCGTCAGGAAGCTTCGTGTTCATCGGCTTGATGAAAGCGTCGGTGTAATGCACGCCGATGCGGGACTTGTCGATCGCAGTGGGCGGCAGTTTTTCCGTCGCCGCCTGGTTGATGTCACACAGTTTAATCATAAAGTCAGTTTCGATTTTTCGGGAATTGTTGATTTTTGTCGATTCAGATTTTCTAAGCAGAACCTTTTTGGGCGAGGGCAAAATGAATGACTTCGAAGATCATCCCCCATTTATGTTCGCGGCTTCCGGCTTCGCAAAAACAACCCGCGGGATTGACCGGACGCTTCCAGGTGAGGACATCATTCAGCGGTCGGCCGAGGAGCGGTTTTTCGGCGGTGAGACGGCTCATGAAACCATCAGGATCCTTGAGGAACTCGCACTGTTGCGCGTGACCGGTGTCGCCATCGGCAGGAGTAGAATGAGCTTCGGTAATTCGGTAGCCTTGGGCGCGCGGCGTCAGGCGAACCTGATAATCATACTGAATCGGACGGCCGAAGTTTGAACAGGTCGTGCCTTCGTAACGAAAGCGCGCCGTGATAAATCCATCGCTGGCGACCTCAAGTTGCAATCGCTCTTCGGACCACTTCCGTAACGCGCGTGCATTGACACTGTAACGGGCTAATTTATCGAGCACCGGTGCGGTCGCCGTTTTGGTCTCGATCGTTTCAAGAGCATCAAGGACCAGTCGTCCGACAGTTTCGGCTTGGGGCATAAAATCGCAGTAAGGAGCGCGTCGATAATTACAATTCGGCAGGGAACAATTTTCGCACGGGACAAGTTTTGAACCGGGCGCAACTTTTTCGGGATGTCGCGTGAGACCGAAGACGGTCAGTAAGGATTTTTTCGGGCGCAACATTCCCGTTTCCATCACATCCAGGTCAGCAGGAAAAGGGGTGCCATTGTTGCCGCGGATGATGCTCCAGAGTTTAGGCTGATCCGAAACGGGCCAACCAGTGTAGCCGGGACTGTAGTGGGGCAGGGCGGCCATGCCATTTTGCTCGGCTCGGGCGCAGATGTTTCCCGCGGCATGAGTCACGAGATGCTCGACGACAGCTGAACCATACATTTCCAGGAAAAAATATTCGTCGGGTTTTCCTTCCTGCCAACATTGGCGCGCTTTCTCCTCGCACTCTTTGCCCGCGCTGACCGCAACCAGCACCGCGTCGTGTGCTTGTGCTGCCGCGAACTGCGATTGCAGTCGTTCGGAGGAAAATTCGGCGCCGCTCAAATGAATCTTATCGGCCTCAATCCCCACTCCGCCCGCACTGCGCGCATAAATCCAAGGTCTTCCGTGTTCCGCATACCAATTACGCGCCCAAGTTGCGAGTTCGCGTGAGCGCTCGGTCAATGCGTGATCCTTGGGGAAACCGAGCAGCCGCAGGTATTCCGCTTCCTGCACGTTCAGCTGCGGTGCTTTATCGGTGAATTCAAATGTAGGCTTGGATTCCATCTACGACGCTGCACTTTCGGTATCGAGTCGGGACTCGACACGGTTGAACTGACAACCCTCTACAAAGAAATCAAAAAAGTTTGGATGCGTTTCCAAGCGGCAATGTATCACGCGCTTGACCAGACTCTCTAATTCGGCGCGTTTCGTTTTGGAAAGTAACGCGATGCACGCCCCCTCGATGGACGCGTTGCCGACCTGAATGATTTTCGCATCATCGATATTAGGAATCAGCCCGATTCGTTTTGAGGACTGGACATTTAAGTGTCGACCAAAGCCGCCTGCGAGATAAAAGACCTCCATGTCTTCAAAGCGGATGCCGAAGTTCGCGAAGAGAATTTGCAGACCTGCCACGTTAGCGCCTTTGGCCTGGGCTAACTCATTGATGTCGCTCTCCGTAAAATAAATCGACGTGCCGTTGCTCGCATCCAAAACCACGCGATCACCGTCTTGTTCAAAACGTCCGAGTGAATTCATCCGCTCAACGCGCAGTAATTCGCTCATGAGATCGACAAGACCTGAGCCGCAAATCCCTTCCGCCTGGCCATCACCGATAACCTGAAGACGCATCGAGCCGTCGGATTCGATCGCGACTTTTTCAATCGCGCCGGTCAGGCCCGGCATGCCGCAGGAAATCTTTCCGCCTTCGAACGCTGGGCCGGCCGGACAGGAGGCCGCGTAAATTTTGTCTTTGTTGCCCAGAATCAATTCAGTGTTGGTGCCGATGTCCATCACTGCCACTAGCCGACTCTCATTCGCGATGTCGACGGCGAGCATGCAAGCCGCGGCGTCGGCCCCGACGTGACCGCTGATAATCGGCAGGCCGTAGATGCGCGCTTTCGGATGAATCGGCAAATGCAGCTTCAACGCAGTCTCCGCAAGACTTGTCGTCGTGCGGCGACCATCGGCCATTTCGATTTCTGTAATGGATTGATACGGGTTCTGGCCGATGGAGTAGACATCCAGCCGGAAAAAGAGGTCGCGCATCGTGGAGTTGCCCGCCACGACGAGCTCGTAAATGGATTTGGGATCCACGGGGAATTCTTCAATCGCGTGAGTGAGATAACCGATCAAAGTCCGCTGCAGTAATTTGCCCGGTTCATGTGTGTCGTAATGAATGCGGGCCATAACATCGGATCCACCGAATCGCTGCGGATTTTCGATCGAAGCGTCAGCGACGATCTCGCCCGTTTCCAGATTCAAGAGTCGGATGACAACCGTTGTCGTCCCAAGATCCATCGCGATGCCGTGAATCGGTCCGGTACTGCGATCGATCTCCACGCCATCGAGAAGAATGCGGTCACCATCGCGTGTCACGGTGGGATCGAGCTGCATCTTCTGTCCGCTCGAAGGGAGTTGAAAAGCGTGACGCTCAATCTTCATGTCGCCACGGCGCAAGGTGTGGCAACGCACGACGCCGCCGTCCTGCACAATTTTGCAGCGACATGACAAACGGAAATTCTCGCGCAAGTGACTTTCTTCGCTCGTTCGCTCCGAAAGGCATTCCATTCCCTCAGTCACTTCCACGAGACACTCTTTGCATTTGCCTTGTTTGCGGCAGGAGGTCGGAACTTTGATCCCTAACGTCTCCGCATAATCAAAGAGCGGAGCTCCGGGTGGGACGTCAGTTCGCTGGAGGTTGATATGTAATTGGACGCTCATCTCATCATAAAAAGGACAATGCCGATTTGTTATAGGTTAAACGTTTCGCTAAAGGCGCGTCAAGGATTCGGCGATGTTTAATGAAAGTGATGTCTGAGCAGGGTTTCTGGCCCGAAATCCGGAATAAAACGGTCACCGCATTCAACGCTTTCGGCTGTTAGCCCCCTCGGTGGATGTTTGATATGGGCTGGAGTGGAGATGGAGGAGAAGGGTTGTTCCGCAAGGGTATTGTAAGAGATCGGGTTGTGAGAAGTGTCTTTAGATCTGTCGTGCTGAACGAAGAATGTCGAAAGGATGTTCTGTTCAATGTTTAAAGGAGGTTTTACAGCTTTCAATTTATCGCGCTTTTAGAAGCGGCATTCCTCTATGTGTGCTTGCATGTCCGTGTTCAGTAAAATGACCTAACCGGATTTACGTTTTCGCATCGTTGCCATCTCGCTCGTGTTTCGGCACTTTAATGGCGCAACGATCCCGGATACTTCGGGTCACTTGGTGGGGAATGAAAGATTATCAAAACACACGAGCCTGGTTCTGTATTCGGTCGCATCCAAAGCACGAACACATAGCCTCAGCCAACTTAAAAAAGTTTTCGAACGTGGAAGTATTTTGTCCTCGCTTGCGGTCACGCAAATTGACGCGACGCGGTCCGGTCTGGATGGTTGAATCGCTTTTTCCAAATTATTTATTCGTGCGCTTTGAACTGAGTTCAATGCTCAGTGAAGTGAAATATACGTCGGGCGTCAGTCACGTTCTTCAATTCGGAGGACGTTATCCCACCATCGCAGACGACATCATCGAAAATTTACAGACAAGCTTTGCGCAGGAAGAATTACAACTCTCATCTGATTTGCCGGTTGAAGGAGATTCGGTTGTTATCGCTGATAAGGCTTTTTGGGGCATGCAGGCGGTAGTTCTGCGCGTGATGCCTGCCCAGGACAGGATCCGGGTCTTAATTGAGATGCTTGGACGCGCAACGGCGATAGAATTGCGATTAGGTTCAGTGGTTCCAGCATTGCAACCACTGCCTCGTCCACTCTTGAACGCGTAGGCGTTTCCGAGGGCGGAAAAGGGAAAGTTTAGAAAACAGGGAAGGTTGAAAAAACGACCAAGTGCGGAGCTTTCGTCAGTTGCCGAGTTTCCAAATAATTAGAACCTACACAGGACGTATTCAGTTCAGGAGATCACAGAGTTATGCAGTCCATTCCATTTCATAAACCCAGCATCGGATCTGAAGAGATCGATGCGGTGGTGGAGACGTTAAAGAGCGGGTGGTTGACTACCGGTCCGAAAACAAAAGAATTTGAAGCGGAATTTTCGATCTATCTCGGACTCAAGCACGCCGTGGCAGTGAATTCCTGCACTGCTGCCCTTCATCTCGCCCTTGAGGCGATTGGATTACAGGCTGGAGAAAGCGTGGTCGTACCGACGATGACATTTGCGGCGACGGCTGAGGTGGTCAGGTATTTCAACGCGCGTCCGTTGCTGGTTGACTGTGATACGACCGATTTCAATCTCGATATTCGGGATGCGGGTTGCCGGATTGAGCAAGCTCTGGAGCGTGGTGAAAAAGTCCGTGCGATTATGCCCGTCCATTATGGCGGGCAAATCTGCGACATGAAGAACGTTCAGAAATTGGCTCTGCGCTACGGGTTGAAAGTAATTGAAGATGCAGCTCATTGTTGCCCCGCATATTACCAGATGAATCCCGGTTCTTCATGGCAGACAGTGGGAGCAGCCTCTGATATCTGTTGTTTTTCCTTTTACGCCAACAAGACAATCACCACGGGTGAAGGGGGAATGGCCTGCACGGACAATCCTGAATACGCAGATCGCATGCGCATTATGGCGCTGCATGGCATTTCGCGTGATGCCTGGAAGCGTTTTACGGCGGACGGTTCCTGGTATTACGAAATCACGGCACCGGGATTCAAATACAATTTGACGGATATTGCATCCGCCATTGGTATTCAGCAGTTGCGTAAAGCAGATGCCTTCCAGCGTGCGCGTGCGTGCCTGGCGCAATACTATACTGAGTTGCTGGCGGACGTTGAGGAGATTGTTCTTCCGACGCAACGGTCGAACCGCCTCCATTCCTGGCACCTGTTCGTAATTCGACTCAAGCTGGATCAGTTATCGATTGATCGGGCGGCATTCATTGCTGAACTTAAACATCTGGGTATCGGAACGAGCGTTCATTGGATGCCGTTGCACATGCATCCTTACTATCGTGAGACGTATGGTTATCAGCCGGCAGATTTGCCGAATGCAGCGGAACTCTATCCACAAATCGTCAGTCTTCCCATCTATCCAGGGATGACTGAAGGAGATGTGGAAAGAGTCGTTGACGGACTAAAAAGTATTATCGGCCGAAATCGCAACCCTAAGTTAGGGCGGGGTGTGGTTGCGAGCGCTACGATGAAAGTCTGAGCCTCCGCATGGATAAATGGTTTCGGAGATGAGAAATTTCTGGATGCGTCTAATGATTCCCACAAAAGAGATTTTGAAACGAATTTACGACCTCACGTTTTCGCTGATCGGGTTAATTTTACTCGGTCCATGCCTGATGTTTCTGGCCCTTGCGATTCGGCTCTCCGATGGGGGACCTGCGTTCTTTCGGCAGCGCCGCATCGGATTGAAAGGGAAGCCATTTAAAATTCTTAAGTTTCGCACGATGATTGTCGACGCCGAGAAGCAAGGACTCAGCATCACTCGAGATGGAGATTCACGGGTGACCAACATAGGGCGATTTCTGCGCAAAACAAAACTGGATGAGTTGCCGCAGCTTTGGAATGTGTTTAAGGGTGAGATGAGCCTGGTCGGACCGCGTCCGGAGGTTCCTCGTTACGTCGAATGTTACACGCCTGAGCAGAGTGAAGTATTGCAACTCAAGCCGGGAATCACTGACCTGGCGACACTCGCTTTCAGAAATGAAGAGGACCTGCTTTCTAGGGCGAGCAATGTTGAAGCCTTTTATGTGAGCTACTGTTTGCCGGAGAAGATAAGTCTGAATCTTGAGTACGCGAAACGGGCGAATCTTTGGGAGGATACAAAGATTATCCTCCAGACCTTGTGCCCGAAGTTTTTCCTAAGAACGACACAGTAGTGCTTGGTTAATTGATTCAAAAGGGAGGGGTATGACGGCTAACGAAAAACGGCGCGGTCTGCGCGTTTTAATTATTTTTACTGCCTACACGGTCGTGTTGGTTGCAAGTCTCGTGACTGCTTATGAGATACGGTTTGACTTCAATCTTCCGCAAGATGAGGTGCGGCAGCTTCCGACGCACCTGTTGTATGTGGTGCCATTTCAACTGGGATTTCTTCTATCGATGGGCCCTTGCGCGGGATTGTTAAGCTATTTCAGTCTACCTGAATTGCGCCGACTGTTTCTTGGATTGGCGATTCCCTCCATTGGATTGTCTTCCTGGTCAGCGTTCTATAGCGCAAATTCGCTGCCACCCCAATCTGTGCTGCTGGCCCAGTTTGTTTTGGCTTTCGGTGGGCTTTGTGCAAGTCGCCTCGCCTTTCGAATCATTCGTGAACGATTTCTAACGCCGAACGGAAAACCGAAACGACAACAGCGGCGGATCGGAATTATCGGGGCTGGCGATGTTGGATCGTCACTCGCTCGTGATCTACTCAGAAAACGGGGTCTCGGGATGAATCCCGTGGCGTTCTTTGATGACAATAAGAATAAATGGCGGTCGCGCGTGCATAATGTGCCAGTACTCGGCGCGCCGGAGCTTCTCTCGGATCCGGGATTTCACCTGCACCTTGATGAAGTCGTAATTGCCATGCCGTCGGCTTCAGCCAAACGCATAAAGGAAATTGTGGAACTGCTGCAGCGTGGCAACCGCAGGTTTACTACGGTTCCATCTTTGGATCAGCTTGCCTCAGGCAAGGTGCAAGCCAGCCGATTACGACAGGTTGAAATTGAAGATCTGTTAGGGCGCGATCCGATTAATCTGGATAAAAGAAACATCGAGCACTGTTTGAGAGATCGAGTGGTGCTGGTGACAGGTGCAGGCGGCAGTATTGGAAGCGAGTTATGTCGCCAAATTTCACAGTTCAAGCCTGCCCAATTACTGCTGCTCGACCAGTCAGAAGTTCAACTCTTCCAAATTGAACAGGAGCTATTGGAAAGAGGAGAAGGTCATATAATCAAGCCTCTCGTGGCCGATATTGTGGATGAGTTACGGATGCGACAAATCTTTCGAGAATTTCTGCCGCAAGTCGTGTTTCACGCTGCCGCGCATAAGCATGTTCCGATGCTCGAGAATCAACCCGCTGAAGCAATCAAAAACAACAGCTTTGGCACAGCACAGACAGCGAAGTTGGCACAAGAATACGGCGCAGAGCGTTTCGTGATGGTTTCGACCGATAAGGCTATCAATCCCACTAGCGTGATGGGGGCAACCAAACGATTGGCTGAGCTTTACGTCCAGGCGTTACATGGGGCAGCGACCAATAGGACCCGATTCATGGCTGTTCGATTTGGAAATGTTCTCGGCTCTTCCGGAAGCGTGGTTCCCACCTTTAAACGCCAAATTGCAGCGGGCGGACCAGTCAAAGTCACGCACCCGGAGATGACTCGCTACTTCATGACAATCCCTGAGGCGGTCAGTTTGGTGTTGCAGAGTGGGGCATTCGGATCTGGAGGCGAAATTTTTGTACTCGATATGGGTAAGCCCATCAAAATTCTGGATCTCGCCAACCAGTTGATCGAACTGTGCGGCTTCAAAGCAGGTGAAGACATTCAGATTGAATACGTAGGGCTGCGTCCCGGAGAAAAGTTATTTGAAGAACTTCAACATACGGGGGAAAATCTTGCTCCGACGAATCACCCTAAGATCCTTCGATTTATTTCGGAACCGTTATCCTTTGAATCAATAACGGACCAGTTTGCAAAATTACGGAAGTGTCTGCACGCGCTGGAACCGAATGAGCTCAAACTACTAATTCAAGCGATCATTCCCGAATATCGTCCATTTCTCGGCCCCTCTGTGCCGCCTGCGACACTGGAATCGTCAACCAACAAAGCGCGGGAACAATCGAGAGCACTGCCAAATCGCTTGGTGCAGATCGAGCCATCCTTCGCCTGATAGAACTATTGTGAAATGAACCTCAAAGTTACCAAAACAGCCAATCATCAGATCGAGAAGCGTCCACAAACGATAGATCAGGCCCCTGGAGAATTTGTCGAAATCAGTAAGCCAATCGACTTCCGGACGTTATTGCAGTTGCTGTTTGAAAAATGGTTAACAATCCTGACCGTCAGTGTCATGGCCGCCGGAGTTGGAGCTGCTTTTGTGTTTTGCGTTCCGGAAAAATACCAGGCCAAAGCAGTGCTACAGGTCGAGCAGGAAGAACCAAGAGTGCTCGGAACCGAATCGGTAACAGCACAGGATCTAAGATCGCCGGAAGCGCTGAACACGATTGTTCAAACCGTTAAGAACAGTAGTGTTTTGCGCCGTGTCGTGCGAACAAACAATTTGGCTCTGGATCCTATGTTCCTTTTGAATTCCACGGCAAAGAACCCCTCAGAACCCCGGATGATTGGTGCGCTGGGCAGGATGATCACTGTGAAACTCCGCCCTGAAACGCGACTGATCGACATTGCGGTTTTGCACGGGAATCCCGAGATGGCGCAGAAACTCGCAAATTCAGTAGCGCAGGAGTTTGTTCGCGAGAATCTTTACGGGCGATTCAATACATCAAAGGCGGCGAACGGTTTGCTGTATGAAGAAGCAGCGCGCCTGAAAGCAAAGCTGGAAAATTCTGAGCAAGAACTGCAGGCATATAAACAAGCCACCCAGACTGTATCGATTGAAGATCGACAGAACGTGCTGGTTGAGAAACTGAAGGAATTGAGTAAGAGATATACTGACGCACAATCGCAACGACTGGCATTGGAAGCGGAGTTGGCCCAGTTGAATGCGACAACGACTAATCCCGCTGCCATTCTTGCCATACCCAGCGTACAAGCGGACCCTGCAGTTGTGGAAATGCGAAAAAAACTATTGGAGGAAGAGGCAAACGTGGTCGCATTGTCCGCCCAATATCAGCCAACATTTCCAAGACTGCTCCAGGCCAAAGAACAAGTTCGTCAACTGGAACAAATCATTCAAAGCTTTGCAGAGAAGGTTCGTTTTTCCGTCGAATCCTCCCACGCCGCCGCAGTTGCTCGTGAGAAGAACATTGAAAGCGCTTTGAAAGGTGCCGAAGCGGAATCCCTCGCAGTTGATAAAAAGGGCGTCGGCTACAATGTTCGACTCCGAGAACTGCAATCTGATCGGGCGCTTTACGATTCCGTTTTGAAACGTCTCAAGGAAACGGATTTGAGCAAAGGGTTGGGGCAGGCAAGCTTAACATTGGTAGAGCCGGCCAGTACTGCGGTTCAGCAGGATTTACCAGCTATGCTGATCATTGGCGGCTGCTTCTTTCTGGGTTTCTCAATTACCCTTGGCATGTTCTATCTACTCAGGCGGGCGAAAGGCTCGATTCATACTGTCGATGACGCAGAGCACCTTTTGGGTTTGCCGGTTTGGGCGGCAATTCCTTCCAGCAGCAATGAAATGGTTAAGGGGCTCCCTCACATCATGGCCGAAGAGCCTGGGTCAATCTGTGCGGAGAGTTTTCGGACACTGCGGACCAGCGCCAGCGTTAATGCTCCCAATAACGAAAAGAAAATCTTACTTTTTACGAGCGCGGATCCTGGTGAGGGAAAAACTTTCTGTAGTTTGAATTACGCCATCTGCCAGGCCCAGGAAGGAAAGCGGACGCTTCTTATCGATCTTGACCTGAGGAAGCCCTCAATCGGTGGTAATTTCAATTTGCGTTCTGAAACTCCCGGAGTCACTGAC
>JAQGOU010000357.1 GCA_028293445.1 Verrucomicrobiales bacterium | reverse complement strand
ATGCATGTCATCAGGGCGGCCGAAGACGACGTCCATGTCGATGGTTCCTTCGTAGTAGAGCCAGGCTAATTGCACCTGCGCTGCGGCCAGTCCTGCGTCAGCGGCGCGCTGCAGCAATTTGATCGTCTCCTGATGAGATTCCGTGTCTTCTGCATGCCCCTCCATGCCCCCCAGAGTAATTCCCAAAAAACATTGCGCCGTGGCATCGCCCTTTTCTGCCGCCGCGCGGAGTTCGCCCAAAGAGGCACTGGACCATTTCGCCTGGATTTGATCGAGGCTCGTCAATTTCCAATCGGCGGGAACCTTTTCTTGTGCAGAAAGCACGCCGATCCAGCCTGCGAGAAAACAAATGCCTGCTTGAGTGAGTTTCTTCATGGCTGTGATTTCAGGGCAGGGGTTGGCGAGGTAACAGAAGCCTTTTGCGCCGGCGCTTGTCCTTTGCGTAAGATAAATTCTACCGCCCCCTGATACAAACGCTGGGTGTCCCCTTTCTGCCACGGGCCGTTGGGTGGTTGGATCGGGATGTGGTGAACCTGCAATAAAGCGTTGATGGTGCATCGATGGAAAATGATCGTGAGGTCGTCAACAACTACTCTTTGATCGCGGTTCACGTCCGTCGCCTCAAACGTGTATCCCCCGCGGAAATATGAGGGACCAATCGACATCGATTGCTTCGCCATCGTTTGCTGCTCCTCGCGGTAGAGAGCGAGGAGTTCGCTCGGGTCCAGACAGTGGTCATTGTTCTCATCGAACCGGTCCAGCATTTGGGTCGCCAGGATTTTTTGAAAAACTTCGATCGCCTGCGCTTCGGCCGGCTCCAGCGTTTGGTTTTGGTTCGCGTCAAAAATGGAAAAGTCGTCCAGGGCATCTAAGACGCCATTGGTGTTGCGATCGATTGTTCCCAATTGGCTGTTCAAATAACCAGGGTCTGCCACCGCCAATTCCCGCTCGGACAATTCGAGGATGCCGTTTTTATTTTGATCAAATTTCTCGATCAGCCTTCGTTCAACAGATTCTTTTTTGTCGTGTTCTTTTTTCTCAATCAGGCGGGTTCGCTGTTTTTCCTTTGTCAACGCAGTGGTCAAAACGCTTTGCGGAATTATCCAGCACCCTTGCAAAGACTGCCCAAGGAGGAACAGTCCGCTTTCGCCTTCGACCAGCCATGCCGCACCGCTCTCAAGCCGTGGAAATTCTCCTTTGGTAAAATCAAATTTAAGTCCGACGTTCAAGGCCGTCGGAGATTCGCGATCAAAACAAATGAAGCTTGCGTGGCGCCCTTGAACTTCTGTGACGTCCCAGACAAATCGGCCGTCGGTGGCAAAATTGGCATTTTGTCTCGGCGTCGGGGAGCCGTCCTGCCGGAAGAAGCAGAGGTGATTCTGCCACGCGACAAAAGGTCGATCGAGGAGAGATCTTTCCTTCAGCTGCGGCCACACGGGAGCAACTGGATTCGTCACGATGCCCGCAATCGAAGGACGTTGCCGTCTTTGGTTTGGAGCCTCCGGAGAATCGACAAGGAGTTCTAGTCGATCTTCATTCTTGGGAAGAAACCAGACCTGACCGTCCGAGTTTAAGAACGCTCCTGAATCGAGTTTGGCCGACCGGGCGCCGTAAGGTAGCTGAATGCTTCGGACCCAGTTCGTCGCGGCGGCAACGTATATTCCCGTCCCGGTGAGAACGCGTAAGGAATTCTGAGGGCCGGCCAGAAGCAGACTGCTCAGATGCTCGAGTTGATCCAATACATTCACCGGCGGGTTTCTTCGCGTGCTGCCCAACAGACGAATGCTTCGGCCATCTTCCGCCAACTGGGCCAACGTTTGCGGGGTCTGGATGTAGAGATGTCCATTCAACCAACAAAGCGCGGATCCCTCCTCAACGACGACCGGCAACGGTTCCCAGGTTTTTTTCGCCAGGTGATATTTCATCAACGTCTCGCCCACGCAGACATAAACCAAGCCGCCGACAATTTCGATGCCGGCACTGGAGCCTTTCGGCAAATTGATGAGCTCACACGTTTCTTTGTCTCCATCGACGGCGATGAGCACCGTCTTCTTTCCAAGATAAGCCTGGTTTTCCGAATAGTCCGCGCCGGACATAACCACCCACAATTGCTTTTCCCGAAACAACACATGATCGACAAGTTTGGATGAATCCCTGGGAGATGGAGAAAACGGAATAAAATGGTCGACCGGGATAATGGTGGCGCGTTCCTCAGCCGCTAATTGCGGTGTCGGTCTTGGCTTCGGAGTGACGACACGAAAGACGGGCGGAGCCGGCTGAATAGTGGAGATATTCGTTGCGGGCGAAGCCATGCTCGTGAACGCTTGCTCCAGTCTTGTCGCTTGTTCCGTCGCCATTCTCACCTGATTAATCTCTTTAAAGCCTTTCGGTTGCTGCGCGGTCAAATTGGTTAAATACAAATGGACGAACGGCAAAAGCTCACGCGCTTCTGACGCTGAATAGTTGTTCAACAAAGCAAAGTGATGGCTGAAATCCGCACTGTTGTACGGTTTCTGCTCACGCAAATATTGTTTCTTCTCTTCGATTTGCGCGGCGCGAGCCTCTTTAACCTTTAGCTCAGCTTGCCTGGCTTTCAGCTCAGCTTTCCTGACTTTGAATTGGTCCTCAAGCGCTTGGATGTCCGCCTTATATTTTCCCGTCGAGCTTTCGGTCTCGCCGTAGGGTCTCGCTCGCTTTAAACGATCGATCTGCTCGATGTAACGAGGTGAAAGCGTCGCATCCCTCAAGAGAGCGGCTTTGTTCTCCACAAGAGTCTGACAAAGCGTGTTCAGCGAAGTTTCCAATTCTCGTAGATTTTCCGTCACGTCCACGGCAAAGAAAAGTCCGTCACACTTTACGGACGCATTGGTCGACGCGGACAACTCCGTCATCAGCTGACCCCACAGATCCGCACACTTTTGTCGGTCCGCCCAGGTCCAGCCAATTACTCGCGGAAGATTCAGCTCACGGGCGAGGCAGAAGGGACGCAACGCGGCAAAATAATCGCCGGTTATTAATTCGCGATAAATCGCGACCGTCTGTTCCGGGTGGTCCTGCCAAAGTCCACAATAGCGTGCTTTCAGTTCAAAAATGGTTCGGCGATTGGGCCGGGATTCCCACGAGCCCTCGAAGTCGAGGGCCTGTTGATTCCAATATTTTTCCTGAATGCTGGGTGCCGTCAGGATCGAAGCCACTACATCCCGTGTCCGTTCGCGGAGTTGAGCCAGTTCATCCTCGTGTCCCCAGCGTCGTTCCACGGCAAAATAATAATGCATCAAAACCTGCGAAGCCCTGTCCGCCAACTGCGTTCCCATTTCGTACCAGGCCAGTGGCAAAGAATTTGTCTCACCCTTCAAAGTGTACGTTGCTTCCAGGAACACCTCCAGGCCACGAATCGTAATGGGGAGCAGACGCGGACTAATCGGGATGGCCAGGACGGGAGGCGTATTCCAGATTTTGATTTCATCTTGACCATCGTCGATGCCGATTAAATTAAAGGTCTCATCGGAATAAGCCCGAACGCGCAAGGACGCCAAATCCATGTCCTTTCTTCCCAAGACCCACGCCGATTCTGACGCGATCTGCGCTTCTATCAGCATCCGCCATTTGTATGCCCATTGTGCCTCGTCAGCATAATGCGCTGCCTCGTCCGAGGGTTTCCACGCCGGAGCAGAAGCCCTTTTCTTCAACGCTTCCAGAATTCTTTTTGTTAATTGCTCAACGATGGCTGGTAAATCTTTTCTGGGTCCGGCTACTGCTATTTCCGTTGGCGTTCCGCCGTTCGGAGGCGAGATGCGGGCGTTGACGGTGATTTGTTCAACATTGAAGCCTTCCCGATCGATAACCCCATCCAACAAGTAAGCGCCATTCCAAAAAGGAGTGTTTACCTTTTGAGAAAGCTCCTTTTCACTGGTCAACGCTTCCATCCGACGCCGTTCCAGAACGAAGAGGTCACGCTCGCGGGTGAGCCGATCCGTCAGTAGTAACGTCAGCTCCTGCTCGATACGGGTCGATTCCGTGGAATGCGCCGCTGCTCTCAAGTTCAAAATAGAAATCGGCAGGGCATCTTTTTGTAAAACGCCCAGCTTGGGCAGCAAGGGCTGCAAGTGTGCGGCAACTCCCTTCACCCATTGGCCTGGATCACTTAACGGCCAAGGGGCTTGGATGACATCCAGGACCACGCCCGGCTTCACCGCAATCAATCGTGCGTGTAAAACAGAATTCACGACGTCCACCGTTAACAAGCCATCTGCTCCCAACAGCTGCCCCAGCGTCACCACATCTTTTGAAGCGCCCGAGGCCGCAAGCTTTTGTTCGCGTGCTATTTTTTCAATCTCCGTCCGCTCCAGCAAAGCGAGTGTTTTGTTTGTGGTGAATTCGGCCGTCAGTAGATCAGGAATCAGGGAGACGTCTCCTTCGCCAATGATGGCGAGTCGGACCGTTTCGGCAGCAGGAGCGGGGAAAATGGGACAGCTGAGGATGAATGCAGTGGTAAAAACTATCTTTGCAATTAAAATCCTCATGAGCTGTACGCCTTCGCGTATTGCCATCCTGAGTAATAGTAGCTCTGGAACCATTACTGCTCAGCGATACCGATATCGTGTGTCTACAGCCGCTATTTTGAAAGCACAAACGATGCGTCGGGGGTGTTTCTAAACTCCAGCGAGCGCAACTTGAAGGGCTACCCAGATGTGACGCTTGTTCAGAAAAAAATTTCGTTTTGCGAGGAATTAATGTTTCATTCCTGCCGCAATTGTTTCTCTGACAACAGAAGAAGCCCTGCTCGAAGGCCATTTACTTTTACGCAGCGCAGAACGTCTACAGCAAGCGCAAAAGTCTTCCCTCTTCGTGCGTTGAAGGGGGCTGAAGCGCGCTCCTGGCCCTTGCCGAGTTAGCGTGAGATGCGCTGGACAAACTTACCCATCCGGTTCATCGCAATTTCAATTTGATCGAGCGACGTCGCGAAGCAGCAGCGTAAATAGCCTTCGCCACTCGCACCAAAGGCGCTCCCGGGCACGCACGCCACTTTCTCCTGCTCCAACAATTTCACGGCGAACTCTTTTGAGCTGACGCCGGTGGAGGCGATGCTGGGGAACGCGTAAAACGATCCGCGCGGCGAATGGCATTTCAGACCAATGTCGTTCAGCGCTTTCACGATGAAGTTGCGGCGCAGCTTATATTGCTCCCGCATTTCCGTTGTATCAGGTTCACCGAATTGAATGGCTTCCAGTGCCGCCTCCTGGCTGATGATGCTGGCGCAGAGCATTGAGTATTGGTGGATCTTCATCATGGCCTCAATGATTTCAATGGGACCACAGGCGTAACCAATTCGAAAACCAGTCATCGCATACGCCTTGGAAAAGCCATGGAGAAAAATCGTCCGTTCCAACATTCCAGGAAGCGAGGCGATGCTGACGTGTTCGCCTTCAAAGGTCAGCTCAGCGTAAATCTCGTCGGTGAGGACAACCAGGTTGTGACGTTGCACCAGCTCGGCGATCTTCAGCAACTCCGGTCGCGTCATCGTGCCGCCAGTCGGATTTGTCGGGAAGTTCAGCATCAAAACTTTTGAGCGAGGGGTGATCACCTTTTCGATCGCCTCGGCCGTCACTGCAAAACCATTTTCCGCCCCGCACGCCACCGCGACGGGAACGCCATGCGCCATTGAGATGCTGGGCGAATAGCTGACATAACACGGCTCATGATAAATCACTTCATCGCCGGGATTAATCAAAGCGCGCAACGCAATATCGAGAGCTTCGCTCACGCCGACCGCAATCAGGATTTGCTTCGGATCGTAGGAAACCTTGAAATGCTGGCGGAGGTGGACCGCAATGGCTTCGCGCAATTTCAACAACCCGAGGTTTGAGGTGTAACCCGTTTTGCCGCGTTCCAAGGCGTAGATGGCCGCTTCACGAATATGCCACGGGGTCACGAAGTCGGGTTCGCCGACCCCAAGAGAAATGACATCCTTCATTCCCTGGACGATGTCGAAAAAATCCCGAATACCGGAACGCGGTACGGAACGAACGTTTTGCGCGATAAAACTGTCAGCTTGAAAGGCCATGGCCAGCGACGATTAACGATTTACGATGGACGAATTGCAAGCTTGTAAGCGCGAGGATATCGAACGACGCGCGGACGAAAGGATGGGAAAGGAGGCGTGCAAATCGTAATTCCGAAATCGTAAATAGATCAGGCTGCCTGCTGATCCGCCTTGCGACGGGTCACTGGCTTGGTATCGCCGCGCACGACGGCGCTGGTGATCTTCACGCCAGTGATGTCTTCACTGGTGGGAATCTCGTACATGACGTCGAGCATCAGTTTCTCGAGCAGACTGCGGAGGGCACGGGCACCCGTTCCCTTCTTGATCGCCTGTGCGGCGAGTTCACGCAAGGCACCGGCGGTAAATTCCAGTTCAACGCCGTCCATTGCCATCAGCTTGGAAAACTGTTTGGTCAGGGCGTTCTTGGTTTCAGTGAGGACCTGGACAAGTTGCTCTTCAGTCAGTTCTTCCAAAACGGTTGTCATCGGCAAACGTCCGATGAACTCGGGAATGAAACCGAACGTCAGCAGATCTTCCGGCTCGACGTACTGCAAAATTTTGTCGCGTTGCGAAACTTTTTGGCCTTGTTCGGCGGCACCAAATCCCATGACGCGATTGCCCAGGCGGCGTTGGATAATTTTCTCTAAACCAACAAAGGCTCCGCCGCAGATAAAAAGAATGTTTGTGGTATCGACGCGAATGTATTCCTGCTGCGGATGTTTGCGTCCACCTTGTGGCGGGACATTGCAGGTGGTGCCTTCCAGAATCTTCAGCAGCGCTTGCTGAACCCCTTCGCCGGAGACATCACGGGTAATCGAAACGTTCTCGGTCTTGCGGGCAATCTTGTCGATTTCGTCGATGTAAACGATGCCCATCTGCGCACGTTTCACGTCGTAATCGGCATTTTGCAGCAGACGTAAGATAATATTCTCAACATCTTCACCGACATAGCCCGCTTCGGTCAAAGTTGTGGCGTCCGCAATCGCGAACGGCACGTCGAGAACTTTAGCCAGCGTGCGTGCGAGCAATGTCTTTCCGGAACCGGTCGGGCCGATCAGGAGGATGTTGCTCTTTTCAATATCAACTTCGGCATTCGGATCGCCAAATTCCTGGCCATTATCAGCCTGGACAGCCGGTTCCTGCAGGATGCGTTTGAAATGATTGTGAACCGCAACAGCGAGCGTCTTCTTGGCGTGACTCTGGCCAATACAATTACGGTCGAGCTGCTTCTTGATTTCCGCAGGCTTGGAAACACTTACCTTGGGCGGCGCTTTCTTGGTGTCGACGGTGAGTTCCTTTTCGATAACGCTATTGCAGAGCGTAATGCAATTATCGCAAATGTAGACGCCCGGACCGGCAATGAGCTTTTTGACTTCTGCGTGTGATTTGCCGCAAAAGCTACAAAGCGTGATATTTGTTGGGCGTGCCATTTGAGGTTTGACTAAGATTAACGCAAATTTCGCGTCAGAACTCAATCCAGATTATTAAGCTGATTGACTTACGGTATAGCCGAAGTTTTCTCGGGCATCGTTCCCAGTTCTTTGCGGGACTTCACCACTTCGTCGACCAGGCCGTAGGCCTTTGCTTCGTCGGCAGTCATGAAATTATCACGGTCGCAATCTTTCTCGACCTGTTCGATTGGTTTGCCGGTGTGCTTCGACAAAATTGTGTTGAGGCGATTTTTCAACCGGAGCATGTACTTCACGCGGATTTCGACATCCGTGGCCTGACCTTCGGCGCCGCCGAGGACCTGGTGAATCATGATGTTGGCATTTGGCAGGGAATAACGTTTGCCATGTGTGCCGCCGGCCAGCAAAACAGCGCCCATACTGGCAGCTTGTCCGATGCAATACGTGTTCACGTCGCACGTCATGAATTGCATGGTGTCGTAGATCGCCAAACCAGCGGTAACACTGCCGCCGGGAGAATTAATATAGAGATGAATGTCTTTCTTGGGATCGGTCATCTGCAAAAAAAGGAGCTGGGCGATGATGACGTTGGCCACCATATCGTCCACCGGAGTGCCAAGAAACACGATGCGATCGACCAAGAGCCGGGAATAAATATCGTAGCCGCGTTCGCCGCGCCCTGTCTGTTCGATAACGTGTGGAATCAGAAAATTATTCATAGTAAAAAACCGTGTTTTTCCGTGCTGCGCAACCTAATGGGACAACTCTGAAGCGTCAAGCCGACTCGCCCAAAATCCCGCACGCCTGTTCGCAGTTTCCCTTATCCGCGGCACGTGAGTCAACCAGGGGTCTCCACGTTTCCATTTTTCGACGCCATCTCCCGCAGGGCGGTCTTCAAGATCTTTCCGGTCGAGTTTCGGGGTAAAATGGGGAGCACGATGATCTTCCGCGGCACCTTGTAGTCGGCAAGCTTCTCGCGAATGAATTGTTGCAGCCCTTTCTCGTCGATCGCCATTCCTTCTTTCGCCGAGACAAAGGCCACCGCTTGTTCGCCTCGCCGGAGATCCGGAACTCCGATGACGGATGCTTCCTTGATACTCGGAAACCGATAGATGACCTCTTCAATTTCACGGGGATAAACGTTTATCCCGTTCACCAGCAACATGTCCTTCTTGCGGTCGGTGATGTAGAAATAACTATCGGCATCAAAATGGCCCACGTCACCGGTCAGCAGCCATCCGTCCCGAAAGCTCTTGGCGCTTTCCTCTGGCTGTTTCCAATAACCGAGCATCACATTTCCGCCGCGCACACAGACTTCGCCAGTCTCGCCCGCCGCCAAATGCTTTCCGTTGTCGTCCTGAATGCTGACTTCCACATCGAACACCGGCAGACCGATGGAACCGCCTTTTTGTTTGTTCAAGGGATTGAACGTCACGACCGGACTGGCCTCACTCAACCCATAGCCTTCCAGCAGCGGAATCGGGAACTTCTCGTTGAACTCGCGCAAAATCTCGGCCGGCAACGGTGCTCCTCCGCTGATGCAAAGCCGCAAGGGAAAATTCGGCGGGATGGTCCCGTGGGTGAACGATCGGAAAAACTGGGGAACCGCCGGTAGAATCGTGGCATGATGCCGGTAAATCTCTTCGACGACGTTCTTGGCCGGGTGCAGCGACTTTATGACCACCATTGAACCACCGACGAGCATCGGCAAGAGCATGCCGACGGTCATCATGAAGCTGTGAAACATCGGCAGAAGCACCACAATCCGATCGTCTCCAACCGCCGCCAGCACCTTCTGGCAACTGGCTACGTTATGCAGGAGGTTCCCATGAGAGAGCATGGCCCCTTTTGGACGACCGGTTGTGCCAGACGTATAGATCAAGACCGCCAAATCAGACTGTTTTGCCTGAGAAATAGGAACAGAGGCGTTCGGAGCTTCTTTGGGACGGTTTGCCAGCTCCTCAATCTGGAGAAACTTCAATTGCGGGCGGGCCGCAGACAATTGGGGCAATTGCTCGGCCATGGTTGCATCTGTAAGCACGACATCCACTTCCGCATCCGCCAAAATGAAGCCAACCTCTTCAGCCTTCAAAAAATTGTTCACTGGGACAATGACGGCTCCCACATGCAGGATCGCGAAGTAGGCAGGGACGAATTGGGGGCAGTTTTTGAGCCAAAGAGCGACCCGATCGCCCGGTTTCACCCCAAATCTGGCCGTCAGCTGTTGGGCCACCCATAAGGTCTCCGCGAACAGCTGATTATAGCGAATTTCGTCTTCTCCCCAGAAAATGGCGGGTCTTTGCGAGTTCTTTTCCGCCGATTCGGCAAATGCCACTGCGAGATTCATGCTGGGAATCTCTCTGAAAGGAGCGCAACCTGCAACCTGACACTGACCTTGCTTAATCAGCCGGAGCGAATAGCTTCGGCGGGATACAAAGAAAAATAAGCGGTTAATTTTTTTGAAAGTTTCCGCCAACTCCGTTTCCATTTAGCCAAGTGATTGAGACCGACGAGCAATTAAGCGAATTTTTAGCGCGACTGCGTGATGCAGCGTGGGTGGCCATTGATACCGAGGCGGACAGCTTGCACGCCTATCCGGAGAAACTTTGCCTCATCCAGATCAGTATCGAAGGCGCCGACGTCCTGATCGATCCCCTCGCCAAGCTGGATCTCGCGCCGCTCTGGCCAGTGCTGCACAAGCACGAATTGATCTTCCACGGTGCGGATTACGATTTGCGGTTGTTGCGCAAAAACAAAAATTTCGTCCCCACCCGCATCTTCGACACCATGATCGCCGCCCGATTACTCGGCGAAACAGAGTTCGGCCTGACGAACCTGGTGAAGAACTTTCTCGATGTCACCCTCGACAAAGGTCCGCAAAAGGCCGACTGGGCCAAACGTCCGTTGACTGAACGCATGGCGAATTACGCGCGGAACGATACGCTCTATCTCAAATCCCTTTCCGATATTCTGCGCGCGAAGCTAAGGGAAGCAGGTCGTCTCGCCTGGGTGGAGCAATCCTGCGCACAACTCATCGTCGATTGCGGTGCGCCGCCGCCACCGGATGAAGAGCCGTGGCGCATTAAGGGAAGCGCCCGCTTTCCTCCCATATCGCTCGCGGTCCTGCGGGAAATCTGGCTCTGGCGTGAGAAGGAAGCCATCGCCGGCAACAAGCCACCGTACTTTGTCTTAAGTCACGAAATTGTTCTGTCGTTGGCAGAAGCCGCAGGAACGTCCCGTTCCTTTGCCGAGATGATCCCGCATCATTTGAGTCCGCGTCGCAAACATGACCTGGAAATGGCGCTCGCCCGCGGGATGGCCGTTGCGATTCAGGAGCAGCCGAAGATCTTCCGCAGTTTTTCGCGTCGGCCCACCGAAGTGGAGAATCGTCGTTTTGATCAGCTGAAGAAAACTCGCGATCATATCGCGACCACTTTGAAGCTCGATCCCAGCCTGATTGCACCGAAGGCGATGTTGGCGATGCTGGCCCAGGACTGGGCGAAACACGAAAACCAGATGATGCCATGGCAACGGGAGTTGCTACTGCAGCATAAGCAGTCGCAACCTTAATTCGGCGAAAGCTTCGGGATCCAACTGCCGGAGCTCTGCACGAATTTTCCGTAAGCCTGTTCGCCAATCAATTTGCGCACGGTCTTTTCCGTTTCGTCCTGGATGGCTTTCATTCCCTGCGCCCGGGCATCCTCGGAAAGATCAGCGCTGAGCAGCGCTTGTTGTTCTTCTTTAACCGCTTGTCGAATTTCAAAGAGCGACTGCGCGGTGCTCGGAGGCAATTCGTAGGCTTCGGTGAAAACCCAGAGATTGCGAAACTCTTCGTTCTTTGCACGCAGGAAATCCTGTGCTCGATCAGGGCTTAACTTCGAAAGAATTTCCTCCTCCATGCGCTGTTCATCCGCAGTCTTCTCCTGCTGCAGCGCTTCATTACTCTCTCCAGCAAGTCCATACTTATCATCGTGCGCCTTGAAGAGGCGGTACATTTCCCGGAACTCTTCTTCGCTCGGATTGAATCCCGTCAAATTCTTGCGGAGCTGATCGGCCGTTTCGGAGGTGTTTAAATCAAATTGATCGAGTTCAATCGGGGAAAGAAGCTGGCCCAGTTTTTTGCGGCGATACTCATCGATCTTCTTCATTTCGGCGAGTTGCTGGGGCGAGAGCTTGCCGTCCTTGGCTTGTTCGGAAATTTTTTCGCGCATCCCTTCAATTTCATCACGCAAGGCGAGCACTGAATCGCGTTTACCCTCGGATAAAAAGCTGAGGCGCCGTTTATCATCATCGGTATCGACGAAATACTTGTTCAGTTCGCGTTCGTAATTAATCCCAAGCAGGTCGCGCAGCACGCCCGGGATTTCTTTATCGATGGACGCCAGTTGCTTCTCACGTTCCTCTAATTGCTTGGCCTTCAGCTTGCGCTTCTCGTCCGTTTCCCAAAATTTAAACTCACGCGCGTTGTGATAGAACTGGCCACGTCGCACCGCGTAGAGCCGCATGATATCGGTGATAATAATATCGCGAATCGTCGATTCCGGACAGCCCACGCCGCGCAGGTTCGTGATGTACTCGCGATAATCGGCCGACTCAATCTGGTTCCAACGAAAGCGATTTGTTTTAAAAACGACAGCGGGCTGGTTCGTGAGAGCGGTCGCCCCTTTGGATTTCTTCCAGAATGCGGGCGCTGCTTTTTCCTGGCCAGGTGTCGATGCGGTTCCCGGCAGGCCCTGGTTCAAATCCTGATTGAAATAAAAGAAGCCGATCCCGAACAGGGCGGCAATCAGCAGCATGACCAAAATTGCGGAGCGATTTTGCATCGTGTGGAACGCGGAGCGATTTTAGAGAAACCGCCCCGCATTCTCAAGGAACTCTCTGGGCTCAACGCACCAGCTCAAAAGCATACCCTTTCAAATATTCCGTCTCAGGAATCGACGGAATAATTGGATGATCCGGCGATTGGCTGTAGGTGGCGACCCGGCGCAAAACTTTCCGCGCATCGAAGGCCGCCGACAAAATAACATCCTGGAACGTCACTGCATCCACATGATGTGAACAACAGAATGTCGCTAAAGTTCCGCCCGGTTTCAGCAGCTTCAAGGCGCGCAGATGAATTTCCTTATAACCGCGCAACGCTTCGTGCACGGCGGTTCGCGTGCGGGTGAACGACGGCGGGTCAAGGATGATGCCGTCGAACTTCGGGACCAATTTTTCATTCGGGCCGACCGATGTCTTGGCTTTCAACCAATCAAAGACATTCGCCGCTTCGAACGAACATTTATCCGCCAAACGATTTGCCGTTGCATTAACCTGTGCCGCCGCCAAGGCATCCGCGCTTTGGTCGAGTGCATGGACGTGAGTTGCGCCCGCGCGGGCCGCGTGCAAAGCGAATCCGCCTAAAAATGTGAAACAATCGAGAACCTGCCCGCTGCCCATGATGTCGGCGACTTTTTGGTAGCTCGGCTGTTGATCCAGATAAAGACCGGTCTTGTGTCCGCCGAGAATATTCACCTCGAACTTCAAGCCGTTCAATTGAATGGTCACCTTGCCGTCCGGCAGATCACCGTGGAGCAAGCCATTGCTTTCTTCCATGCCTTCGAATTTGCGGAAGCCACTTTCGCTCTTCTCGACAATGGCGCGTGGCGAGAACACTTTCTTCAAGGCAGCGACAATTTTGTCTTTGCGCAATTCCATCCCGAGCGAGGAAATCTGGAGCACCAGAACATCTTCGTATTTATCAATGATGAGCCCGCTGAGAAAGTCGCTCTCGGAATTGACGACGCGGTAAGACGTGGCTTTCGGGAGATGTTTGGTTCGAATCGCTACGGCGGCGCGAAGCCGGTCTTCGAAAAATTTTTCGTCGATGTCAATGCGGTCCGGCGAGAGCACGCGCACATTGATTTTCGATTTTGCGTTGTAGAAGCCGACGCCGATAAAGCGCTGACGGCTATCCTTTACCTGGACGAGATCGCCGTTCTCGGCGGGGCCGCTGAGTCGCCAAACGGCACCAGCGTAAATCCACGGATGGCCCGCCACGATTCGATCACCTTCACCTGGTCTTAGTAAAACAGTAGTTAAATTCTGCATAGTAGTTTGTAAACAGTTGGCGGGAAGATTCATTAAAACCAGTGCGCATGCAAGCGCGACAACTAAGGACCGCGCCTGTGTCGAAGACCAGGCGCAGCAGTTCGAAGTCAATGGGCGCATGAAATTCTCCAGGCTTGCTGCGGCTAGTCTGCGACATAGCCGCGCTCCGTTGTGTGGTCTCACGCACCCTCGAATCTCCCCCCAAACAGGCGTGACAATTATCCTCTCCTCCATACACTCCGCGTTTATGAAGGCAATCGCCGTAGCCGTCGGACTCGCTATGCTCACCAGTTCACTCCATTCCAAAGAGGCCAAACTCGCTCCCGATATCGTCATTCTCAACGCGACCATCCGCACCATGGACGCAAAGAATCCCACTGCCAGTGCGCTGGCTGTTCTGGGTAATCAGATTATCGCGGTCGGCAGCACGGACGAAATCCGCGCCCTCACCGGCAAGGACACTCGCGTCATTGATGCGAACAAAAAGTTGGTGCTGCCCGGCTTCAATGATTCACACGTTCACTTTTTGATGGGCGGCTTTTCCCTTTCCCAAGTCGATCTGCGCGACGCGAAAACACCGGAGGAAATGGCCAATCGCCTCGCTGCTTACGCGAAAACAATTCCGAAAGGCCAATGGATTCGCGGTGGTGATTGGGATCATGAAAAATGGCCGGGCACTCCGTTACCGACGAAGGAAATGATCGATGCCGCGACGCCCGAGAATCCGGTGTTCGTGAATCGCACCGATGGACACATGTGCCTGGCGAACAGTCTTGCCATGAAACTTTCAGGCGTCTCCAAGGCGACCAAGGAAGTTCCCGGCGGCGAAATTGTGCGCGACAAGAATGGCGAGCCGACAGGCATCTTTAAAGATGGCGCGGAAGATTTAATTAAAGTGCCGGATCATTCGGAGTCAGAGAATCTCAGTGCCGCTCGTGCGGCGACTGCACACGCGGCGAAAGTCGGCGTGACGAGTGTAACAGATATGTCGGCTGGCGATGACGTCGGTCTGTATCAAACAATGGCCGCACGCGGCGAACTCAAGACGCGCATCTACGCGATCCGTTCCATTGTGTCAGGAGATGTTTTGCAAAAAGCCGGTGTCCGCGCCGCCTTCGGTGGCGACATGGTGCGCATTGGCGGTTTGAAAGGGTTTGCCGATGGAAGCCTTGGATCAACGACGGCAAAATTCTTTGAACCTTATTCCGATGCGACGAACACCAGCGGCCTTTGGTATGACCAAATGCTTCCGGAAGGTACCATGGAAAAACGCGTGCTTGCTGCTGATAAGCACGGTTTACAAGTCATGATCCACGCGATCGGTGACCAGGCGAACTCGAAGATCTTGGACATCTACCGCGAAGCAGTCGCCCAGAACGGCGAACGCGATCGCCGCTTTAAAATCGAGCACGCCCAGCATATCCGCAAAGAAGACATCCTTCGTTTCGCCAAACAAAAAGTCATCGCGTCGATGCAGCCGTATCACGCCGCCGATGACGGACGCTGGTGCGATAAACGCATTGGACCTGAACGCAGCAAAGGCACTTACGCTTTCCGTTCACTTCTCGATGCCGGCGCAGTGCTGGCCTTCGGCACAGATTGGACCGTGGCTCCGCTCGAACCGATGATCTCCATCAAAGCCGCTGTGACGCGTCAAACACTCGACGGCAAACATCCCGACGGCTGGGTGCCCGAACAAAAAATTTCCGTGGAAGAAGCGGTTCATGCCTACACCGTCGGTTCTGCTTACGCGGAATTTGCCGAAAATAGAAAGGGAACACTCACGCCCGGCAAGCTCGCGGACATCGTGATGCTCGATCGCGATATTTTTTCCATCAATCCGGTTGAAATCGAGAACGTGAAAGTTAACTTGACCATCCTGGATGGCCGCGTGGTTCACGAACAGAAATAAGGTTTTTCACGTTCTGCATGCACGCGAGGAAATCCAACTTTACATTGCGCAGCGCCTTTGCAACGCTGCCGCACATAATTCGTCATATGAAGAAGTTTTTACCCATTTTGATCCTGCCCTTGTTCGTAGCCGGTTGCTCCACCGTGACAAATCTGACCCCGCGCACCCAAGAACGCGCCGGGAACAATACGTATCCCGTGGAAATGAAATGGGTAAGTAATCAACACGCTTTGAAGCCGGAAACGGTTCACCCCGTCGTGATCGTCGGAACGGAGTCCATTCCGATGCAGCCGATCCCGGTGGTCAAAAATCGTTGGGAAGCGTTCATCCCAGTCGCGCCGAATGAAAACGTTGTGCGCTACAAATATAAAGTGAATTACGAAGTCAGCGGCATTCCGGTGCCTCAGAAAGAAAGCAAGAGCTCCGCTGAATACAAAATGGAGATCAAGGAGAAGAAATAGCCGATCTTCGAACTTTTCGTTAAGACAGGACGGCTCAATTGAGCCGTCTTTTTTGTTTCCCGAAAAGAAATCTGCTAAACCGGCAAGTGTGACATTTTGGCACACTTGAACAGGTCCTCTGGCGAGGAACGGGAAAAACCGGCGATTTAAAATATTAGCCCTCGCTGAACCTCAAAAGGTGGCGCTTCGCGTCAGTTGCATTCCCGGGGAATCCGGACCGCTGGCGATCTCGAGCAAAACGTTTTCGGGCTTCCGGAAAGGCGGCACAAGTTTCTGGAGGGTTTTTGCGGAATCCGGACTCCGCAAAAACATTTGTGGAGGATTTTCCGGAAGCTGGAAAACTCTCCACAAATAAATTCCAAGATTTCCGGAAACGGAAAAGTCTCCATTTATGATTTTCAGGTTTTCTGGATTCCGGAAAAGTTGGCAGAAATAAATTCCAGACTTTCCCGTTTCCGGAAAACGCTCCACAAATTATTTCTCGGAATCCGGGTTCCGCAAAAACCCTCCAGAAACTTTCGCCGCTTTTTCCAGCTTCCGGAATTTCCTCCACAAATAAATTCCAAAAATTCCGGAAGCTGGAATTTCCTCCATTTTCTTGCGGGTCAGTAGTTTATACCAATTGAGACCATTTTGAGCTTGGATCCTTTGGGATCGTTTTAGCAAGAGGTGGTCCAACCAAAACAATGGCGATTTTACCTGTCGCGACCACGGATGGGTGGCCCTGAACGGGAACGGGTACTGATGGTTCAGTGCTGGAAATGCAGACGGCCCACTGGAAGTGCTTCATTATACGATTGGCCACTGATCAAACGTCGAAGTGAGACATTTTGGCACACTTCCGTCGCGGTGCCCCATTTTCCGGGGAAAAGTCTTTCGACACGAATTGCACGAATTATCACGAATTGAAGTCCCGGGGATACGACGAATCAGCGCCTTTTGCCCCTCTTTAATTCGTGCAATTCGTGTCGTCCCCCCTTTTTTAATGCCTACGATGAACAGCATTTCGCTGCATTCTGTGCTTAATCTATTTCCAAAAGCTGCTAGTCTCTCCCTCACACAGCCATGCAACTCTTACGCATCTCCTTACTTATCGTATTGCTGCTGACTGTATTCTCGTCCATTTCAGCCCCCAAAAAATGGTCTCCGCCAAAAAAGGGGGCCACCGAAGAGGGTGCATTTAACCCCGAGACGACAATTTTGAGTCGGTTCAGTTTTGTGCGGCCGGACCAATGGCAATGGATGTCCACGGAACCAAACGGGGATGACATCGTAACGGCCATCATGTTTTCAGCCCCGGAACCCGGGACGGAGAATCGAGCGCTTATTTTCCTGAATCATTACACACGAACGGCTGCCGCCGGGGAACGGACGTCAACGGAGCAACGGTTTAAGAAATGGTTTCGTGAATTTAAGGAACCGGTTCCGCCTCAAACAGTGTCCGTCGGGACCAACAAAGTCACTTTTGTGGAATACGCCGGAACCTATTATGGGCCGTCGAAAAACGGAAAAACACCCGCAGCCCGTGCCAACTACACACTCATCGGGGCCGTGATTGAGGATCCGGATGGCAATATCGTCGGCCGCTTATGGGGGCCGACCCGTCTCGTGGAAAAAAATAAGGCAGACTTCAAGAACATGATCGTGATGGCGCTGAAGCAGGAGTAGTTCTGAGCCAGAAGCAGGGCAGTTTTTAACCACGGATGGACACTGATGAACACGGATAAAGACAAGCCTTCTTAATTCGTGCTTATTCGTGTCGAACCCTTCTTATCCGTGTCCATCCGTGGTGAAAAAACTTCGTCAGATCTGCCAGGGGTAAAAACTTTTTTAGCAATATTTATACAAATCTGCCGGATGCAGTGTCTATCCAGTGAATGCAAGACGGCGAACATCGCCAAAATCAGGGCTGGTGCGAGGCGCTTTACGATGCGAAAGCGTCGGAGCTGATCCTCTATGGACGCGCCCTGGGCTTGAGCCATGTCGAAGCCGAGGACGTCTTGCAGGAGACGTTCATCGCATTGCTCAAGCTGACCGGGGAACCGAATGAGCCGGAACATTATTGCATTCGCAGCTTTCGCAATCGCGCCCTGAACTTTCGTCGCAGCATGTGGCGCCGTTTGACCCGCGAACTTGAATCGGCTCGTTGGTTCGAAAGAGAAAGCGTGGAAAGCCCCGCCGAAGCCAAGGCGGTTCGGTGTCTGCGGGACCTTCCGGCCGAACAACGCGAAGTGATCGTCCTGAAAGTCTGGCATCAATACACCTTTGAAAAGATCGGCGAGCTGCTGGATGTCTCGCCGAATACGGTCGCGGGCCGTTACCGCTACGGGATGCAGAAACTTAAACTTTGCCTGAAAGGAGAAACTCATGAGCAACTGGAATCAATTGGAAACGCAACTGCGAGACTGGACACCGCGTCCCCCCTCGCCTGAGCTAAAGAAAAGAATCTTTGCGGAGCCGGAGACCGCGCCGGTCGTCGCCCCACGGACACCGCGCGGCATGCCGGCGTTTCACTGGCTGGCCCCTGCCGCAGCCTGTTGCCTGACGCTTTTTACCCTCCTCAGGACGAATAACTTTCAGAATGACCGCCCGGATAGTCGGGAAAACCATGCCATTTTCGCCGTGGCAATGAGTTCGTTGACAGCCTCAAATCCGACGGCGACGTTGCCCGCTCACTGGTTTGGACTCAGTGCAACGGACGAAAACCTGCAATGGAACATCTGGTCAAAGGCAAGTTTTGATTGGACAAAGGAAGGGCAGTTCCTATCAACTAACCGTTCCTTGCAGTTGGCCCGAACTAATTACTTAATGCGATAATCGATGAATCAGGACCCGAATTCTCTAAAGGGAAAGAAAGTTTCTCCTCCCAGTCAGCCAACGCAACCGCCCTCGAAGCCGATAACGCCCGAAACTGCGAAGCGCCCACCGCTCTTCCGACGGGTCGATTGGCTCACGCTGTTGATCACGACCTTCGCCGTTTTCCTCGGCTATTTTCTGACGATCGCGCCGGATATGACGCTGGAAGATTCCGGCGAATTAGCGACGGGCTCGTTCTACGCGGGAGTGCCGCATCCGCCCGGGTATCCGGTCTGGACAATGTATACTTGGTTCTTCACGCAGATTTTGCCCTGGGGAAATGTCGCGTGGCGCGTGGGAGTTGCCTCCGCCTTCGCAGGCGCTCTGGGTTGCGGTTTCCTGGCGCTGATGGTCTCTCGCGGTAGCAGCATGATCATCGAAGGGATCGAATCACTGAAAACAATCGAGCGCCGTTTCGAGAGTCCAATCTGCGTGGTGTCGGGTGTTGTGGCGGGTATGTTGATGGGTTTCAACGGTTACATGTGGAGTCAGTCCGTAATCGTGGAAGTCTATTCGTTGAGCGTGCTGTCGCTGATGGGAATGTGTTGTCTGCTTCTCCGCTGGGTGTATGAACCGGAAAAGATGCGATACCTCTACATCGCAATGTTTCTTTTTGGCATCACGATCACAAACCATATGTCGCTGTTGGTCGGGGCGATGGGCATTGAGGTTTTAATTTGCGCGGCCAATCCTCGTCTCGGCCGTGATTGTTTCCTGCTCAATTCTGCAATTTATATAGTGGGCTTGGCCATTAAGGCGAATGGCGGGACACCAACTCCCTTCGACGGCAATCCACCTCTTTTCGGATTGTTCAATGCGATTGGGATCAGCTCGATCATCGCAGCGGGTATTCTCTTCATCAAAACTGCCAGCGCGAATGCCACTTTCTTGGGTTGGTTTCGAAACGCGCTGCGAGTCCTCATTCTAGGAACCGCGTTCGTTGTGGGCGCGGCATTTTATCTCTACATGCCAGTCTCTTCGATGAGTAATCCGCCGATGAACTGGGGTTATCCCAGAACTGCGGAAGGCTTCATGCACGCGGTCAAGCGTGGCCAGTATGAGTCGGTCAAGCCAACGAGTTCCATGAGGGACTACGCCCGTCAGGTCGGAATGTACGTGGAAGGTGCCGAAGAGGAATTCGGCATGCCGTTCCTGCTGCTCGCCTTGTTACCATGGGCTTTTTTCCTGAAAATGCAAAAGCGGGAACGAGCCTGGATGATCGGATTGTTCGGAATGTTCATCTGCTTATCGATGGTGTTGCTCTTCTTGCTCAATCCTGGGCCTGATCGGCAAAGTCGAGAGCTGAACCGTGTCTTCATGACGGCCTCACACACCATGGTGTCGATCTGGGTCGGCTATGGCCTGACGTTGATCGCGGCCTTCTTTGTCACGCAATATGAGCGTGCTCGCATCTGGGCACTGGGTGGAGCAGCCGCAGCCGTCGCAGCAGCGTTATACTCTCTGGCTTCTCACGTCGAAACCACCTACAGCTACGAAGACATGGGACGGTTCAAATTGTTTTTCCATGGCATCAAACAGTCCCTCACCAATGGGCAAAACGTACATGAAATTGTTTCTTACGTGTTCTTGTTCGGGCTGACCGTTCTCTTTCTACTGGTCGTGCTGGTTTGCCGGAAACGCATCAGCCTGGCCGTTGTCCTTTTCCTCTTTGCGCTGATCCCCGGGTTCTCCATCTCCTCGCATTGGTTCGAAAACGAACAACGCGGTCACATGTTCGGTTACTGGTTCGGTCACGATATGTTCACGCCGCCGTTCATGGCGCCGGATGGAAAGTTATCCTACGACGCCAAGACTCGCGCCGAGCTCATGAAGGATCCGGCGAAAGCGCGCTTGATCTACCCAGAGATGGCCCGCGACGCCGTTGTGTTCGGGGGAACCGACCCGGGCCGCTTTTGCCCGACCTACATGATTTTCTGCGAAAGCTTTATTCCGGCCCGCTGCAAGCCGACGGATCCGGCGTTCGACCGGCGTGACGCGTATTTGATTACGCAAAACGCCTTGGCTGATGGTACCTATCTGAACTACATCCGCGCGCATTATATGCGTAGCGCAGAGAATGATCCGCCGTTCTTTGAAAATTTCTTTGGAAGTTCGGCTGTTCCAATTGCTTTGGCGGTGGCGATCCCGTTTTTGCTGTTAGCACTGCTTTGGGGTCGCATCCATTTTGGCGCAATACTCGCAATAGCAATGCTACTAGATGTCGCTGTAGTTGCTTTGCATAAACCGGGCTTGCGCCTTCTTGATACAATCTTTAACAACCTTGGTGACAACATCGAGAAAAGGCGCCGTGCTGGAACCTCCTACCTCAAAGATGAAGACTTTAAGGATCTGGCTGGTTTCGCAGGCAAACTCCAGAAGCATGCCGATCCAGTTTCCCAGTTCATTTTCGAGAATCTATCCAAAGAAACGCAAGAGATGCTCAGCACTCCGACCGATCGTCTGCGCGGTGCTTTAGAAAAAGATCTCAACCGCTTTCTCGACCGGGAACTCACGTTGAAGAAGGAAATGGAAGAAAAGGTCGCGAAAAAGGATGAGCTCGAATCGCGCAACAAAGCGCCGGAAAAAGTCGAACAGCTCAAAAAAGAAATCGCGGAGCTTGCGAAAACAGAATCGTTTTATAGCACAAACCGCTTCAGCGATATGAAGCTTTCCGACCACGTCATGCGGTTGGCCGCGCAGAATCCCCAAAGTCACACCCGCGTCCGCTTGAATCGTATGCTCATGGAAGAGACTTATCCGAAGGAATTGGCGCAGAGCATTGGTGGCGTTTATCCGGATCTTGAAATCCACACGCCCAGCCCCGACGAATCACAAGCGTGCTTCCAGGAATATCTGCAGGATGCCCAACGCCGCTTGCAATTGAACCAGCTCAAACCCGGCGAAGACGTCCACATCGATGGCGGCCGTGTCCAGGTCAGCGGCCAGATCGCTGTCATGGCGATCAATGGGCTTCTCACCAAGGTGATCTTCGACAAGACGCCCAAGCATGAGTTCTACGTTGAAGAAAGTTTTCCGCTCGACTGGATGTATCCGTATCAGGAGCCGTTCGGTGTGATCATGAAAATCAATCGCGAACCGCTCAAGGAAATGACGCAGGACATCTGCGACCGCGATCATAAGTTTTGGAGTGACTATTCGACGCGCTTAATCGGCGACTGGCTGAATTACGACACCAAGATCGGCGACATCTGCAGCTTCGGCGAGAAGATGTATTTGCGTCATGATTTCCGCGGCTTCAAGGGCGACCCTAAATTCGTCCGCGACGACAATGCGCAGAAAGCGTTTTCAAAACTCCGCAGCTCTATCGGTGGTGTTTACATGTGGCGCTACAACAGCGTGACGGACCCGGTAGAAAAAGCGCGCATGTTCAAGGAAGCAGAGTTCGCGTTCAAGCAGGCGTTCGCCTATTGCCCTTACAGCCCCGAAGCCGTCTATCGCTACGTCCAGCTGCTCAATAGTGTCGGACGCATCAACGAAGCGGTCCAGATCGTCCAGACCTGTATCAAGCTGGATCCGGACAATGGCCAGATTCAGAATCTGCTTTCCCAGCTGGAAAATATCGCCAAGCAAATGGGCGCTCCACGCGCCGTGGACTCCCAGTCGCTCTTTAACGAAGTCAATAAGCGCATGGAGCAGAAACAAACGGCCGAGGCGATGAATCTGCTCGACCAGATTGTGTCGAGCCCGGCTGCTGATTCGGGAATGATTCTCGAAGCCGCCAAACGTTTCGCGAGTGTCGGCGATACCGGACGCCTGGAAAAAGCACTGGAGCGCCTCGTGAAGATCGCGCCGCAGAATCCTGAGGCTTGGTATGACCTGGCGGGATTGCAAACCATCGTCAACAAGCCGGGGCCAGCTCTGGAATCGTTGGCGAAAGCGATAACCTTCAGCAACGAACGTTTAAAGACTGAGCCAGCTGCACGCAACTTGATCAATGAAGCAGCCAAAGATCCGAAGTTCAATGCGATACGGACGACGCCTGAATTCCAGAAACTCGTTCCGAACGCCAAGTAGTTTTAACTTTGCAGTTCGTAATTGATAATCGAGAGGCAATACGTGGCGGCCGATTCACACCGCAGGACCAAGCGTCCCAGTGTGATCGGCAAGACCGCGTGCTCTTTGAGTAAGTCCAATTCTGCGGCAGAAAAATCGCCTTCCGGCCCGACCCAAATGCAAACGGATTTAGGTCGGTGCCCCTGTTCAGAAACAAACTTCTGAAAGTAATGGCGGGGATGTTTGCTGTCGGCCTGGAGTGATCCGACAAACGGCAAATCAAACGCCTCTCCCCTCGCGAGAAACTCCTTCGGCGTCACTGGCTTTTCCACTCGCGGCAACCAGTGCTGTCCGCACTGCTTGATGGCTTCGATGGCGACCTGTTGCCACTTCTCCTGCTTGCCGAGGGCTTCATCGGCGTCGAGGCGGGTCGCAACACGTTCGCTCAAGATCGGAACGATTCTGGACACGCCAAGTTCTGTTGCTTTCTGAATGATTGATTCGATCAGCTTCGCCTTGGGAATGGCCTGCAACAACGTGATTTGAAATGGCAACGGTTCGAGAAACTTCCGTTCGACAACCTCCGCGCGAACAGTCCGCTTCGACGCTTCAACGATGCGACACCGCAACTCCGTCCCCGCACCATCAAGCACGATTACCTCTTCATTGTTCTGCACCCGGAGAACCTGGGCGGCGTGATGCCCTTCACGTTCGCCAAAGACGAGCGTGGTGCCGCGACTTTGTTCGGGTGGAAGAAAGAACCGGTGCATTAAACCTGCTGGGTCAGTTTTACTCCGAGCTGTAAAATCTTCTGCGCGTCCGCATCCGATTTCGCCTCCGCATAAATTCTGAGAATCGGCTCAGTGCCTGATCCACGCAGCATCAGCCAGGTGCCGTCTTGCGCAATAAATTTCACGCCGTCGTAACTCTTCACTTCAGCGACTGGTGAGCGGAGCAGCTTTGCCGGAGGGTTGTTTTTGCAGAACTCCATCAGTGCGCCGCGTTTCTCGAGAGGGAAATGGGTATCGATGCGCGAGTAATGATGCGGCCCGAACTTCTTTTCCAGGTTGGCTAATATCTTGTTGATCGAAACTTTTTCCGTAGCGAGCAATTCAAGCAACATCATGCCCGCTGCAATACCGTCGCGTTCCGGAATGTGTCCTTGAAATCCAATGCCGCCGCTTTCTTCAAAGCCTAGCAGCACATCGTTCTTCATCATTTCCGTGCAAACGTATTTGAAGCCGACGCCCGTTTCCGTCAGCGAGAACCCATACTCGGCACACATTTTGTCGACCATCGAAGTGGTGGTCAGTGCTTTCACGACGCGCCCTTTTCCCTGGCGATTAACAATATAATGATGGAGCAGGGAACAAATAATTTGATGCGTCGTCAGCAGGTTACCGCGTCCATCCATGCCGCCAACCCGATCGGCATCACCGTCCGTCACGAGGCAAATGTCGTGCGGATTCTTTTTCAGAAACGCCGCGCTCTTCACATAGTTCTTGGCGAGCGGCTCAGGATTGATCCCTCCGAAATTCGGATCGTGAGCGCCGCTCAACGTGGTAACGCGACACGTGGTTCCTTTGAGAAGCTCATCGAAGCACCCTGCCCCAACGCCAAATAACGCCTCATGCGCAAAACGCAGTTTTGATTTGGCGATGAGCGGAAAATCGACGAGCCGCTTGACGGCCGCGTAATGGGCCGGGCGAATGTTCTCGACCGTAATTTGCTTGGCATCGGCAACGGCGCGAATCGGATTTTTGTCGACCAACTGTTCGATCGCTTTGCACGTTTCGCTGTCCGCCGAACCGCCATAGTACGACTTCAATTTAAATCCGTTGAACGACGGCGGATTGTGACTCGCGGTAATCATCACGCCACCGACCGCCTTCTTGGCTTTCACCGCGAACGAGACGCTTGGTGTCGGGGTCGGATCACTCGTGAGAATTACTTTGAAACCGTTCCCGGCCAAAACTTCCGCCGTACGCCGCGCGAATTCATTGGAAAGAAACCGGCGATCATAGCCGACCACAGCCTTCTTCTCGGTTCCGTTGACCGGGTTCGCATTCCAATAATCAGCAGTCGCCTGCGCCACGCGCTCGACGTTCCTGAAGGTGAAATCTTCGGCGATAACTGCCCGCCATCCGTCCGTGCCAAATTTGATTTGAGACATAGTTCTGAAATATTCTGACCGCAAGCAGAGCACCGCGTTCATTTGCCGACAAATCCAGTCTAAGAAGGCGTAGCCTCGTGTCTATGCGTCGTTCTGCTTACTCCTAGGCTAGTAAAAAGCCTTTGCTTGCATCGAATTTAAAATCTTCGCGCGCGTTCTTTTCGACGATCTTGCGCATCTTCGTCACCGCCCGCGTCAAGCTCGGGAAACCGAACACGCCCGTGCCGGCCACGAACGTATCGGCACCGGCGTGGGCGCATTCCCCAGCGGTAATGAAATTAATCCCGCCATCGACCGCGATGTGATAGTTCAGGTTTTTATCGCGACGCCAGGCGAAGGCCTGTTGGATTTTAGGCAGCGTTTCCGTGATGAAGGCTTGTCCGCCGAAACCGGGATTCACCGTCATGATGAGCAAACAGTCAATCTGTGAAAGAAACGGTTCAACCGCCGCCATGCTTGTGGGCGGATTGATGGATAGGCCCACCTTTTTTCCGAGCGAACGAATCTTCCAGATCAAAGGGGTGACCTGATCGCCCAGTTCGACGTGAATATCAATTTGGTCTGCGCCCGCTTTGGCGAATGGTTCAAGCAGGATTTCCGGCTTGGAACACATCAGATGCACATCGAAGAATAATTTTGAAAAGGGCCGGACGGCTTTAACGATCGCGGGACCGAAGGAGATGTTCTGAACGAAATGTCCGTCCATCACATCCAGGTGCAGCCATTCTGCGCCGGATGCATTCACTCGCCTGGTCTCTTTCTCCAGGCGGGCAAAATTCGCGGCGAGCAGCGACGGCGCAATTATCATAGGGAAACACTACTGAACGAAAATCGCCGAGGGAAGTGAGAAGATGACTTCCAAGACGCCCAAACACGCCATCAATCGTTCGTCTGGAAAATACTGTTAAAGATCACTTCCTTGATTTTCCAGATGAGGGTCATCGTCATGGCAAGTGGCATCAGGAGCAGGAAAATCATGAACCAGAGCCCCACCCGTTTGACGGTGTCCAGGATCTGCCCGATGAAATCAGATGCGTACTCAAACTGGGCGAGGATAAAATACGCGACGATCAAAATAGGAATAGCCACCAGGAGGGTGCGGTTGAACGAGGTAAACATTTTCGTTTCAAGTCGTAACGCCTCGTCCGGCAACATGGCCGTCAGCCGCTCGAGGACATGATTCAAATTGAAAACAAAGATGATGCTGGAAAGCACAATCAAGGCGATCGCCACGGTGTAAACCGTTACTCCCGGCAAGCGATGCCACCAGTAAATAAAGGGAGATAAACCAATATTGATGAAGGCCAGAATCTCCGCTCGATCGAGGGCGCGAATCCAAATTCTCTCTTGCTTCTGAAACGAATGCATCTGGATCAGTCCGAAGAGCAAAAGCCCCGTGATGAGGGCCGGCGGCGCCATGGCCCACCACTCCAACGGATCCAGCCAATCGGTGGTCGCAGTCTGAACGTAAATAACCAGGGTCAACGGCAAGCCCCAAAACAACGCGGATAATCCCCGAACCATTTTCCCCATGGACCGAAGTAAGTCTGCCCTGTGTTCGTTTCCATTCATCGCAGAGACGCTCCGGGGTCCGGGAGTTCGCGACAAATTTGAGGTAAAAGTTTCAATGCTCAATCTATTCAGCACGGTTCGGACCGTTTCTCAGCTCAGATCGTGAGATAGGTGTAATCTTTCAAACCGCGCTCGTAATCGTCGAGCAAGCGCATTCCTTCGGACGGCTTCAGCCGGTCAGATTTGATGGCTTCATCGATCTGCATTTTCATCTGGCGGGCCAACTCTTTTTCGTCGTATTGCACCGCCGTCAAGGTTTGCACAATCGTCGAACCTTCAATGATCTCTTCCACGTAATAGCCGGACGGTTCGTCTGAATCCAGGAAGACGTGCACTTCATTCACCCGCCCGAAAAGGTTGTGCAGATCGCCCATGATATCCTGGTAGGCGCCCATCAAAAAGAAACCGAGATAGTAGGGTTCCATTTGGCCATTACCATTCGTGTTCAGCTTATGCATCGGCAACGTGTCGCGGACATCACGAAGATCGATGAACTTATTAATCTGACCGTCCGAATCGCAGGTGATGTCAACCAAAGTGCCTTCGCGCGTGGGACGTTCGGCGAGCCGGGCGATTGGCATGATCGGGAACAACTGCCCTAAAGCCCAATGATCCAACAGGGATTGAAACACCGAAAAGTTACAGAGGTACTGGTCGCCAAGACTGTCTTCCAGCTTGCGAATTTCCTCAGGAATGTAGGCCTGGCCTTTAAAGCTCTCGACGACGTCCAATCCAATTTCCCAATACAACGTTTCGATCTTCGCCTTGTCCGGCAATTCCAGCAGGCCGAGCGTAAACATGTTGTGCGCGTCTTCCTTGCGCTCCAAGGCGTCGTGATACGCTTCGAGCTTGTTCGCCCGATCCAGATTCTTGCGAATATCGAGCAACTCCCGCACGAGGGCGTGTTCGTTCTCTCCGTAGGTAAATTGTGTCGCGGCGCTGATCTTTTCAATGGCGCCAAAAACTTCCACGATCAGAACGCTATGATGCGCTACCAGAGCGCGCCCGCTTTCGCTGATGATATCCGGATGCGGAACTTTCTCCGCGTTACAAATGTCCGCAATGTAATAGACGATGTCGTTCGTATATTCCTGCAGGGTGTAATTGGTTGAGCTGTCGAACGCGGAACGGCTGCCGTCATAATCCACGCCGAGACCACCGCCGACATCCATGAACTCAATGTCGAAGCCCATCTTCTTGAGCTTCGCGTAAAAACGCGCCGCCTCCTGCACCGCTTTCTTGACGATGAGAATATCCGGCACCTGTGAACCGATGTGGAAATGCATCAGCTTGAAACAATGTTCAAGTTTCTCCGCGCGCAGAATTTCCGTGGCCGCGAGCAACTCCGCCGTGCTCAAACCGAACTTCGCATTTTCACCACCGCTTTCGGCCCATTTGCCAGCGCCTTTGCTGAGGAGCCGCGCACGAATGCCGATCAAGGGTTCAACGCCAACCTGTCTGGAGATCGCGATGATCTGTTTGAGCTCCGAGAGCTTCTCCACGATCAGGATAATTTTTTTGCCGAGCTTGATGCCCATCAACGCCATCTTCACGAAGGCCGCATCTTTGTAGCCGTTGCAAACAATCAGGCTGCCCTGCTGACTTTGCAGCGCGAGTGCCGCGAAAAGTTCCGGTTTGCTCCCGACTTCGAGTCCGAAATTAAAAGGTTTGCCCGCATCGAGGATTTCTTCCACGACTTCGCGGAGTTGATTCACTTTGATCGGGAAGACGCCGCGATATTTTCCCTGGAAATTAAATTCTGCAATCGAACTGCGAAAGGCCAGATTGATCGCTTCCACGCGGTGGCGCAAAATATCCTGGAACCGGATCAACAGTGGAAATTTTAACCCGCGCCCCTTGGCTTCTTCGATGACATCAGTGAGATCAACCGACGCACCGGCTTCCTGCAGCGGCTTGGCTACGACACGACCAGATTCGTTGATGTCGAAATATTTCGCGCCCCAGCGGTTGATGTTGTAAAGGTTGCGTGCGGCCTGGATATTCCAGGTGCCGTTGGCGTCGAGCGGTTCACTCATCTTAGGATTTTCTTCAGTGTGCGAATGATAAGGATGCGCAGAGGGAATTCAACAAAGTGATGCAACTTTTTTCGGATTTTGTTCAGGAACATTTTTGTCCAACTGGCGATTCGCAATGTGGAGCGATGATTTCAAAATTCAAATGTTAATTTGGGCAGTATTCCGCAAAAAGTCCGCCGTGACTTCCCGAACGCCTCGTGCTGAAATCCGATGTCGTTCGATGAAACTGTTGGAACAATTTATTTGGGGCCTTCTTTGCCTGAGTGCCACAATTTTTTTCTGGTGGGTGGCCTTTTACTTCTATGACCGTCATCCGCACGATTCCTACACACGCGCTTTCGAAGTCTTGTTCTATATCGCCCCGTTAGTCGCCGTCGTTCTCGTTGAATTGCTCACCAGCGGTGCGATGGCATGTCGCGTCAACTTGGTGAAACGGACAGAGGAGCCCCGCGAGTATTGGAAAATAGTGATTTTCCACGGCATTCTTTTATTGGTGATTTTGGCCGTAGCCTGGTTTAAATGGTCAATTCATTCCAACTATGCCTAACGCATCCTTGAAAAGCATCGTCGAGCATTGCGACACGCTCCTTCGCACTCGCGAAATCGCCGATTACGAAGGCGCCGTGAACGGACTGCAGATGGAGAACCGCGGCACCGTTTCGAAAATCGCCGCGACTGTCGACGCCACGCTCGCGACGGTGAAACTTGCGATCGCAGCCAAGGTGGACCTGCTCATTGTTCATCATGGGCTTTATTGGTCGCCGACGCATCCATGGACCGGGAAGCGCTATGAGATGATCCGTCTTCTCGTGGAGAACAACCTGGCGATTTACAGTTCGCACCTTCCGCTCGATGCGCATCCCAAGCTCGGCAACAACGCGCAACTCTGCGCCGCGCTCGGTTTGAAAAACCTGCAGCCATTCTTTTTTGCCAAGAATCAGTTCATCGGTCTGCGCACTGAAACGGACATTTCACGTTTGGAGTTGAATCGACGCCTCACGAAAGCGTTGGGTGCTGCGCCCAAGGTGCTGCCCGGCGGTGCTGAGAAATGTAAACGGATCGGCATCGTCACCGGTGGCGCCGGTGGTGACCTGAAAAAGGCTGCGGACGAGGGAGTCGATACCTTTATCACCGGTGAAGGACCGCACTGGACGTACAGTCTCGCCGAAGATTTGGGTGTGAACGTTTTTTACGGTGGCCATTACGCGACCGAAACCTTCGGCCCGAAAGCATTGGCGGCCTACCTTTCCAAAAAATATCGTCTGCCCTGGGTCTTTCTGGATCATCCGACCGGGCTGTAGGTTTGTTTCGGGATGACAATCCAAACGGAATGGGCCGGCCACTTTGGCGAGGCTAACTCGCTTGCACCAGCGGAATCATTCCGGTTAAAGATCACAAACTGTTCTGTTTCGGAGTTCCGCATCGCCTCCCCAAACGGTTCCCAGCCCGACTGCACGGCCAAAATCCGACCGATTTCCGTGTCAAGAACGGCCGAATCGATGCCTCAACCGTCCATTTTAGCTTCTAAAACGGACTGGCGACGCTCCAACCAACCCATTTTAGCTTCTAAAACGATAGGGTTACCAGGTAACCAACCCATTTTAGAAGCTAAAATGGAATGGTCTAACGTTCACCCAACTGAGTTTAGCTTCTAAAACGATATGGATACTGAGGACCCTATGCAGTTTAGAAGCTAGGACGATAGGGGTACCGGGTAGCCAACCCATTTTAGGAGCTAAAATGGAATGGTCTAACGTTCACCCAACTCAATTTAGCTTCTAAAACGGTATGGATACCGAGGACCCTAT
>JAQGOU010000221.1 GCA_028293445.1 Verrucomicrobiales bacterium | reverse complement strand
GGCAAAAAACAGCACCGATTCCATGGAGCGCGTCTTTGGCCTGATGACCAAGGCTCCGCAACTTCAACATTTCTTCACGGAGATTGGATACGCGTTTGGCAGTCAGATAGGCGAATGCGGTTTATTGATCTCAATCGCATCGATTCAATTCGCCGAAGCAAAACGTTATTTCGAAATCGGCCAGCGCCGCGATACCTCTGCGTTGTTGCAGGGACAGCGTGAGCTTTCAGAATTAGTGAATGAGCTCGTTGGACTGGGACGCAGTGAAGCGCATATGGACGGTGCCTATGACAAAGTCTTCTGTAAAATTCACGACCCGGAGTTTCCGTTACGTTTGCTTTCACCCTACGCCGGGTTGAGCGACGCCACCTTCAAAAAAATTGTCGCGATGATTCAGAAGAAGTATCCGCGGTGGAGCAGCGTTAAATAGAAAAAAAGTTCCAGCGATGAAACGATTGCCTCAAAAAACTTCGCTGGTCACACAAACTGCTGCCGTCATTCGCGAGGAGATCGAAGCGGGACGATGGACGAGTTGGCTGCCGGGTGAACATGAATTGTGCGCGCAACTGCATGTCAGCCGGACGACCGTACGCGCCGCGCTGGAGGAGTTGAGCCGGCAGCAGATCATTAAATCTCACCAGGGCAGGCGGCGTGAGATTATCGTTCGCAAATCTTCCCGTCTTAAAACCAAAAGCAATCGGGTGGTAATTTTGATGCCGGATCCTTTGCAGGGAATGATGTTCCGCGCGTTTTTGATCGATCGCATGCGCGAGCATTTGGCCAAGGAAGGTTATTTATTGGAGACCCATGTGAGTCGTGTTCCCTTTCGAGCGCGTTCGGCGCAAGAGATGGAAAAGCTGGCCACCATGTTGAATCCGGCAGGGTGGGTCTTAATGAGTTCACCGGAGGCGTTGCAAAAGTGGTTTGCGGATCGTCATCTTCCGTGTGTTATCGCCGGGACGCGCTTCCATGGAATCGATTTGCCGTCCGTCGATGTTGATTATGGGGCGGTGTGTCATCACGCGGTCGGAAAATTTCTTTCACGAGGCCATCAGCGGATCGTGCTTTTGAACCCACATCCTGGGGCGGCGGGTGAAGCGGTGACGGAGGCTGGTTTTCAGAAAGCTGCACTGGAAGCGAAGGCCCGCGGCGTCGAAGGCACCGTCGTGACGCATAACGGAACGGTGGAGAACATTCGTTCACGGCTCGATACCTTGATGGCTCGTCGCGAACCGCCTACGGGCTTTCTCGTATCACGGGCTCGACATGCGTTAACGGTGCTCTGCTACATGTCACAGAAGGGGTTTCGCGTGCCCAAGGACGTTGCGATTATTTCCCGAGATCATGAAACCTTCCTTGAAGATGTCATTCCAAGCATGGCGCGGTACTCCAATAAATCGAGCGTCCTTGCCGCCCGTCTTTCGCGAACGGTGATTGAAATGGTTCACGGAACGAATCGTTCGGTGGATTACAAGATCATGTCGCAATTTGTTCCGGGTGAGACGCTCGGCTAGAAACCCTACGAGTGGAACCTGTCTGAACAAAAGACAAGTGAATAGACGTTGGGAGACTTACCATCTGAAGGTTCAATGGCTGCATCATGATGCGAATAGTAACACGGCTCCACACGGCGTTGTTTTGCGCGTTCACGGCAACTCTTTTGATTGCCGCTGAACCCAATATCATTACCAATGCGCCAACTGGTTCAATAGAGCTGCGCAGAAACATTCCCGAGATGATCGAGGCTGACGGTCATTTGCGGTTTAGTTTTGGTGAAGAACGAATGGTTCTCCCGCGGGGTTTGCAGCCATCGCTGTTGCGCACCGCTTCTGGCGCGCTCGTCCTGCAGGCGCAGGTTCCGGAAAAACCGTTTCCAACATCACGCATGGTTTATCCCTGGGCCATGGAGACCAGAGTTTCCCGTGATGACGGCAATACCTGGGTAGTCCTCCCGCTCAAGGCTGGAGAAAATGGATTGAACATGGAAGGCGGGGCGGTGCAGCTCCGCGACGGCACCATCCTCGCGCTCGACACTTACATTACGCCGAGCACACGCACCAATGAAGGCCTTGGGCAACTTTATACTTCCACCAACGATTGGCGCACCTTGGAAGGACCGAAAGAGGTCGTCTTCGAGATTCCCGGGGCTGATTTCTATTGTTCCAAGGATGACGGCGGTCATCCGCATGATGCACAACGTTTGCATCGCCGGATTCTCGAACTGCCGGATGGGGATCTGCTCACCACGTTCTACGGATTCCTCAAAGGAGACAGCACGCCATCGACTTACATGCCGTCGATGATGAAGTCGCGAGTAATTCTCGTCCGTTCCAAGGATAAAGGACAGCACTGGAAAATGGTTTCAACGGTAGCTGTGGATCCGAAGATCGGCACTGAGGGGTTCGGCGAACCAGTGTTGGCGCGCGTGAGCAAAGGTCCGAAAGCGGGGAGACTGATTTGTTTCATGCGGACCGGACGCGAATTGCGCGAAGCTTTTTCCGACGATGAGGGCGTGACATGGAGTCCGCACCAACCCCGCGTGTTTGCTGGCCTCGATATTTATCGAGCGGAACTGTGGGTGGATCATTTTCGCAATTTCAAGGGTTCTAAAGGACGGTTGCTGGATGAAAACAATCCCGACGACCTTCGCGGCGCCGTGGTTGATCCTGAGTTGATCGAATTGCGCAGCGGATTGCTGGTCGCTGCTTTCGGCGTTCGCATCCCGCAGAAGGCCTGCTGGGCGCACCCCGAACATTCCTGGAACGGCAATTATCTCGCGGTCAGCAGCGACCATGGCGAGACCTGGAGTAACGTGGTGCGAATGACTTCCGGTGTCCTCACGACTCACTACATGGCGATTGAGGAAACCTTGACCGATAACAAGCTGTTCGTGACCTACGACCTCGGCGCCTGGAGTAAAGGGATGAAGAGAGACGTGTGGGGACGGTTCGTGGATGTGGCCGTTAAGACTAAGTAAGCACTCCTTAGCCCGGAACTCTACGGATTACTCCCGTTGGAGCGACGAAGCTTTTGAAACCAAAAAATAAGTCCCCAGAGAACATGATGACATTACGAGGAATATGTTTTGCGACGGCGCTGCTGTTCGTCAGCGGTTTCCTGTTCGCAGATGAATCCAGTCGGTCCGAAGTTCAAGCGGTCGAAGGTTTCGACAAAGTAGAGTTTCACAATAATGGAAATAAGACCGGACGCAGTCGCGACTTTCGCGGCGTAGCGCGTGGCTACATGACCGCTGCGTGGTGGACCAGGCAAATCAAAACGAATTACGTTTCATGGAAGACGGCTGTAGTGCCGAAAAAAAAGCCGACGACCTTTTCCTTTATCGCGGCGAGTTCGGTGTTGCCTTCAGAATTCTCGCTCGGGCCACAGGCGAAATTGACGGTGAATGGTCAATACGCGCTTACTTTCACCATTGGTGTTACCCGCGACGTCACGTGGAAAGAAGGCGGCTTCGAACTGAAATATAATTCCAAGCGGGTGGAGTATCCATTTGCTGGTTCGCACCGGGAATTCGAATTGCACGGCAACAGCGGTATTTATCAATTGAGTGTGCCGGAATCGGTCGTCGAAGCGGGAAAATCAGCAATCCTGAAGGTTGAGATTCTTCCCTTTGCTGGATGGAGCAATGGCTGGTTCACCGTGAAAGACCGCCGCGATACGCTGAAGCAAACGATGGAAAGTCTAGCGGGTGAAATCGATGCGTTGCGGCAGGACATGGCGGTCGCGAATGAACAGTCCCAGATTCTCGCGACGAAAGCGTACCCAGAGTTGCTGAACAAACATGAGTTCAAACATGAAGTGATTTACGGGAATGGATTTCGACATGTTCATCCCGCGGATTTGATCAAACTGCAAAATGGCGAGTTGCTCATTCTGTGGAGAGAGGGGACGGAACACATTTCCAATGACGGCGATGTCGTGATGCTACGGTCCAAAGATGGCGGCAAGACATGGGGTGAGCGACAGGTGATTGCGGCGATCAAAGATGTCGATGAACGCGAAGGTTGTGGCATTCAGCTTCGCGACGGGACGATTGTCGTCGGGGTTTTCTATAACAACCTCTATGCCGCAGACGGTTCGTACGGCGGAGGAAGAACATTGTCTCCTGATAAACATTCTCTCGGTGCATACGTCATCGCATCCAAAGACAACGGGCGCACCTGGTCAGAGCCAAATTACATCGACACGAAAGAGATGCCTTTCAAGAATTTGGAGGGACCGACCGACGCGCCGATCGAAATGCCGGATGGTTCGATAATGATGGCAATCATTGGCTATGGTCCCAACGGCGATTCGAAAGATGTTGCCTCTGTCATGCTTCGTTCGACCGATCAGGGGAAAAGTTGGAAATATATTTCAACCATTGCGAGCGATCCGGGCGGAAAGTTGGGCGGATTCATGGAGCCTGGAATTGTGCGCACGAAATCGGGACGCATCATCGCCGGGCTGCGCAATCACGGCACCGAAAACGCCATTTACATGACCTACTCAGACGATGATGGCAAAACCTGGGCACCCGTTCAGAAGACCGCGATGATCGGTCATCCGGTTGATCTGATTCAACTCGCGGATGGGCGAGTCATGGCCACGTATGGGATTCGTCCGGGTCGTCACACGACACCCGGCGGCATTCGCGCCTGCTTCAGTAGTGACAATGGCGTGACATGGGACATTGCTACCGAAGTGCCATTGCGTAGCGATTTCCTTAACTGGGACATCGGTTATCCCGAGTCGATGGAAATGCCGGATGGCCGCGTGTTGACCGTTTATTACTACAACCTGTTTGGAAAATATTTTCTCGGCGGCACGTGGTGGAAGCCATAGGTCATTCAATTTCATGGATGAGCATTGATATTGGATGAAGAGCGCGAAATTCATTTTTACTTTATTGGGAGCTGTCTTGGCGACGATGCAGTTATCGGCGCAGGAGGTAAAAACGTTTTGGGAAAAGACCCGCGCACGTTTGGCGAGCGAACCGATGAACGCGCAAGTCGAGGCGGTCTCGGAAGCTGTTCCTTACAAAAAATTTAAAATCACCTTGCGCAGCCTCGATGGGGTGTTGTTCCGTGCATGGCTGGCTTTGCCGGTTCAAGGTGAAGCGCCCGCTCAACCGTGGCCGGTCGTTATCACAGTGCCTGGCTATGGCGGCACGCAACAGGGCGTGATGCTCAGCGAATGCCAGCGGGGCTATGCGATCCTGCAGGTTTTTCCACGAGGGCAGGGCGACTCCACGAACCTCTGGAAGGTCGACGGCTCCGACAAACTCACATGGCACCTCGACCGGCCGGAAGGCGCGTATTATCAGGGTGCATATGCCGACGTGATCCGAGCGATCGATTTCGCAGTCTCACGTAAAGACTTGGATCACGAGCGCATTGCACTGGTCGGCACCAGTCAGGGTGGAGGGATTTCTCTCGCCGTCGCCGCACTCGATTCTCGCGTGAAAGCCGTCGTCGCGCATGTTCCGTTCCTCTGCAATTTTCCACTCGCCGCGCGCACGACGAATTCCCTCGTGTATAAGCTTCTCAGCCAGGCCAAACGGAATGATGAGCAAGCGTTACGCACGCTCAGTTATTTCGATCCCTGGCAACTGGTGCCTCAGTTGCGCGTTCCTGTGTTAATGAGCGCTGGTGGCAAGGACACGGTATGTCCTATGCCGACGATTGAATCGGTTTACGAGCGACTGCCTGGGACTAATAAATCTTTGAACATTTATCCTGACCTCGCGCACACGAGCTGCGTCGATTTCTATAATCACACCTGGTTTTGGCTCGATCACAATTTCCGTAACCACCATGAAAATCACTGATGTCCGAACGACTCTTCTCACTGGACCTTGCACCAACGACCCTTTCTTACGAGAGGCTCGCAAGCTACGCAGCGCCGCGTTTATTGAAATCCTGACCGACAAAGGACTGATTGGAATCGGCGAAACCTACGCAGGTTATTTCTGTCCAGAGGTCGTTCCGTCTATTGTTGAATTCTTTAAACCGATTCTGGTCGGTCAGACCGTCGATGATATCCCTGAGCTCTGGCGTCGCATGTATCACTGCGGCAACTTCTGGTGCCGCGTCGGGCTCGGGGTGATCGTGCTGAATGGAATCGAAGCGGCGCTATGGGATTTGAAAGGCAAATTGCTCGGACAACCAGTGCATGCGCTTCTCGGCGGAGCCAAGCACCAACGCCTTCCTTGTTATGCCACGGGTGGGCCGAGCAATTATCCGAAGGAACGGCTCGCGCAAAAGATTGATCATTATTTCTCACTCGGTTTTCGCGGATTGAAAGTGGGCGCAGGAAGCTACTCGCCACAGGAGGGTTGGTACATGCCGAAAGAGGCGAAGGAAGCGGCGGATTTCGAAGCGGATAAATTTGCTTTCATGCGTTCGCACGCAGGCGCGGAGGCCTGGCTCATGATGGATGCGCACATGGGGAATAACCACGTGGCGACATGGACGGTTGATGTTGCCATCGCGGTCGCCAAAGCGTTGGAGCCTTACAAACCATTCTTTTTGGAAGAGCCGTTGCACTACACCGATCCGTGGGGATATGGCGAACTCTGTCGCGCCACGACGACACCCATTGCGGGTGGCGAGTGTTTGACCGCAGCTTACGAGTGGCGCGTCTTTGCTGAACAAGACTCCTTCGACATCGGCCAGCCCGATGCATCGTTCACGGGTGGGCTGAGTGAGTTTCTCGTTGTTGCAAAAATGCTGGCAGCTCGTGGTGATCGCAAAGTGGCTACGCATGCATGGGGCGCAGGCGGTTCGATGATGCAAAACATCCACGCCGGTTTCGCGGCCGCGAATACCTGCATTCTGGAAATTCCTCCGGACTACGCGGGGCTGCATTCTGACGTGATCGATGGCGGCTTCGTGATGAAGGATGGTTACACCACGCCACCGGATCGCCCCGGCCTCGGCATCGTGCTCACCGATGAGATCAAACGCCGTTATCCATTCAAACTAGGCAGTGGCGAATTCAACAGCGTTCCTGGAAAAATCCTGAAGGACTAAAGCGTGAAAATTGTCATCGATGTCGCCGCTCACGAACCTGCTCTTGCCGCCCTGAGGCAACGGACCGATTGCGAGATTCAATTAATCGAGCCGCCCGAAGAACGCGCGCGCGAACTGGACTCGAAACTGATTGCTGATGCAGACGTTTATTTCTGCACACTGCCGCCGACGAATCACGCGGTGATGCACCGTCTGAAATGGATGCAGATTGCTTCCGTCGGTTATACGCAACTGTATGGTCTTAATCTTCCGGCGCGCGGTGTGCGTGCGACCAATGGCGGGGGTTGTTTCGACGTGCCGATCGCGGAGTGGAATATCTCCATGATGGTTAATCTTGCGCGCGACATGCGACAGATCATTCGCAATCAAGACGCCGCTGTGTGGGATCGTTCGGCGATTTTCCAGAAGGAGATCCGCGGAGCAACGGTAGGTCTCTGGGGATATGGCGGAATCGGACGCGAAACGGCGCGACTCGCAAAACAACTTGGCTTACGTGTGCATGTGCTGGCGCGAAATGGGGTCGCACCGCGCAAAAATATTTATAGCGTACCGGGAACCGGTGATGCAGAGGGCGTCTTGCCTGACCGGGTGTTTCGAGCGGGAGAGGAGTTGGAGTTCCTTCGCGGTTTGGATTTTTTAATCGTGGGCATCCCTCTAACGAAAGCCACAGAGAGCTTAATTGGCGAACGCGAATTGCAGGCGCTTCCGCGCACGGCGTATGTGCTTAATCCGGCTCGTGGACCAATCATTCAACAAGAGGCGTTGCTGCGAGCATTGCGGGAGAAATGGATTGCCGGAGCGGCGCTCGATACCCATTACCAATATCCGATGCCACCAGAGCATCCGTTGTGGAAATTCCCTAACGTAATCTTCACGCCGCATATTTCCGGTTCCAGTCTCAGCCCCCGTTTCAAAGAGCGGCTCTGGGAGATTTTTTCGCTCAACGTGGAACGCTTTGCGCGCGGCGAACCGTTACTCAACGAACTCACGGTGGAACAATTGGCCGGGGCTTAGTCCAATCAGTGTTCTTTGCCGCTGGCGAGCGATGGGACAATTTCAGTTGTCATTTGTGCCGGAAGGAGAGGGAAGCTTGTCATTATAGTTGTTCTGACCGACGGGAAAACCCTTGGCATGAAACCCCTCTTAGCTGACTTTGCGCCAAATTCCTTTATGCAGCGATTTTCCTATAGATTGGTCAAAAAGAGACATTTGGCGGGGTGGAAAGTCACAAATCTGCTGTCAAAACCTCGATTTTGACAAAAAGGACGCATTTTCCACTTCGGTAAAAAACTTTCCGAGCTCGGAAAGAGTTTTCCTGCTCTGGGAAAAGCGTCGCCGAGCTCGGAAAGTGTTTTCCTGTTCCGGGAAAAGCGTCGCCGAGCTCAGAAAGTGTTTTCCTGTTCCGGGAAAAGAGCCGCTGAGCTCGGAAAGCGTTTTTCTACTCGGGGAAAAGGGTCGCTGAGCTCGGAAATTATCCACTCTGGAAAAGGCCCCTGCGAGCAGACGTGATGCTTCAGTCAGAAGAAATCTTGCATTGGTCATAGGAGGGTAACACCCCATAGAGAAGTCCGTGCCCACCGCATAACCTCGTTCCAGAAAGTAACAACTGAATATGAAACAAACCCTATTTTTGACCGCCGCTCTCACTCTTCTCCTGACAACGTCTGGTTGTCTGGTTTCGGAAGAACACAGCCATGGACACGGACACGCCTATGGACACAGAAGTCATACGGAAGTCTACGTGGCACCTGCCCCGGTTGTTGTGCGTCCGGCGGTAATCGTCGTCCGTCCGCCATCAATTACTGTGGAGTAGCCGCCGATCACTCATCCCGGCGAATCAAACCGGGATGGGGTCGTAATCAGACCGAAGCACGCGCCTTATCATACGCGACTTTTAATTCCGGATCCGATTGCGTGTGGGCACCGCGATAAACCAGCAGGAAACCACATCGTGGAAAATCAGTTCGATTAGGTCCGCTGTAATGAATCGTCTGGCAATGATGGATTAGCGCGTCGCCCGGATTCAAAATCCCGATGAACGGATCGGAGTGATCAAATTTTTCTGCAAGACCGATCGAGTTGCCTTTCACACCTGAAGCTTTGTGCGGTTGCATTCCAAGCTTATGGGAACCGCGTGCATAATGGACCGGCCCATTCCCGTCGGTCGCGGCATCCATGGCGATCCAGATCGTTAAAACGTCCGCTGGCGCCTGGCAGAAGTAAGCATTGTCCTGGTGGGGTGGGACGCCCGAACCGATCTTCGCAGGTTTGCTGAAAGTTTCTACGCCGAGCAGAACGGGTTCGCCGTGAACCAATTCTCGGACGAGATTCAGGATTTCCGGCTTTTGCGCGATTTGAGCAAAGAACGAGTCGTACTTTTCCATCCGCCAAAGGTTGCGCGCTGTTTTACCGTCGGCTTCAAATGTCACTTCGCTCGCTTCCAGGGTCGGTGCGATGTCGTGCGCGTAGCGTTCGATTTCCTGTCGGACCTGCTTTGTTTCTTCGCTAGAAAAAAACGAGGGAATCCGGACCACCCCATCGTTGGCGTAAGTGTTTAGAATCTGTTCAGTAGTCATATTCCATTTCCGAGAAATTAAGTTTGTGGCTTCGACCTATTTTTAAGAAATAGCGTTGGAATTGTCGATGATCTTAGCAGGTTAATCAAAACTCCTTTTCTCGTAGGAGACGAGGTGACGAGACTCAAATCTCTTCGGGTGTACGCGGAAAGATTAGAGTCTCGTTACCTCGTCTCCTACTTTTGAAAAAGCCTGCTAGACTCCAGTGGTTTCCGTTTCCTTTTCCAGGTCGTTGAAGTAATGGCCGTAGCGGGCGAGGCTGTTAAACTTTGCTCTATTAAACAATGCCTCTTGTGCGGCATGAATGTTTTCATCCGAACCTTTCCACGCTTGCAGCGCAGGAGACTGCAAGGCGCGGCCGAATGAAAAACTAAGCTGCCACGGAGCTCCCCCAATTTTGTTTATCGCATTGAGATTCTCCGTCGCTTGCACATCCGTTTGTCCGCCAGAAAGAAAAACAATGCCAGGAACAGCGGATGGAACGGTGCGCAAGAGACAGCGCAACGTTTTCTCTGCGATCTCCAAAGCGTCTGGCTGTCGGCGGCAATCCTTGCCGGCCAGCACCATGTTGGGCTTCAAGAGCATTTGTTCGAATCCCACGCGTTGTTGGAATAATTCGTCGAACACAATTTTCAATGCCAGCTCGGTCGTGCATGCGCATTGATCAATCGTGTGGTCGCCATCCATCAATATTTCAGGTTCGACGATTGGGACCAGTCCGGCTTCCTGGCTAAGAGCCGCAAAACGTCCAAGCGCGTGGGCATTGGCGCGGAGGGCTGCCACAGTCGGAAGATGTTCACCGATGCTAATCACCGCCCGCCACTTTGTGAAACGCGCACCGAGGTTTCGGTATTCCGTTAAACGTTCGCGCAAACCATCCAGACCTTCGGTGATTTTGTCCCCCGTAAATTGAGCCAGTGGCTTCGCGCCTTTATCGACTTTGATGCCTGGGATGATTTCTTCTTTCCTCAAGACATCCACGAACGACCTGCCGTCCTGGCCTTTCTGTCGAATCGTTTCGTCGTAAAGAATGACGCCAGAAATAAATTCACTGAGTCCCGGCGTGGTGAAAAGGGTTTCGCGATACGCCCGCCGTGTCTCTTCTGTGCAGGGAATGTCGAGTGCTTTGAAACGTTTGGTGATCGTGGGTGTGCTTTCGTCGGCGGCAAGGATGCCTTTGCCAGGTGCCACCAACAACCGTGCGATTGCATTCAGTTCCGTTGAATTCATGAAGCAAGCTAACCTGATGAGTCCGATGCGCAATCAGGGTGAGGGAGGACACATCTTAACCGAACCATGCGGACGAAAACTTTTTAACCACGGATTAGCATCCGCGAGCGGTGCAGTTGATCTCTGTTCTGGCTGACACAGATAAACACGGATGAGAAAGGAGAACAGAAGCCGTGTCCATCCGTGGTTAAACATCCGAACCGTTCCGGCTTAAATATAGTACATCTTTTCCTTCTCGGTGTGGTCCTCAAGAAGTTTTTGGAACGTAATCTCGTTGGCGGCTTCGGTGACGGAATGCTGCACTTTCCTCCAGGCATCGCGGAGCTCGATCGGGCACTTGGGATCCGATAGAGCAGGGGAATCGAACACGTCTCCGTAGATGCTACGAAGCACATCGCCAAGAGTAATTTCAGCCGGGGGACGCGCGAGCAGATAGCCGC